>JAPLWO010000044.1 GCA_026396555.1 Candidatus Magasanikiibacteriota bacterium
AACTTTTGATAATTTCACCAACAAGATTTTTCGTTTATCCATTACTTCGCGGAAATTAAATGCACTCGTTTGTTGACCGATAATTGGACGCATGTAATCGTTCGAAACAAACTGCGTTAATTTTGAGGTGATGTACGGAACCATGTTTTGAAGTGATGCTTCGCCACCAGCTTTTTGCGCTTCTTTTACCCAAAAATCATACACAACTGGATTGTGACATTTTGATAATTTAAAGCGACGAAAATCTTCATCTGCTAATAATTTTGGAACTTCCATGAGCGTTGAACCAGACTCTGGATCTTCCATCAAAAGTAACATTGCGTTACGCATGTATTGTTCAAACATTGGACCACCCGTAGATTTTAAGTCGTACAATTTATCAAAAATCTTGATCATTTCATTGATCACAAATGTTTTTTGTTCTGGATAGCGAGGATCATATTCCATCAAGTTCAAACCTTGTGGACGACCAATGTCCGCTGGATCAAATAAAATAACATCGTCGGCGCGTGATGCGGGAACATGTGATAACACATCATCAACTAAATCTCCATGCGGATCAATAATACAAACTCCATCACCGTTTGCGATATCTTGTGCGGCAAGATTTTCTTGGAACACCGATTTACCAGTACCAGACTTTCCAATGATATACATGTGACGTGCGCGATCATCACGCGCAACGCGAATGTCAGTTCGAATACCGCGGTAATCATTGTAGCCCAAAATAATTCCTTCGCGCGGAACGTTATTTGGTGGCGGTGCTTTACGTGCAGTTAACCATTTAATATTTGGAGTTTCTGTTGTTGGAAGCGGGAAGTGATAGAGCGAAGAAATTTCTTCGGTGTTGAGTAACAGCGAACGATGTTCATTGAGTGAACGATAAATAAAATCTTGTACAATATGATTTTGTCCTGATGGAATCAAAACAGAAAAACTATTTCCATAATGATAAGAATTGAATTGTGCAAACGCGCTGGCAACCTGATCGAATGTTTGACGCGCGCGAATTTTATCAGTCGCCGCAACAACGATACGAATATTTACATGCAAACCTGCGCGACTCGCTTTTTCTTCAAGTCCTTTAACAACCTCTTCTTCCATCGGAGAGAGACGATACGGCTCATGACTCCCTTTGGTCCCATCTTTGCGTGTTGAAAGAAATACGTAGTGATGAAGAAACGTTCCTAACACGCCGCGGTTTGCAATTTTTTCAAATTTTCCACCCTGCTGAATTTCGCGCGCTAATTCGATTCCATGTTTACGCCATGAACTTCCTGCTGGTTGTACCACGAATTGAATGCATGAACCATCTGGAATTTGAATTTTTGCGAGCGAATTCGTAATTGCGTTCAGCGGGTCTGAATCAATTTTTTTGTATGTTTTAATGGGAAATGGACTGCTACGTTTAAACGACAAGTAACCAGCAAGAATCGCGCCCGTGGGTGTAAAAATATTATAGTCTTTTGTTTCTTCGATTACCGCTGCAGGGAATTGTGCGTGGATTTGTTCTTCAATAAAAGATTGCAGTGTTCGAGGAACCGCAACGTAAAAATAAATCAAACCACCATGCGCAACCATTTCAAAACTAAAATTATCATCACGACCTAAGAGCCATGTTTTAATTCCGTGCTGCGGACGCAAGCCTCCGATATTCGCAAATAATGTTTCCATTACTGCAATTTCTTCGCGAACTTTTTGAATCGATAAAGATTCCGTCGCACCACCTTTTTGTGAATCTTCTTTACGTTCTTTTGGAACCGTCACTAACAAAACCACTTGTTTAAAACTTCCGAGGTGTTGATTTTTATGGCGAACAAATGAACGAATTAAAAAAAGCGCTGCGATTCCTCCGGAAATAAGTACAAACGGAATAATAATCGAAAGTCCGATCGTCGGAAATGCGGGTGTTGCGAGCTGATCGCCAACCGCACTGAGTCCTGCTGTATTGTCAATGATCGCGAGTTGCAAAAACATAGTTATGGTTTTCGATTGTGTTCGCGGTCAAATAGTTCTTGAATTTTATCTGTTTTAATTTTCGCCTCTTGTTCGAGAAAAAATTTATTGACGCCTGGCACGATCAATAACCACTCTCGAATTAATTCTAAAATTTGTTTGATTTGAATGATGCCGCTTTTAATCATTCCCGAAATTTTTGCAGAAATTTCTTCACCTTTTGCCTTAAATTCCTTTTTCTTTTCAGCTGATAATGTTTTATACATTTCAGCGACTTCTTCTGATAAAACAGTTTCCACTTCTTTTTGTATTGGATCAATCGCCGGCATGATTGGCTGTGGCTGGACAGGAAGTGGTTGTGGTGCAGGCGAAGGTTGTTGAGGCTTAGGAGCTACAACTTCACGCTTACTTTCAGGTGCTTCAATTTGCTCGACCGATTGTTCGGGAGCTGCTGGAATTTCGGGAGTAAAACCTGGCTGATTTTCAACCGCCATATATTTTTATTATAGCACAGGTTGAATGGTTTGACCCGTTGCGGTATCTGAAACTTCAAAACCTCGTACGCGAATTTCATCGCGGATTGCATCAGACGCTGCCCAATTTTTTTCTGCACGAGCTTGGGCGCGTGCGTCTAATAATTTTTGAATCTCTGCGGGGATGACGACGGCAATTTTTTTTGCGTGTTTTAAATCGAGTCCAAATACTTCATCCATCACAAGAATTGTTGTGCGTTTGTCTGCATCTGACGCGTCGCTTCCCATTACATCCCACAACACTGCAACTGCTTGTGGTGCATTGAGATCATTCGTGAGAGCTGCATCAAATTTTTGCAATGCAGCCTTAATTATATGACCGCCGCGGTGTGTTGCACTTGCTATAAAATTTACAATGGAGTGTCGTGCGCTGCGTGCAGCGGCGAGCGACTCAAGCGTCACTGATAATTCTTTTCGATAATGAGTTTGCAGTGTTAAATATCGATAGTCGAGTGGCGCGAATCCATTTTCTTTGATCCACTCCATTGTTTTCACATTGCCTTTTGACTTTGACATTTTTTCTTCGCCTTCAATTACAAATGCTCCATGAACCCAAAAACGAACAAATGGTTTTCCAGTCGCGCATTCTGATTGCGCAATTTCGTTGGTGTGATGTACGGGGATCAAATCAATGCCTCCCGCGTGAATATCAATGGTTTCGCCTAAATATTTCATCGCCATGGCTGAGCATTCAATATGCCAGCCGGGAAATCCAACACCCCAGGGAGATTTCCATTCCATTTGTCGTTTAACGCCGGGCGCCGCAAATTTCCACAGCGCAAAATCAGTTGGACTTTTTTTCTCACCCAGATCAACGCGTTTTCCCGCTTGTTGTTGTACATTTTTTAATCCCGCAAGTTTTCCATAATCCGAACAGCGACTTGAGTCAAAATAAATTCCGTCAGAAGTTCGATACGTGTAACCGAGTCGCTCTAATTTTTTGACCAGCGCGATTTGTTCATTAATATGTTCTGTAGCGCGCGTCCATTTAAAAGGGGAAATATTATTAAGCTCGTGCAAATCTGCCTTATACATTTTTTCGTATTTTCGAGCGACTTGAAGCGCTGTAATTCCTTCTCGTTTCGCGCCAATCTCCATACGATCTTCGCCCGTGCCACCCACATCATCGGTTAAATGTCCGACGTCAGTAATATTGGTGATGTGTTTAACGGAATATCCTGCGTGCAACAAAGTTCGTTTTAACAAATCAACCGTCATCGCGGTTCGAAAATTTCCAATATGCTGATCATGATAGACAGTTGGCCCACAATTATAAATCGTCGCTGGTTTTTTTAGTGGTTTAAAAATTTCTTTCGTGCGCGACAATGTGTTAAATAATACGAGTGGTTCCATAGATATGCACAATAGTATCACTTCTCGCGCTTGAATTCAAAGTCTGTTATAATTGTTCGCAACACCTATGTCATTGTTTGGAATAAAATCAAAGCAGTATATCGGAATCGACATCGGTTCTGGTGGAATTAAACTCGTTGAATTACGAGAACAAAATAAGCGACCTTATTTGCATACATACGCATTTTCAGATGTGCCTGTCCCATTTCGCATCACACGAACTGATGCAGAACGTGCTGCTGCAGTTGAGACAACCGCTGCGATGATTAAGGAAATTGCAGCTGCTGCAAAAACAGTTTCAAAATCCGTTGTTGCATCACTTCCTCAGCGTGATGTATTTTCAACCATTATAAATATTCCGAAAGCGGATGCAAAAACGTTCAATGCTGCAGTTGCACATGAAATAGAAAAATTATTGCCATTTCCACTTGCAGAAGCGCAATTAGATACGCGGAAAATTGAACCGCTCCCAAGTGAGGTTGAAATGTATAAAAAAATTGATCGTGGGCGGTGATAAGGTAAATGAAATTTTGGCGCGTGCGTGGAATAAACCTGTGGGAGATGTGGAGAACATGAAAATTGATGTGTTTGAGTCGCTTGATGATTTATCGGATCCGGAAGTTGATAAATTATTGCAACCTGTTTTTTTGCCGATCATTCGTCAAATTGAAATTGTTTTGGAGACCGCACGTCGCAGTTCGTCAGACGCAATGACGCGACCTGATAAAATTATTTTGACCGGAGGCGCAACACATATGCCCATGCTTGCAAAAAAAATCGAGGAACATTTTTCGATAAAAACATTTGCAGGTGATCCATGGACACGCGTGGTGGTTCCGCCGAGTTTAAAACCAATGCTTGATCGCATCGGTCCACGTTTTTGTGTGGCGATTGGTCTTGCAGAGCGCATGATTGTAAGTAATTCATAATATGAAAAAAAATTTTCAGCCAAACGGATTTACGATTCTCGAACTTTTAATTGTTCTGGGCGTCATCGGCCTCTTGATTTTGTTCGGATCAATATTATTAGGAACTGCGCGCGAACGTGCACGTGATGCAACTCGATTATCGGATTTAGATATTACCCGACGAGCGCTCGAAGATTATTTTCATAGTAATAATCGATATCCACAAGCGCCAACTCCTATTTTATTAGGCTCAACAGGTTATAAAGTAATTTGTGCGGGAACGCCAACTGGTTTTGCAGAAACACGAAGTGCGTGTGGTGGTTCGACTGTTTATTTAGATCCAGTTCCAACGCCTCCACTTCCAGAACCTGCGCAGCTCAGCGGTTATTCATACACATCGATTAATCCAAATAACACTTATACGATTGACGCGGCGCTCGAAGGCGCGGTTAATGGGTTACAGGGAAAAGTTCAAATCAGTCCTGCAGGTATTCAATTAAAACCGTAATATGGCATATCCTATTGTGGCTGCAATTATTGTTGCGATTACCGGTGCTTATCTTGGCGCATTATCAGATCGATTTGCGTATTGGTTTCATGTATCGCGAACAAATTTATGGCGCAAGAGTTGTGCAAAATGTTTTTCAGCTGAGTGGATGCTGACGTTCATTCCGATTTTGGGTTACTTGTTTCGTCGTGGAACCTGTCGTTCGTGTTTAGGGCGTTTACCGATTACTTCATTCGCGGCCGAGGTCGGGGGAATGTTGGTGACTTTGTATACATGGTTTTTTATTTGGGGCGCCGGTTTACCACTCGCAGTGCTTGCGTGGTTTCATATTGGATTTTTACTTTTCATCATTTTCGGAGGTCTCGTGCTCGCTATTTCAGATTTAGCATATGATGAATTGCCATTTGGATTGTATGTAGTGATTTTGATCGCAATTTTGACGCGATTATTTTTGTTTGATACTTTGGCAAATCTTGAATTTGCATTATTCGCGGGAATTTTCTCAGGATTCGTGATGGCGCTGCTCGTGATGATTAGTCATTGGCGCTGGGTGCATGTGCATGATATTTTATTTGGAATTTTTATTGGAATGATTGTCGGTTGGCCTGCTTTTTTTGTGACGCTCGCCATCGCATACATTTTGGCAGTGCTTGCAGGACTTGTGAGCTGGGCATGGAATACGCGAAGTTTTCGTGGCACTTCGTCATATGGATTGTATTTATTTATTGCGCTTGGATTGCAAGCATTGATTGCCATGTATGGTGCGCTCGTCTGAAATTTTAGCGCGCATTAAAAAGTTACGCGTCACGATCGCGGATTTGCGATATAAATATCATGTTGAAAATGATCCGAGTGTTACGGATGTTATTTATTCGTCGCTCATGGATGAGCTTCGAAAATTAGAAAGCGAACATCCTGAATTTGCAGATCCAAATTCTCCGACGCAGCGAATTGGTGGTAAACCGCTCGACGCATTTAAAAAAGTGAAGCACGCGGCGCAACAATGGTCTTTTGATGATGCATTTTCGGAAGAAGATATTGAAGCGTTTGATACACGCGTTCGAAAATTATTACGAGAAGCGACAGGTCATGATATTGAGCCTGAATACGTTGTTGAGCTGAAAATTGATGGTATTCATATTGTGTTGACGTATGAAAATGGAGAATTGGTAACTGCAGCAACGCGCGGAGATGGGGTGATTGGCGAAGATGTGACAGAAAATATAAAAACAATTCAATCGATTCCGGTGACGCTCAATAAACCGGTGTCGATTGTGCTTGAAGGCGAAGTGTGGATGCCGACGCGCGTACTGAATGATTTGAACGAAGAACGCAAAAAAAATGGCGAGGCGTTATTTGCGAATCCTCGAAATGCTGCGGCGGGTGCGGTGCGTCAACTAGATCCGCGCATTGCGGCGTCTCGCAGATTGGAAGCATTTTTGTATGATTTGTCGCTCATCAAATCTGGAATAGAAGAGCCGACAAGCCAAAAAGCTGAACTTGAATTAATCGAATCTCTTGGGTTTCAAGTTAATCATGAATGGCGTGTGTGTCGAAGCGTTAAGGAAATTGTTGCGATGTGGAAAATTTGGCATGAGCGGGAAAATAAAAAACTTCCATATTGGGTAGATGGATTAGTTATAAAATTAAATGACGTGCATTTGCAGCAGGCGCTCGGCTATACAGGAAAAGCGCCGCGCTGGGGAATCGCATTTAAATTTCCAGCCGAAGAAGCGACAACGGTTTTAGAAAAAATTGTCTGGCAAGTTGGACGCACTAAAGTTATTACGCCCGTTGCGCATTTACGGCCCGTCTTAGTCGCGGGAACAACAGTGAGTCATGCGACGTTGCACAACATGGATGAAATCGAACGACTAGGATTACGGATTGGTGATACGGTTGTGATTGAAAAAGCGGGCGATATTATTCCAAAAATAAAATCCGTAATTACGGAACTTCGTGTCGGAACGGAGAAAAAAATTCACGCGCCAAAAAAATGTCCGGTATGTGGTGCGGAGGTGATGCGAACAGAGGGAGAAGTTGCAACGTATTGTACAAATAAATTGTGTGAAGGATCACAAAAAGAATCGATTGCGCATTTTGTCGGGCGTGGTCGATTTGATATCGATGGATTAGGAGAAAAAATCGTTGAACAATTAATCGGTGAAGGTTTAATTTCTGTTGCCGCAGATTTATTTGAATTAACGTATGAAGACGTGATCGGATTGGATCGATTTGCGGAAACGTCGGCGCGTAATTTGATTGAAAATATTTCAAACGCGAAAAAAATTCGACTTGATCGATTTATTTTTGCGCTCGGCATTCGCCACGTGGGCGATGAGTCAGCGACGCGATTAGCGACTACGTTTGGTTCGCTCGAGAAATTTTTACATGCGAACGAAGATGAGCTAGCGGCAATTGATGGTGTGGGTGATGTCGTTGCAAAAAGTATTAGTGAATATTTGCACGACGAAAGTCATCAAAAACAAATTAACCGCATGTTGAAGGCGGGTGTTGTTGTGGAGCCGATGGTTCAAACAACGGGCCCACTTACAGGATCAGTATTTTTATTTACTGGAAGTCTGGATTCTATGTCGCGACCTGAAGCTGCTGAATTAGTTAAAAAATATGGCGCTCACGTTTCAGATACGATCAATAAAAAAGTAACACAGGTGGTCGTGGGGAAAGAGGCGGGGTCTAAAGAAGAAAAAGCGAAAAAACTCGGCATACAGCGGTTGACGGAAGCTGAATTTTTGGCCATACTGAATAAGTTGAAATGATATGAAATTATCTCGAGAAGAAGTTGAACATATTGCGCTGCTCGCGCGTTTAGAGTTAACTGAAGCTGAAAAAGAGCGCTATGCGACCGAATTATCGGCTATTTTAGGGTATGTGGAACGATTGCAGGAAATTGATACAACCAATGTTGAGCCGACTTCATATATTACTGAAACTTTGGATGCATTACGACCTGACACTGTTGTTCAATTGGACGAAGCAACGCGCGCCGAATTAATTAATGAATTTCCATCATCACGTGCGGATTTGTTGGTTGTGCCTCCGGTATTTTCTGATTACAAAGAATGATATGAAACCATTTCTGAGTTTGGCTGAGTGGAGTAACTTATTGCGGAGCGGAGAAGTGACTGCTGTAGAAGCAGTTGATTATTTTTTTAAAAATATCGAAGCGCGTGACAGTGAATTAAATTCATTTATTTCGCTTGCGCAGGAATCTGCGCGTACTGAAGCGCTTGAGATTGATGCGGCTCGAGCGCGCGGCGAAGTTTTGTCTGACGTTGCCGGAATCCCGTTTGCAGTTAAAGACGCAATTGACACTGTTGGAATTCGTTCGACGGGCGCTGCAAAAATTTTAGATAATTTCATTCCAACGTTTGACGCGACGGTTATTCAGAAATTACGAGACGCAGGAGCGATTGTCATTGGAAAAAATAATTGCGATGCATTCGGTCACGGCGCTTCGAATGAAAATTCAATGTACGGCGCAGTTCGAAATCCATGGGACCATGAACGTGTTGCGGGTGGATCGTCTGGTGGATCAGCAGCTGCAGTTGCGGCTGACTTGGCGGCGTTTTCGATTGGTGAAGATACAGGCGGTTCGATTCGATATCCATCGAGTTTTTGTGGTGTGTCGGGTTTGAAAGTGAGCTATGGTCGAACCTCACGTTTTGGCGCGATGCCGATGGCGTCATCGCTCGATACGGTTGGTCCATTCGCGCGTTCTGCAGAAGACATCGCGATGATCATGCAACATATTGCGGGACATGATCCAAAAGACGCAACAACCGCGGTTGCAGCAGTTCCAGAATATCGCGAAGAAATAAAAAAATCTGTTCGTGGAATGAAGATTGGTGTACCAAAGGAATATTTTACCGACGATTTGGATCCAAAAATTCGCGCGACAGTTGATGCGGCTGCACAAAAATTTGTTGAGCTGGGTGCGGAGTTAATTTCAATTTCATTACCACACACCCAATATGCAATCGCAGCATATTATATTTTAGTTCCGTGCGAGGACAGCTCAAATTTGGCGCGTCTTGATGGAATTCGATATGGTGTTCGCGAAAAAACAGCGGATTTAATTTCGACGTATGCTGTATCACGTACCAAAGGATTTCCTGACGAAGTAAAGCGCCGCATCATGATCGGTACGTTTGCGTTGTCCCACGGATATTACGACGCGTATTATTTG
>JAPLWO010000046.1 GCA_026396555.1 Candidatus Magasanikiibacteriota bacterium
CTGACGAGCGGCGCCTTCAACTCGGAGGCGAACAGCAAGAAGATCCAGATCAACATCACGGGCTCGAACAAGATCAGCAACGCGAAGAATTGGTACTGCGGCTCGGCGTCCTCGCCGTTCCTCAATGCCAATGGCGCGGAGTACATCACGAAGCCCAAGGCCTCGCCTGGCAAGACGGTCTACGCCAAGTGGATTCCGCAGAAGAACTTCTCGGCGAACGGTTACACGCCGACGGGGAGTTCGGAAATGTTCCTCACGGCGAAGAACGATTGCGGTCCGGGTACGCCCAACGCGGACGTGACGAACACGACGTGCCTCGCCCTGGCGCCGACGATCCTCAGCTACCTCAGTGCGCTCGGCGGCTTCGACTACCAGATCGAGCTCGATGCGCGCGCCACGCTCTCGGGGCTCAACCCGAACGGTGACTTGGTCGGCACGCTGGAGGTTTGGGAGCAGTAAGCTCTCGCAGCAAGAGTCTGCAAGAAAGTAAAAGATCCTACCGGATCCCGATCAAGAAAGGTTGATCAACCGGCGATTCCAATGACCTACCAGTCATGAAGAATCGCCGGTGTTTTTTTATTCTGCTATAATACGGTTTACAAATTATGCCCACTGCAGTTGCACATCCACATACATGGCGTCTCGCGTTCGGCGGGATCGTCATCATCATCGCTGCAATTATTCTCGCGCAATTTTTTTCGTGGACCGCGATTGCAATTTTAACGTTTGGCGTCGTGGGCGCGGCGCTCGGCCTCGCATATCCGGAGTGGGCGATTTACGCGCTCGCGTTTTTTGCGCCGATGAGTGGACTCGCGATTGATTTTTCTCAAGACCAAAGTCTCGCGCGCCTGCCATTTCTCGGATCGATTAACGCGCCGTTCGTCGATCTGCTCGCGGTTGGCGTGTTGGTTGTCTGTTGGTTATTATTTTTTATTCGACCTGACGTCATTGATTTAAAACGCACGCTGAAATTTTCTGGATTTTTTGCGGCGTTTTATGTTTGCGTCGCATTGTCCGCATATTTTGCAGATCCATTATTTTTGGGAACCGTTGTAAAATCTTTTTTTCGCCCGTACGTTTTTTTCTATCTCGCATTTGCAGTGCCGGTTATCGCGCTGCTCCATTCAAAACCAAAACTCTTGCGCACGATGTACGCATACGAACTCGCGTGTGTGCTCGGTGCGCTCATGGGAATTGTGTCGCTCTTCACCGAACACTCAGTTGGATTTATGCGTGCGATTCCGTTTAGCGTGTTTGGTTTCGCGCCGTTCGGCACCAATCAAAATGTTCTGGCAGAATCGCTCGTCGCAATTATTCCGTTCGCATGGTGGTTTGCGTTTAAACAAAAACACGATCCTGTACTTCGCAACACAATGTTTTTTTTCGCGGGTTTAATTTCGTTCGTGTCGCTTATAACATTTTCGCGCGCGGCGTGGATTGTGATGACGATGCAAGCTGTTTTATTTTTTTGGTGGCATAGTCGCTATTCGTCGTCGCGTCACGCAAAAGAAATTGATGCGCGTGCGATCGCAATTGCGCTGACTGTGCTCGCGATTTTCTTTTTGATTATTCAGTCAACGGTTGTCGCGGATACGTCGGACGAAACGCGTAAAGATTTATTAGGAATCGCGGTGCAATATTTTCAGCGATCGCCGATTGTCGGCATTGGACCGGGAATGTATTTACCGACTGTCGACGACACAACAACATTTCACATGGATTATGGCGCGGCGATGGATGCACACGGTGTCATACAAAAATTAATTTTGGAATTGGGCGCGCTTGGAACGATTACGTTTTTTGCGTGGCTCGGCGCGATCGGTGTGTCGCTCTGGAAACGACGCGCGAGTGGATTTCATTTTATGATGTTCATGACGTTTGCGTCGCTCTGGGGATATCAATTATTTAACACCGGATATTTTGATGCGAAAGTGTGGGTGCTGATGGGTGTGGCGCTGGCGTCGCTCTGGATTTAACATAAAATTATGACCATGAATTTGCGATTGAAAAAAAATTCGAAAAAAAATCTCGGCACGAATAAAATTAAAGTCGTGCACATTATTCCGACGTTGGATTTGGGTGGCGCGGAACGAATTTTAGTTGATCTGGTTCGCTACGGAAATCGCGATGCATTTGATTTTGCGGTGGTGACGATTGTCGGCGGCGGACCGCTGGAATCTGAATTGCGCGCTGCGGGAATTCCGTATTATTCGTTGGGGAAAACAACGTTGCTTGGACTTGGAATGCTCGTTGAACTCACACATTTATTAAATCGTTTGGAGCCAGATATTGTCCACACACATTTATTTGGCGCGCATCTCTGGGGCCAAGTTGCGTCGATGTTAAATCGCGTGCCGATTATGGTTGCGTCTGAACAAAATACGGATGTTGATCTCGGCGAATTAAAAACGCGCGTGAAACAAATGTTGTCGTACACCGCGGATACGGTGATTGCGGCGAGTGATGCGATTCGAACTTTTTTGATTAATCAGGGACATATTTCAGAGAATAAAATTGTCGTGATTCGCAACGCGATTGAAACACATCGCTATTTGAATTTGCCGGCGCCGAAGTTTGAAGGCTCGTTAAAATTGTTGGTGATCGGTCGTCTCTGGCCGCAAAAAGGTCACGACATTTTAATTGAAGCGTTGTCGGGCATGCACACGATTCCGTGGCAGCTCACGATTATCGGAACTGGGAATTTGCTCGATAGTTTAGTTGATCGCGTGACTCTGCTCCATCTAAATGATCGCGTGCAATTTATTGGCGCGCAGTTAGATGTTGCCGAGGCGATTGCGGAACATGACGTTGTCGTGATGCCGTCGCGCTGGGAGGGAATTGGGCTCGTGGTAATGGAAGGCATGGCTGCGGGACGGTGTGTGATCGCGTCGAACGTGGGCGGAATTCCGGAATTAATTGATCACGGAAAAACGGGATTACTAGTTCAGCCAGAAAATCCAGCAGCGCTTGCCGAGGCGATTAAGTGGGTGTGGGAACATCAGGATATTGCGCAACAGATCGGCGCACAGGCGCGTGAATATGCGCGCACGCACTGCGACATTAAAGAAATGGTAACTCAATACGAACGCGTGTATGCGCATCTTATTAATCAATAATTTTTTTCGTGATGTCGGCGGCGTTGAGCGCGTGTTTTTTATTGAACGCGATTTATTGCACACGCACGGACACGAGGTGATTGATTTTTCAACCGAACATCCGGCGAATTATCCGTCGTCGTATTCGAAATTTTTTGTGAGCGGTGTTGATTTTTATGCGCCTGGACATTTATTAAAAAAAGCGGCGCGATTTTTTTATTCATTCGAAGTCGCACGAAAATTAAATGCGCTTATCGACGAGACAAAACCAGAAGTCGCGCACATTCAAGGAATTTTTGATGCGCTCGGTCCGACGGTTGTTTCTGTTTTGCGTCGACGAAAAATTCCGATCGTGTTTACGACACATGCATATAAATTAGTGTGTCCAAACGGGCGATTATTTGCACACGGACATGTTGATGATTTGTGTAAGAAAAATATTTTGAACGATGTGTTTGGCGCGACGGTGCAAAATTCTTTTGTGAAAAGTTTATGGGCAGCGCTCGCACTCGCATCGAATCGAGCGCGCGGAATTTTTTCTGCGTTTGATCGAATTATTTCGCCGAGCATGTTTTTAATTCATCAGCACACAGAATTTGGATGGCCCGCGGAAAAGTTTTTGCACGTTCCGAATCCGATCGACATTACAAAATTTTCTGTACAGCCGAGCGAAGATTCATACATGCTTTTTGTCGGTCGGTTAGTTGAAGAAAAAGGTGTCGAAATGTTAGTTGAAGCTGCGCGCGAGTTGCCGAATATTCCATTAAAAATTATTGGCGATGGACCGCTCATGCAAAAATTGTTAGAACGCGTGCGCGAAATTGGCGCGATAAATATTTCGTTTGAAGGCGCGCAGTCGCCAGAAAATGTTCGCGCATATTTTAAAAATGCTGCGGCGGTTATCGTTTCGTCGATTTGTTATGAGAATGATCCATATTCGGTGCTTGAAGCGCAAGCGTCGGGGAAGGTGGTTATTGCTGCGTATTCGGGGGGAATCCCAGAGCAGATTCGCGAAGGGGAAACCGGGTTTTTGTTTGAGCGAGGGAACGTCGTAGGGCTTGCGGCGGCCATGCGCCACATCTGGGGATTAAAGCCTCAGGAAAGGGCTAAAATTGGCCTCCAAGCCCGTGCTTTTGTGGATACGGTTCGCGATCCAGAGCTCTACTATGAGGTTTTAACCGGTATTTTAGGCTGCCTTCTTGACAAAATCGGGAATTAGTGCTATTATCTGTAGTTACGATAACACGTAGCTACTATGGCAAAAAAGCCCGTACATATCGCATTTATCGGTCAAAAAGGCATCCCAGCCCTCTGGGGTGGTGTTGAGCGTGCAACCGAAGAATTGGCGGTTCGAATGGCGGCTTCAGGCTATCAGGTAAGCGCGTATTGTCGCGTGTGGTATACGAAAAATCAGCCGAGTGTGTACAAAGGTGTGCAATTGAAATTTGCACCGGCGATTCATACCAAACATCTCGACACAATTTCGCATACGTTTTTTTCTATCATCGATGCACTTCGCAGTAATGTTGACGTGATGCATTTTCAGGGCGTGGGTCCTGCGCTTCTTGCGTGGATTCCAAAAATCTTTGCGCCAAAAACAAAAATTTTTGTGACGTTTCATTGCAAAGATCGTGATTTACAAAAGTGGGGCGCGCTCGCACGTGCAGCTTTTTTCTTGGGTGAATTTGTAACGGTTCGCGTTGCAGATGAAATTTTTGTAACATCGCGTTCACTTCAAACATATTTATTGACGGAATGGAATCGTGTCAGCACCTATTTACCGAACGGTGTTTTTGAAGACGTCGCAACAGAAAATTCAGAAAAATATTTGGAAGAATTTAATCTCGCGCCATTTCGTTATGTTGTAAGCGTTGCGCGTTTGATGCGCGACAAAGCGCAGCATGAAGCGATTGAAGCGTTTGTGCGTTTTAAAGAACGCGCAGGTGAAGATTTTTCAGATTTAAAATTAGTAATTGTTGGCGATGCTGCTGATCCACATGATTCATACAAAGCATTGCTCGAAGAACAAGCTGCGGGCCGCACAGATATTTTATTTGTGGGTGTACAAACGGGCGAGCGATTAAAATCGCTTATGAAATTTGCGCGCGCAGGTATTTCACTTTCATATTCTGAAGGAATGCCTCTCGCGATTTTGGAACAAGCTTCATACGGCGTACCACTCGTCGTGTCAGATATTTCTGCACACCGTGAAATTTTTGGTGAAGCGCACGCGTATGTTGAGCTCGGTGATGTCGGACGCGCGGCAGAACATTTAGTGCGTACGATTAAAAATTTTGATGACGTTTCAGTTGTTGCGCGTGTACTCGGTGAGCGAATTCGCGGACAATATTGTTGGGATATTATTGCTGCACGTTATTCAGTTGCAGTGGTGAGTGCGATGACAAAAAAAGCGGCGCACGAATTCGAATCGAATCTTGCACTTACGGCGTAAATGTTTGACTCTGGCGCAGCGTGGTAATATCGCTGATCCCATCGCCATCAACATCGCTGACCAAAACTCCGACGTACTCGTCGGGGTTTTTTGGTATGGTGAATGAATTACGAAGTTGGCCAGTCAACGAAAATATTTTTATATAAATTGTTGTTTTTCCAAACAACACTGCAACAATTTGTCGCGTGTTAGTTGTATCAAATTTTCCGATCATCATGCGAACTGCGGTACCGCGTTCTGATGCGAACGGCATGAATTGCGCAGTGCGAATATTATTACTCACGACTGTAATCAGCGCTGTTTGGTCACGCGAAGAAATATTAATGATGTCCGGATGATTGTCGCCAGAAATATCAATTATTTGTGTGAGCGGTTGGAGCGGGAGCGCGAGAGAGTCAGAACCATTTTTTACAATTGTAATTGGCGCGTGTAATTGCGCGCCGTGGTTCGTATAAAATTCCGTATATACATCAGGATGGCGCAGTGGTAAATCAACCGTTGAAATCGGTGTGAGGAGCAGCGCACCGTCTTGCGGATTGAGCGAAACTGTTTGTACACGACGACCATTCACATCATACGTTGCGCCCAAATTAATCGTGCCTGATTTAGAACTTGGATTTGCAATTACCGCGCCGTGTTCAAAATTTCGTCGCCAAATTCCGCGCACATTTTTTGCGTCAGCGGTTGGCTTTCCGAGTGACACATCGTATTCATTTGTCCACCACGTTGCACCATGATCGATCGGCCCGCGATCACACGATGCATATGCATTCGCCATGTGAGCGCTCGCAAAATTAAATCGTAAACATGCAGCTTTCTAATCTTCCGAATTTACATCGCCTGCAGTATTTAAAATCATGAACGAATTTCCTTTGAGTTTTTTGTCGAATTTATTTGCGAGATTTATGGTTGATGTAAATCCATCTTTTGGAAAACTTTCAAACACAACACCATCAGTTCCAGAAAATTTTGTGCTGCCATTTGCAATGATGAGTGCGTTCGGTGCGAGCTGATGAAAATTATTTATTAAACTTTGTTCTGCACTGCCCCACGTTGCATTTGGAATTCCAACGTCGCCAACATATCCGGAAATACTTTCCCATACATTATCGAGCATGATTCCGTCCCACAAACCCGTTGATAAAATTTTATCATTTACAAATTGCGGTAAAATTTGTTGCCAACTTCCGGTAATATTTAACATGTTTGTTTCGGGCCAAAACGAAACGCGTGAACCGTCTGCATGATGTAAAAAATTTGATTCAGTTAATTGCGATAGTAATTCGGCGCGAAGTGGCGCGGCAGACGCGAGCCATGACGCGGGTGTATGTAATTCGTTGGACGAAATATAACACACGATAATTATCGACGGATTGATTGCGCGAATTTTTCGAATTATTTCCGGATGGAGTCGTCCGATCTCTGCATCAAGCACAATTAAATCCCATTGTGCGAGTTGCGTTGCTTCGTCATCAGTCACGGTCCACGATAAAAAAAGATTTGCGCGACGTGGTTGAATTTTCGGTGTCGGTTTCGTCGCCGCAAAACTAATCGCTGGTGCAAAAAAAACTGTTGAAAAAATAATTAATAAAAGTGCGGCGCGAAGACGTTTCATTCCTTCATTATAGCGGAAGCGTAGGATTTTGTATTGCGCTAGCTGGAGTGCCTTTAGTTTTACGTTCTGGTTTTGGTTTGACTTCGATCCGGTCAGCGGGCTGAATTGAAAAAAGATTGAGATTTTGTCCTGGCTCATCAGCCTTTACGATAATCTCTGGGTTTGGTGCGTACACCTTATTGCGGATTTTCCATTTGTCGACAAATTGGCCGATGCCGCTCGACTGCATTTTGTTATTGATGCTTGTGTGTTGGCCTGACCACTTCAAAAGGCTCTCAAAGCTGATTTTGTACCGTCCTTGGACGATTACATACGAAAGCTCCTCATTTTTGATAGCTCGGCGGATGGTCTGGGCATTGACCCCAAAGAGCTTTGCGGCCTCTGAGATTGAAACGCGAATTGTGTCTTTAATTGCCATAGTGAAAATAGTCTACAACATCCTATACAAATAGTCAAGTTTTGGCCTAAAATCATCCCCATAAAACGATTGACAGAAATTCGATTTTTAGCTATAATTGCTCGTAACTTAGGCCTTTCGAATGGCCCTCAAAATTTAGGGAACTGCGGTGACTGTAACACTTTGCTTCCCCATACGTCATATTAAATGAGTAGTCAATTGCGCGACAAATACCTCATATACCGAATCCAGACCAAGCGGGACGCAGAAGCGTACGCAGAACTCTACGATACGTATGTGGCGGGCATCTACCGGTTCATCTCTTTTAAGGTGAGCTCAAAAGAGGAAGCTCAGGACCTCACGTCCGAAGCATTTCTCCGCGCATGGCACTACTTACTCGAAAGTCGTGACGTTGTTAGTTTCTCTTCGCTCATCTATCGCATCTCGCGTAACCTAGTCATTGATCATTATCGCTCTCGTCGCAATTACGTGTCACTCGACGAACGACTT
Organism: Candidatus Magasanikiibacteriota bacterium; assembly: GCA_026396555.1. GTDB lineage: Bacteria > Patescibacteriota > Patescibacteriia > Magasanikbacterales > 2-02-FULL-50-9b > 2-02-FULL-50-9b. Next base: position 8,070 of record JAPLWO010000046.1, read on the forward strand.
GAGACAGATGACGAGGAAGCGCTCAGCCCAACAGATGGCGGCGGACAGATTCAACTGATCGACACAACAATAGAAGCGAACGCTGTGATCGATGCGATGAAGCACATGAAAGAAGAGTATCGCGACATTCTGATGCTCCGATATATAGAAGAGCTTTCAACCGGTGAGATCGCAGAAATTATTGGAAAGTCACATGTCTCAGTTCGCGTTCTCCTTCATCGAGCAACAACTACACTAAAAACTATTTTAGAAAAACATGAAACGAGCTGACGTTGTACAATCGATTCGCATGCTGAAGAACACAGCGCATGCAGCAAACCCAAACGAAGAGTGGGTTGCTTCATCACGCGCTCAAATGCTCAGCACGATTAATCGTACAACTGAAGAAGTGCCAACACGTATTTTTACCATGGCACATGTATGGTCAGCGCTTTCGCTTATCATGCCGCAGAAAACCGTGTACGCATATGTGCGTCCAGCGGTTATTTTTACATTGTGTTTCAGTCTTGGAACTGCAGGATGGATTACAACGGTGAGTGCATCGCTCGGAAGTTTGCCAGGCGACGCCTTGTATCCAGTGAAGATTGCAACTGAACATACGCAAGTTGCAGTTGTGCAGGTAACGCAGGGAAGTGCAGCAACTGCGGAATTGCATTTATCATTTGCATCACGTCGCGCAGATGAAGTTACAAAAATTATTGCAACGCCAACTGCAAATCCAGTTGAACAAAAAGCACGTGTTGCAGTTGCAGCAGAAAATTTAAAAACAGAAGTTCAGAACGTCAGCGAAACGTTGCAGGCTGCGAAACAGTCAGATCCTGCTGCAGCGGTTCAAGTTGCAAAAGTTATTGAAGTAAAAATTACAGCACTTCAACAATCACTCGACGAGACTGCGGCTGATGGTTCAGTTTCAAGCACTGTTTCAGGAACGGGCGCGGTTGTTGCGCTTGCACAACTGAAACAGGAGACAGATAGTTTGAAACAATCAGCATCATCAACTGCGGCGACATCGACAGCGCCAAATGCAACGTCAACACCATCAACAATTCCAGCACCAACAACAAGTACGCTTGAAATTACAGTTCCAGCGACCTCGACGGTGGTGATTTTTGTGCCAGCAGCTCAGAAAGCGCCAGAAGTAAAAAATACTGAGCCGGTAATATCGAATCAGTTTCCAGAACGGCCAGCAGAATTAGCGCCGAACGTCGTGCGGTTCGTGCAGTACAACGACCCATATCCGCGATGAACAAACAAGGTCGACCGGCAACCCCCGGTGTCTATCGCGTCTTATTACGGGATTTATAGAAAGTAAACTTATATATGAATAGCATTGCAAAAAACGCAAAACAAGCTTTGTCATCAATCGTGGTGACAGCAACTATTCTTTGGTCAATGGGTGCATCACTCTTGGTCGGTCCACTTACAGCAAGTGCGGCTCCAGCAGACGGTACACTTATTAAGGCTAAGGAAGTAGAAGCTGTTTACTACTACAAAGGTGGACATCGCTACACATTCCCTAACCAAAAGACTTTCAAGTCATGGTACCAGGATTTCTCAACAGTTCAGATTATCCCATTAGCAGAATTACAGACTTATCCATTGCAGGCTCCAGGTGGTAACGTTGTTTACCGCGCAGGTACTCGCTTGGTTAAGATCACCACAGATCCTAAGGTGTACGCAGTTGCACCTAATGGTAAGCTCCAGTGGGTAACATCAGAAGCAGTCGCAAAATCACTTTACGGTGCAAACTGGTCAAAGCGTGTTGACGACGTATCTGATGCATTCTTCACCAACTATTCAATTGGTGCAGATCTCACAACTTCAGCTTTACCTGACGGTTCATTGGTACTCTCAGGCGGCAGCTACTACTACATCTCAGGTGGTATGAAGCGTGCAGTTAGCGCAGCATCATTCTCAGCTAATAACTTTAATGCTGCTTACGCTCTCTCAGTTTCAGACCTCTCATCATACGCATCAGGTGCAGATCTTGCAGCTGGTGAAGTATCAGATGTATCACAGGGCGGCGCAGCTTCAGCTCCTGTAGCAGTTTCAGGTGCTTTGAACATCGCACTTGCTTCAGACAGCCCATTTGGAACACAATCAGTAGTGGTTGATGCAACAAACGGCGGTCAGAAAATGGCGAAGATGACAAAGATCAACTTTACTGCAAACGGCGGCGACGCAGCTGTTACACAGGTTAAGGCAACTCGCCTTGGCGTTTCAAAAGATGGTGATGTAGACACGCTCTACCTCGCTGATGCAAACGGCAAAGTACTTGCTAAGAACACATCGTTCGCAGCAGGTGTTGCAACATTCTCAGGCACACTTTTCACTGTTCCAGCAGGACAAACTGTTTCAGTTTGGATTTTGGAAGATGTGAACAAGTCAGCTGCAGCTGGTTCAACACAGGGTTGGGCAGTTGATGCTTCAGGTGTTAAAACCTCAGGCAATGGTTCAGTAACAGGTTCAGCAACTGGTGGTCAATTCACTGTTGCAGTAGTTACTGATCTTGGCTACCTCGAATATGCTACATCATCACCTATTTCAGGTTCACCAACAGTAGATGCAGGTAAGCTTGCATACACAGTCGGTACCTTTAAGGTAAAGGCAGATAACCAGGAAATCTCACTTAAGAAGATCAAGTTCACACAGATCGGCTCAGTCGGTCCAAGTGATCTTCAGAACTTCAAATTGAAGGTTGCCGGTGTTCAGCTCGATGGTGCGAAAGCATTACTCGATGGCAACACTTTGACTTTTGATCTTACAAAGGATGCAAATGGTGCAACCAATGCAGACAACGGTCTTAAATTGTTGGCTGGTCAGACCAAATTCCTTGACATCATCGGTGATGTTATTGGTGGTACAAACCGCAACTTCAAATTCAGCGTACAGAACGTTGAGGATGTAACAGCATACGATGCTGGCTACAAAGTAAACGCTCCTATCGTTGATTGGAACACACATGCGTTCGCAGTTGAAACTCTTACAGCTACAACTGTTAACACAGGTACATTGACAGTTTCTGTAGCTACAGACGCACCAAACAGTAATGTTGCTTCAAGCGCATCATCTGTCGTGCTCAGCAGCTTCAAACTCGTTGCTGCAGGCGAAGACATGAAAGTGTCAAGCTTGGTAGTAACAAGCACCTCATCAGATTGGACCAACATCTTCAAGAACGTTAAACTCGTTCTCGACGGTACAACAGTTGGTACAGCTGTAACATCACTCACTGCAGGTACAACAGCTACCTACACATTTAGCAACAACTTTGTTGTTAAAGTAGGTGCTCCAAGCACACTGCAGATCATTGCTGATCTTACAGATGCAACAATCACCGGTGGTACAAATGAAACTATTTCACTTGGCCTCGTTGCAGGTAGTTCAAATGTTCAGGGATTGACTTCATTGACAACCACTGGATCAACAGCTATTTCAGGCAACACGTTGACTGTTAAATCAGGTAACCCAACAGTAGTTTTGAACACATCAATGGTTGATGCAACAACGACAGACGCAACAGGCGTTAGCCGTGCAACAAACCTTAAGATTGGTTCATTCATTGTTGCAGCAGGTCCAGGCGAAGGATCAAAGATCACTTCAATTGCACTCGCTGATAACACAGTTGCTTTGAACGGTTTGTATTCACGTCTTCGTTTGCAGGGTGCTGATGGTTCAGCTCTTGCACAAGAAGTTGGTACATTGAGCGGCTCAGGTTCAACATATACGTTTAACTTGACAAGCCCAATTACTGTTTTGAAAGGACAGCAGTACGTTGTAGACGTAATTGCAGATGTTCTCTCAACAACAAGCAGCTCAGATCTTAACACTTCTCCAACAGCAGTTTTGACTGTTAAACAGAATGGTGTTACGTATCAGACTCTTGAAACTTCACAGACTGGTACAGCTCCAGCAAGCGCTGCGTTAACACTCCAGAAGAACTACATTGCAACAAAGGGTACTCTTACCGCAGCGGTAAGCTCAGACACTCCAGTTGCACAGCAGCTCGTTATGGGTGCAGTTAACCAACCAGTATTCAAATTCAAACTTACCGCAGGTAAGCAGGAAGATTTGAACATTACTGAATTGGCAACAGCAGCAACAATCATGGCTTCAACCACTCCAACAGGTATCATTAAAAATATCCGTTTGTACGATGGTGACACCATGATCGGTAGCCCAGTCGCATCACTTGCATCAGCTGATGCTTCGTTGACAGTTGCAACATCTACGGCTTATGCACGTTTCTCAGCTTTGAACCTCACGGTTCCTAAGAATACGTCTAAGACCTATACAATTGTTGCTGATATCGCATCTGCTCCTGATACATTCTCAGGTGAGAACTTCACAATGCACTTGATCAACAGCTATGACTTACTCGCTACAAATAGCAGCGCAATCGTTGCTAAGGGTACACAGAGTGGCCAAGCAGTTTCAGCTTCAGGTCCAGTTACTGGATTCTTGAGCACAAGTGATTTGAAGAGCTCAGTGATGACTGTCTACAAGACAAAGATCACTGTTGCTCACGCAGGAAATGCACCTACAGGTGCTGCTTCAAAGGGAACAGCTCAGACCGTTGCTAAATTTGTTGTTTCAAACTCAGCAAATGTTAACAGTCAGGCTGCAACTATTAAGGGCATGAACTTGCAGATTTCAACTTCAATTTCACAACCTCAAGCAGGTTCTACAGTGAATGCTGACATCTACAAGACAGAACAGACAACAACGGCTAACAAGTTGACAACATCAGCAGTTAACTCAAACACAGCTCCTGCAGTTTGTGCTTTGGGCTCAGCTCGTGTTAACTCAACATGTCCATTGTTTGATCCAACCATCACGTTTGCTACTTTGGGCAGCGCGGTAACAATCGAAGCAGGTGCGTCACAGACGTTCACTGTTCAGCTTGATACCTTCGACGCTGTTGCTAACAACACCCTTACAGTGGGTCTTGGTGCAAGCGATATCGTTTGGTCAGATGGCTACACTGCGGGTATCCGTGTTGTAGACAGCCTTCCACTCACTGGCAAGACACTTACATTCTAATTTATTAGCGTGTAGTCTCTTTCAGAGAGAAAACAACGGGCCGCCCTTCGGGGCGGTCTTTTGTTTTATGTTGACAAATTCGCTGATTTTGCTATAGTTCACGCAGGTCTCTTCAGCGATGAGGCCATTCTTTTTCCAACGGGAGGTTGTGCATGTGGCATAAGATCATGAGTTTCGTTGCGCTTGCAACGCTGACCGGGTGTTTGGAGGAGCAAAAGTCGGATAGCGCGCTTCAGGCAATGCTGTCTGGGCAGATTGATACAGACGTTGTGTTTGTTGATGTCGAGGAGACTGATGCGACTGACATTTCAGATTCGAGAGATGCTGATACAGCGGCTGATGTAGACGTTGCAGAAGACATGATTGACATGTCAGATACAACTGATATCGCGGACGAAAGCGGACAAACTGACACTGTAGATGATCAAGACAGCAGTGTGGATATTGTTGTTGGCACTGATGCGGCAACTGTCGAAATTAGTGTCAGCGATGAGGTCGCGATTGATGAAGTGGCCGATGCTTCGACAGATGTTGCAATCGCGCCAGACGAAGTTGGTGTTGAATTGAACGATGCTGATGCAGCGACCGATGTGGCGGACGAAATTGGACAAACCGACATTGTAGACGAATCAGATATTGTGGATGTTGTTGTGGGCACTGATGCGGCAGTTGATGCTTCGACGGATGTTGCAATCGTGCCAGACGAAATTGGCGTTGACTCGAACAACGTCGATGACGCTGTCGATACTGATGTTGCTGTTGACGCCGCCGTTGTTGAGCCCGACGTGGTCAGTGATGGCGTGCTGGATTCGACGGACGCAGAAGTCGACATTATTGACATAGTCGACGAGACGGAGATGGATGCGGATGGCGGCCCAGATTCGGCGCCTGATACTTTCGTTGATCCGT
>JAPLWO010000047.1 GCA_026396555.1 Candidatus Magasanikiibacteriota bacterium
ATGACGGATTCGCCATTTTGTCGTATTGCAAAACAGTTTGGGTGGCCTGTGGTATTTCGTGAAATGGTGTCTTCGGAAGCGCTCGTGCGCGAATCAGCAAAGACGTTACACATGGCAGCATTTCACGAAGAGGAGCGTCCGCTTATCCAGCAAATTTTCGGAAAAGATCCAGTGACCATGGCGCGCGCGGCAGAAATTATTGAGAAAAATTTTCATCCAGACGGCATTGATATTAACATGGGTTGTCCCGTGTATAAAATTGTGTCTGATTTTAATGGTGCGAGTTTGATGAAAGATTCAGATCGTGCGACGGCAATAGTGCGAGAAATGAAACGCGCGGTGTCAGTTCCAATTTCTGTTAAGATTCGGTTGGGATGGAGTGAAAAAACGGATTGTTTAGATTTTGTAAAACGTTTAGAAGAAGCGGGCGCAGAATTAATTACGATTCATGGACGCACACGCGCGCAAGGATATAGCGGAGTTGCTGATTGGGAAATGGTGGGACGCGCAAAAAAAGAAGTATCAATTCCTGTTTTGTGTAATGGTGATATTCACACGCCAGAAAAAGTTTTTGAGGCTTTGGAAATTTCAAAATGCGATGGTGTGCTGATCGCGCGCGGTGCACTTGGGTGTCCGTGGTTTTATAAATGGTACGAGGAAATTGCGCAAACGGGAAAACGTCAAACTGAAATTACATTACCGATCAGAATTGGTTACGTGTTGGATCATGCGCGATTACACGCTGCAGAATATGGCGATCGCGGAATTATAACATTTCGAAAACATTTGTCCTGGTATTTTAAAGGGCTTGAAGGAATTAAACCATGGCGCGAACAACTCATGAAAGTTTCAACACTCGCTGAACTTGAATTGATCTGCACTGATTTATTGGCTGCAAAATTGTAACTTATTATTCGTATCGGAGCGCTTCGACTGGACTTTTTTGTGCTGCTTGTCGTGCTGGATATAAACCGAAAATAATTCCTGTCGCAGCCGAAACTGTTGTTGATAAAATGATGGATGATGTTGGAAGGGAAAACGTCCAGCTCGGCGACACGAATTTGGCAAGAATAATCGAAATTACAAAACTCAGAAACGCGCCGCTGGTCATGCCGATAATTCCACCCGTTGTCGTGAGCATCATCGCTTCGATCAAAAATTGTAAAATAATGTCTTTATTTTTTGCGCCCAATGCTTTTCGAAGTCCGATTTCTTTAGTGCGTTCGACGACGGATACGAGCATAATGTTCATAATGCCGATTCCGCCTACCACGAGCGAAATACACGCAATCGCGGTTAAAAATGCGGTCATGACACCAGTGATATTTCCAAGGAGACTCAGCGTGTCTTCTTGTGTTCGAATCGTAAAATCAATTTTATTAGGATCTGTGATGCGATGTGTTTGTGATAAAATTTGTTGTAATCGATTTTTTGTATAATCAATCGTGTATGTTGGGTTTGCTTCAACGGTAACTGAATTATAATAATCGATACCTAACAATTCTTTTTGTGCGACCGTGACCGGAATAATAGCGAGATTATCCTGGTCAATTCCAAATGGACCGACACCTTCAGGTTTCAGCACGCCGACAACACGGAAATTTAAATTTTTAAGACGAATAATTTTTCCAATCGGCTGACGGCCGTCAAATAATGTTTTTGAAATTTCAGATCCGAGCACGACGACACGATTCATGGAATCAAGATCATCCCGCGTAAAAAATACGCCGTGTGCAAGTGTGTAATTACGAATCAAAAAGAAATCCGAATTTTCACCTTGATAGGTAACTGTTGCGTCGGTATTTTCAAATACAACTTTTGCTTGTCCTCGAACTTCCGGCGTTACACGTTTAACCGATGGTTCTGCTGCAAGTGCGGTGATGTCGGCTGAGTCGAGCGTTTTAATAATGATTCCTTGCGTTGAAGCAGGGGATGCAAATTTCGAACCGCCGCTGCCTCCCGGAATAATGAAAACTAAATTTGAACCTATACCTTGAACTTGATCAATGATTAACTGCTTCGCTGAATTTCCAATTGACATGAGGAGCATTACCGACGCAATACCGATCACAATTCCTAGCATGGTGAGTGCTGAGCGCATTTTTGAGCCAGATACGCCGCCGTACGCGGTGCGAAACGCATCAGAAAATCTCATAGTTTTTTATCAGATTCAATCATACCATCCTTAAAAGTAATCAGACGGTTTGCGTAGTGGGCGGTTTTGAGATCATGCGTCACTAGAATAATTGTTTTGCCGTGTTTGTGTAAGTCAGTCAAAATTTCCATGACTTGTGTGCCAGAAACTGAATCAAGATTTCCTGTTGGCTCATCAGCAAAAATAACTGACGGGTCTGTGACGAGCGCGCGAGCGATTGCGACGCGCTGTTTTTGACCGCCGGATAATTTTCCAGCGTGAATTTTTGTTTTTTCTGAAAGGCCGACTGCTTCAATTGCATTATGAATACGTGCGGCGCGAAGTTCGGGTTTCAAATCACCATATATAAGCGGCAACTCAACATTGGCGTACACGGTTTGGCGCGCGAGTAGATTGAATGATTGAAATACAAAACCAATTGTTCGATTACGAAGTTCAGCAAGTTCCGAATCACTCAGATCAGTAATTTGTTTTCCTTGAAATTCAATGATTCCTGTTGTGGGGCGATCAAGGAAACTTAACATCTGAAGTAGCGTTGATTTTCCAGAACCAGAGGGGCCCATGATCGCAACAAATTCGCCTTGCTCAATCGAAAGCGTGATACTGCGAAGTGCATTCGTGATAATATCCTCATCAGTATATGTTTTTGTAATGGCGCGAGTGGTAATCACAAAATTTATTTTAAACCAACGGCAATTACACGATCATTTTCGTTTAAACCTGAAACAATTTCAACTGTGTTATCGCCACCACGACTTCCGATAACAATTGTTGACTGTGTGGTCGAACCGTCTGCATTAAGTTTTTCAACTGTTGCACTCGTGTCAGTTTCTGTTAACGCATAGCTTGGTAATTTCAGTACGTTTTCTTTGTTAAGCGTTAAAATGCTAATGTTTGCAGTTAAACCAGATTTGATTCGCGCATCTTGTGTGTTGAAGCCAATACGAATTTTGTAACTGACCACAC
>JAPLWO010000090.1 GCA_026396555.1 Candidatus Magasanikiibacteriota bacterium
GGTTTTTCAGCTTAATCTGGAGGCGACATGTTCACTGTTATTTGGGCCCTGATCACTTCACTCTGCGCGGCATTGGGCGCAGCGATCGCGTCGTACCCAATCATGGGAATCATCGTGATTCCGATCGCGCTCATCACTGACACGCGGCTTGGCCACGCAGACGATTACCTGATGATTTCGAAAGTGATCTTTTGGATCGTCTGGCCAGTTGTGTTTGTGGCGATCATTAAGCACGATCCACATCACGGTCACGGCGATCATGGACATGGTGATCACGGCCACGGCCACCACTGAGAATTCGTTTCTAGTTAGAAGTCCGAGGACCCCGTCGAAACGCGACAGGTCCTCGGCATTTTTTTATTGCGACCGTTTTTTGAAAGGTGTATCATGGCTGTAATTTAAACCTATGAAATTCATCTTTGTTGTTGGTGGTGTAATGTCAGGAGTTGGAAAAGGTGCGACAACGTCGGCGATCGGCGCGCTTTTGAAATCAAAAGGTTTTGTAGTGACCGCGGTGAAAATTGATCCGTACGTGAATATCGATGCGGGGACCATGAACCCGACGGAACACGGCGAAGTTTTTGTAACGATCGACGGCGATGAAACTGATCAAGACATTGGAAACTACGAACGATTTTTAGATGAAAATATTACGTCGGTCAATTACATGACAACGGGTCGCGTGTATCAATCGGTGATCGAGCGCGAACGTTCGATGGGCTACAAAGGGAAGTGTGTGCAGGTTGTGCCAGATGTACCGAATGAAGTTGTGTCGCGGCTACTCGCGGCTGGGAAAAAAGCTAAAGCTGACGTGGTGCTGATTGAAATTGGTGGGACGGTTGGTGAATACGAAAATATTTTATTTTTGGAAGCAGCGCGTATGATGAAATTGCGCGCGCCGAAAGATGTCGCGTCGATTTTGGTGAGTTACTTACCTGTGCCTGCAAGTATTGGCGAAATGAAAACAAAACCAACACAACACGCGGTCCGTACGCTCAATGGAACGGGAATTCAGCCGGACATGATTATTTGTCGTGCGACGCAAGCAGTCGACGCGGTTCGAAAAGCGAAGATTGGTGTGTTTTGTAATGTCGCTCCAGAAGATGTGATTGCGGCGGCGAATGTTGAAACGATTTATGAATTGCCACAATTATTTGCGAGTCAACATGTTGCCGAACGACTGATGAAAAAATTGGGCTTGCGCGCACGAGCAAATAATTTAGGCGCGTGGGAAAAATTAGTTGATACAATTAAACATCCAAAACGCGAAGTGAGTGTCGCGGTTGTTGGAAAATATTTTGCAACGGGCGAATACGTTTTGTCAGATGCGTACATTTCAGTGATTGAAGCGATTAAACACGGCGGCTGGGCGCATGGATCGCGTGTGAAATTAACATGGCTGTCATCGGAAGAATATGAAACAGCACCTGCAAAATTGCGTGAGCTGTCGAAATTTGATGGCGTTGTGGTGCCCGGCGGATTCGGCGCGCGCGGATTCGATGGAAATATCGCGGCGATTAAATATGTACGCGAGAAAAAAATTCCATATCTCGGATTGTGTTATGGATTGCAAATGGCAGTGATTGAATTTGCGCGAAATAAATGCGGATTCAAAGGCGCGCACACACTCGAAGTTGATCCAAAAACGCCGCATCCGGTTGTGCATTTTATGCCGGGCCAAGCAGAAAATATGGCAGGAAAAAAATAAGGTGGGACGATGCGACTGGGGGCATCTGAGTGTAAAGTGGCGAACGGATGTTTGGTGATGTCGGGCGTCAATCCGCTGCTTAATTTAGTTGAAATTGTTGAATTGCCACGCGAGGTGCATCCGTTTTTTGTGGGTGTGCAATTTCATCCAGAATTTCAATCGCGTCCGCTTCGACCACATCCATTGTTCAAAGATTTTGTGGGAGCGTGTTTGAAGAAAAAATAATTTTCTATGTCACAAAATGAAAGATCTGAGTCGAATCAGAATGTCGTTGAATTTGATATTGAAGCTGATCTTGCGGCGCCTGCGAGAGATGGATTGCAAAAGCTGACATCGACACGAGATACGCTGCAGGCGCGTTTAATATCTGCTCCCGATGGAGCGAGAAAAACGATGCAAGATACGATTATCATTTTAAATGAAAAAATAAAAAAACAAGAATTATTAATTGCACAGTTTGATCATGTGCCGGCGATGAGCGCTGATGCTGTTCGAGCGCGTTTAGGTGCCGCGTCTGAAAAGCCGAGCATTATTCTAAGTCCTGAATTGAAGCAAAAGGTGCATGAAGAAAATGTGCGGCAGATAAATGATGAATATGATAATCAACCAAGATCGCGAAGAAGCGGATTATGCGAAAAAAAGCAACGCAAAGTATATTGCGGAGCTACTTGACTCTGAAGCTGATGACGACTCAAAACCTGACGCAATCTTGACCGCGGCACGCGCAGCGTACGAATGGCTGAAGAAAAATCCGACGCCGTTGGAGAAATTTGAGTGGATCGTGCTGGAGCATCTGTTGTTCCAGGGCAGTTTACATACTCGTTTCAGGCGTTATGCTGATGAAAAGCTGGAATTGGCACTCACAGGAGTACAGCAGATTTTGTTTGGGCTTGTTGAGGAAGATGAAGTGTGGGCCGTAATGCTCTTGATGAACCTTGCCAAAGGAGTTGCCGATCTCTCCAGCGAAGATCAAGGTGTTCATCACATCACGAGTGGTTTTTTTGCAGATCTACACAAGCAAGATCTTAAGGAGCTGCAGATTCAAACATCGGAAGATCTGTATGTTCGTTTTCGTCTGTACTGTCGGTATGCGATGACGCGACATGTGATTCTGCCATTGTTGAAAACGGATATCCAGTCACTGGTAGAAGAGATTGTGCGTGTGGCGGCTCCGCTTATGATCCAAGGACCTTTCCTGCAAGAGCTCAAGGATTATTTTGAAAGCGTGGACGATCCGAATGCGCTGTACACAGGCGATGGCCCGAACAATTGTATCGCCGAGTACGGAATGCGCGAAGCGGCGCTCCAGAACCCGAAGTTTCGCGAGATCTTCGAGCTCGGACCGGTGCCCGCGCAAGAGTAAATTCGAACGGATTTTGGTTAATAAGTCCCGGCACACGCAAACCAGCAGTGCCGGGCGTTTTTATTTGACAATCGGCGCATTTTCTGGTATCCTCGTTTCAGACTAGTCTTTGACTAGTCCATTTTTTTAGAGATTTAAAACGTATCTAATCATACACGTATGTCCAGCCCAATCATGGCCGCGATGAAACAAATTGCGGACGAAAAAGGAATCAAAGTAGAAACCGTGCTCGACGCAATTCAGCAAGCGCTCGCTGCAGCATATCGCAAAGATTTTGGTAACAAAAACCAGAATATTTTTGTTGATTTTGACGCTGAAACCGGCGGGATGAAAGCATGGGATCAAAAAGTGATTGTGCCGGACGCAGATTTAGAAGAAATTCAGAAACTCGATGAAGAGGAAGCTCGGTTGCGCGACGAAGCGCTCGCTCGTGGCGAAGAACCACCTACAGAAGATCCAAATCGTCCACGCTTCAATCCAAAAACTGAAATCATGATTGGCGAGGCGAAAAAATTGCAGGGCGGTGTTTCAATCGGCGATGAATTAAAATTGCCACTCGTGATTTACGAAGAATACAAAGATAAAGTTGGTGAAATTTTACAGGGAGTTGTGCAGCGTCGTGAAGGTCGAAATTTCTTGATCGACTTCGGACGTTTCAGCGCGATTTTGCCACCAGAAGAACAGATCGTCGGCGAATTTTTACGCCCGGGCGCTCGCGTAAAAGTGTATGTTGTTTCATGTACGCTTGGAAATCGCGGCCCAGAAATTATCGTATCACGCTCACATCCAAATATCGTGCGCAATGTGTTCTTACAAGAAATTCCTGAAATTCAAAATAATGTTGTTGAAATTAAAGGAATCGCGCGCGAAGGCGGTTCACGAAGTAAAGTCGCGGTGTTTAGCGCGGAAGAAGGAATCGATCCAATCGGCGCATGTATTGGCCAGCGTGGAACTCGCATTCAAACAATTATTTCAGAATTGGGTGGTGAAAAAGTTGATATTATTCAGTGGAGCGAAAATCCAGAAACGTTTATTTCAAATGCACTTTCTCCAGCGAAAGTTGTTGAAAGCAAATTAGATGTTGAACAAAAAGTTGCACTCGTGACAGTTCCTGCAGATCAGTTCTCACTCGCAATTGGAAAGGGCGGACAGAATGTTCGTCTCGCTGCAAAATTAACAGGATGGACAATTACCGTTCAGCAAACAGAAATTGAACAAATCATTGCGCCTGAAATGGACGTTGAAACAGAACAAGGAAAAACATCAAATGAAATTGAAGCGTTAGACGCTGCAAATGATACCTCAACAGAAGTCGAAGCCTAAAATTTATGAAAGAATTCTTTCAGATTGTTCTTTACAAGCCGTTGTATAATTTGTTGATTGTTTTGGTTTCATTCATGCCAGGCCATGACATGGGATTAGCGATTGTCGGAATCACGATCTTAATTCGTTTGATTCTCCATCCGTTTTCGATTAGCGCATTTCGTGGTCAGCGCGCGGTTCAGCGGATGCAGCCAAAATTGCGTGAGTTGAAAGCTAAGTACAAAGATGATCAACAAGGTTTTGCGCAGGCGAGCATGGAGTTATATAAAAATAATGAAGTGAATCCTCTTGCATCATGTTTGCCGTTGCTTTTGCAATTACCGATTTTGATTGCATTGTATTGGGTGTTGCGCGCAGGTTTGACGTCGTTGGACGCATCGCTCTTGTACTCATTTACAGCAGCGCATGCGCCTTCACAAATTTCGTCAGTTGGATTTGGGTTCTTGCATTTGAATCAGCCAAGCTGGCTCATTGCGATTGCAGCGGGTGCGGCACAATTTGTGCAAGCAAAAATGATGCAAACACCTCCGCCAGTTGTTGATGGTGAGGGAAGTAAAGACGAAGCGATGCTCGCGGCGATGAATAAACAGATGTTGTATGTCATGCCGCTTTTGACGATTTTCATTGGTTGGAAATTGCCTGCAGGTTTGACGATGTATTGGTTTCTTGCGACGTTGCTGACTGTGTTACAACAGTGGTATATTTTCCGTGCGCTTGATAAAGAAGAGGAAGAAAAAAATAAAAAAATCGCAAACGCATAATTATATGCAACCGGTGTTAGTTCAGGATTTACACAATCGTGAAGTTGTAACTGCAAGTGGAACGAAATTGGGTTTATTGAAAGATGTTTCGATTGATATTGATAGTGGTCGCGTCGTTCAATTTTATGTGAAGCACGGATTAATTGGAATTGGTGGAACTGATTTATTAATTGCCGCAGATGCGGTGATTGAGATTCGCGAAGATGTTATTGTGGTAAAAGATTTGGCCGTTGGAGAACCGATACCAGCAACAATGAGTGTATAAAAATATGCAATCGCTTGAAACAATCACACGGCTGTATGAGGCATGTGGATTTCAGGCTCGAAAATTCTCTTGTTTTCGAATGTTGGGGTTGGGCGCGAAAGATGTCGGCGAGAATTTGGAGGATGAAGTTGGTGAGGCGCCCACATCTTCACATAATGACATCGCGTTTGAACGAAAAATGTGGCGTACGCGAAAAGTTACAAAATTAATTTCGTTGTTGCCATTTGTTCGCGCGGTTGCAATTTGTAATTCGCTCGGATTTCAAATGGTGCATGAAGACAGTGACATTGATTTGTTTATTGTTGCAGCGCCGGGACGTGTGTGGAGTGCACGTTGGTGGGTGACGGGAGTTTTGGCGCTGCTTCGTTTGCGGCCAGGCGAGGCGCGACGCGATCCAATTTGTGTGAGTTTTTTTATCGATGAATCAGTTGAAGATCTATCGGAGCTGATGATCGAGCGCGATGTGTACTTTCATTACTGGTTGCGAGCACTGATGCCGGTTTTTGAAAGTCATATTTTGTTTGAGCGCGGCGCACAAGCGGCTCCAGAATTTCGGATTGAACAGGGAGAAAATTTAAAAAAACTGCAGAAAATTTTTGAATCGTGCGCGAAAATTTTTTCTGAGTCATGGGTAAAAACACAGCAACTTACGTTGATGCCAAATTCGCTTAGAATCCGCGCTGCAGCTGAGGATACTGACGTGGTGTTGTCAGATACAATAATTAAATTGCATAATAACGATCGTCGCGCGGAGTTGCGTGATAAAGTTTTCGAATAATTATATGGATATTTCTTTGATGGCCGTGCTTGTTGGATTTTTGCTGCCGTGGCAAACACGCTGGATGATTCATGTGCCGATGGTAGGCGGGGCAGTGTGGGATTTTGGAATTTTGAGTATTTTTTTGTCGCAAGCAGTTTTGGCTTTGTGGCTTGGATATACGATGTTTGTCGAGCGAAAACAAATTCAAGAAAAAATTCATGCGATTTTGCGTGATCGAAATTATCGAGTCGGAATTTTTTTCAGCATTATTTTTTTGATCACACAATTTTGCGTGAGTGCAAATCGATTGTTGACGTTGCAATGGATGTTGAGTGTTATTTTGTTGGCTGGTCTTGGTATCGTGTTGCATGGCGATAAGAAAGCTCGTGTCCCATTCGTCGCTGCATTTTGTATTAGCGTTGTGCTGCAATCGTTATTGGCCGCAGCGCAGATTTTTACGAACGTAACATTTGCAAGTTCGATGCTTGGCGTTGCGGCGCACAAGGCGTCTGAACTCGGTACGATTGTAAATGTGTATGGCGGCGTTCGATATTTACGTGCGTACGGTGGTGAGCCACATCCAAATATTTTTGGTGCGCTGACGTTTATGGGGCTGATTTTGTTTAATTGGCTGCTAACGTTTAAACGTACGCTGGGAGTGAAAAAAAATATCATTCAGTATGTGCTGCTGATTACGAGCGCGCTGTTTTTTTCATTTTCACGCGCTGTCTGGATTGGGCTTTTATTTTGGATTTTATTGTTATGGCGTGAGAAATCGCGTGTAAAACTTCGCGAGTCACAGAAAACGATGTTGTCGTGGTGTGCACTTACGTTTGGTGTGATGTTAATTATTTTCTTTCCGATTGTTGCCTCGCGCGTCGATGCAAATTCATACACAGAACAACAGTCATTGACGTCGCGGATGAGCGGTGTGGCAACGTGGCGTGATATTTTTTCATCGCATTGGATTACAGGAACGGGCGTCGGTGCATATTCGGCAGTGCTTGATAAAAGTGTCATGTTGGTGTATTGGGAACAGCGCTACTTTTTTTTGCGATGCGTGCGTTTAAATTTTCGCCAAAATTGTCGCTCACATTTTTAGCGTTAGCTCCAATGGTTTTAGTTGATCACTATTTGTACTCACTCTGGGCAGGGCAAGTGATTTTATTCATGTTTTTGTTTACGATCTACGAGACTGGCGGGATTGATGAGGATGAATGAAACACCTTGACGTCGGGCGCGTCTCGCGGTATTATCCCAGCATAAAATCTATGTTAAACCCACTTCACGATCATCTTATAATTGAAGCAGCAGCAGCTGTCGAAGCAACGGCTTCGGGCATTATTCTTCCGGGTGCTGCGAACGGTGAAAAGCCACAACAAGGACGTGTAATCGCGGCTGGTCCCGGAAAACT
>JAPLWO010000030.1 GCA_026396555.1 Candidatus Magasanikiibacteriota bacterium
TCGAAAGATTGAAGAGTACAATAAGGAAAAAATCAAAGCACTTGATCCAGAGTTTCAGCCTCAAGTTCAAGAACTGATTATCCTTGGTAGAGCACTTGGAGTTATTTTACTTATAAAATCTGGCTATCGATCATCTGAGGAACAAGATCGCGCGTACGCTGAGGGCAGAACAACGCCTGGCACCATTACTACAGAAGTGCCCGGTGGAAGTTCGTGGCATAACCACGGTCGTGCCGTTGATCTGATTATTATTGATCCAAATACGGGGGTACGAATGTTTGGTGACGAAGAGGTTGCTGTTTTAAAAGACCTTGCGGAAAAAATGAAGATGCAAAACTCTGATGTTGTGTGGGGTGGTGACTGGACATCGCTCAAAGACTACCCGCATTTTGAATCACACAAAAATATTACGATCGAACAAGCAAAATTGGGCGAGAAACCGAGATTAAATAATTACAAAGAACAAATCGCTCAGGCTTTAAAACCATCGCGTTAATTTACGCCTGTCATTGACAAAATGACTTTTTTTTGTTATTGTTGATGGGCCGCATCGCGGTGCGATCGTTCACATTTTAATACGGGGATGACAGGCTTCGAAAAGAGAAAGAAGGCTCGAACTGGCGTGTCGGGAATGTCGTGTTTCTCGTTAAAACACGCGGCAAAACCCAAGTGCAAACATCTTTGCACGTGCAAAAGCGACGATTGCTTCGGCATTCGCTCCAACTTTTGTACCAGCATTCGCCTAAACGCGTAATGCCATCGACGCGGACGATTACGGTCTGCTTCTCGGTGTTATAAAACAGTAATGTAGGTTAGCGGGCGCTATCTGTCGCGCGCGACTCCGAAATTAATACAGATCGTGTGTGCGCTATTTTGTTCGCGTGCTCGTGCGCATATACGTAAAAATTCACGCGGACTACACACGTAGGCCGAGAGTGACCTTTTTCTTTGACCCGGGTTCGATTCCCGGCATCTCCATAAAATCCAATACCTTTTCGAGAGATCGTTTGGTTTGCCTCAAGCAAACCAAACTTGTTCCTCCGCTCATTCGCTATGTGCAATATAAAATTGCACGCGAATGCTTGTGCGCAGTCTCCTTCATGGAGCACAAAACAAAAAATATTCAGCCCGTCAGGGCTGATTTTTATTCAACTCTTTTAAAAAATCCACGACAGCTTTTCACGCTGCAACAAGCGGCCGGGCTTGACAAAGTCTGTAAAACAAGCTATTCTGGTCTGTTGTGCAATCCGCGATTGTGCACAACCATGAACCAATCGCAAGGAGACAGCATGTCCACTCGCAAATACGTGTACCCCCGTCCGGACATGGGGGAAAAAAACGGAAAGAAATTCATCAACGTCCACTACCTCATCGGCTACAACCAGCGCACGCCCGCGGACTACCTCGCCATGACGGCAGTGATCGCGGAAACATTCCCCGAGGCGACGGCGGACACCGTGAACTGCAGCATCGTGACCCGATCCTCTTCCGTGCGGGGCTTTACCCTCGCGATCTGGAACGGTTGGGTCGAAAAAAACCACGACTTCACCGACTGGTACGTAGTCAAGACCAAAAAGGACGCGAACGGCGAAGAAACTGCCGCGAACCCCGACTACAGCTTCGCCTGATCATCGCTGGATGCGCCAAGAGACCCGAGAGTTCGACCCCCATCCGTCGCAGAATTTTCAGCGAGGATGTGTGGGTCTTTTTTATTTTTTGAAAACACATCTTATTCATCCTCGTCCGCGCCTAGAGCGTCTGATATACTGATTTCCTATGGACATTTCAGAATCACAATTTATTAAACAACCAAAATATTTAGATCTGATCGGCGAGGAAAAGATAATTCAATGGCTTCGCGAAAATTTTGATTTGCAAATCACAAAATTAATTTCAATTCCAAAAGGCGAGATCGGTGATAATTATTGCATCATCGCATCTGACGATACGAAATATTTTCTTAAAATATTTTCGAATTCAAAATTACAGATCGATAGTCCACACGGTCTCAAACTTGCATACCATCTCGCTTCCCAATTATACGAACTCGGGATAAAAAATATTCCCTACCCTATTAAAAATAGTACAGGCAGCATCGAAACGCAGTGCGAAGATTACACAATACTGGTCACAAATTTTATTGAGGGAAAACATCCTGAGATGACTGGTCCAGTCGTCGCAAGCGCCGCGAAACTTGTGGCGGCTCTACACCAGATTGATATAAAAAATATCGACGCATCCGTTGGATCTTTTGATCCAAGTTACGCAAATAAATTACGCGAGCAACTACAAAAACTGGAAGAATCTAACCTGACGAAAGAAAAAGAAAATTTAGCCGCGTTATTATTGCCACACAAAGTTGCACTTCTTAATGACGTAAAAAAACTGAACGACCTCTGCGATAAAATAAAATCGCAAGAAAAAAAACTTGTTATCACTCACGGAGATTTAATCAGCGATAATTTATTGTGTAATGCAAACGATGAACTTTTTATTATTGATTGGGATAATCCACAATTGGCCCCGGCTGAAAGAGACGTGTGGTTTTTCATGAATGAACATGCAGAACTTTTTTTACAAATTTACAAAAAATATAATTCTGCCGCAAACCTGGATATTGATTACATATCTTTTTACATGTACAAAAGATATCTTGAAGATATTGTGTATTGGAATGAACAAATTCTAAATGAAGAAGTTGCATCTGAACAAGCTGCCGTGAATCTCAAAGGAATACAAATTTGCTGTCTTGAACCACTTGAAACTATTGAGGAAAAAATTAAAACTATTTCTGATTTATTGATTCTTGTTAAATAATGGTGGCGTTAGCTTCTATAAAATTCTGTGGATAAATTTTTATTGACAGAGCTTTACTCATCATCTATAGTTAGTTTATTATCGGCTTCGGCCTCCGAGATTCCCGCCACAGTGGCGGGTTTCGTTTTATATAACCACACAACATACTCTGAATAACTTCAAAATCTTGAATGTCCACAGTACCAATCTTTCGCAACAAGCGTTTTACATCAATCGTTTTTAGTTGCGTCAATTTAACCCAAGAAATTTTACCTTCAAGTTGGATGCAGAAATGAAATCCATCATCATGAGCTTCGGAGGTAAGCGGCAGTGCCCAAAGCATGGAGTTATTAAACCTTTTCAAAATCAAAACAGGTCGTTCAAAATATTCATGCTTTCCGTCAGTTTCTATACCAATATTTACTCCGAGCGCACACCACCACACTTCACGTTCATAATAATAAAAATCGCGTTCATGATTAAACTGATTAAGCCGTTTCTTTTGCAGATTCCATTTATCAAATTCTTTCTGATACATATAATCTACTGGGTTCCACAAGTCACTTTTTTCGTCAACTCAAAACTTATCCAAAATTTTGTGGACAAAAAAACCACCCTCGCCTCACACGTGTTGTGTGAAACGAAAGTGGTTGTAGAAACCGAGCCGAACAACTTACGACGCGATCGTCACCAGCAAAGTCTCATTTCCTTTGATCAGCTGCAAACTCCAACCCTGCGCGACCATGGCGCGAATCGCCTCAACGCTGATGAGTGACGTAACCATAATTTCGGACGACACTTCAGTACACACATATGCCAGCAGATCTTCTGGAATTTCAACGCCGATCACCTCCGCGTATTTCAACGCACGTTCGCTCGTCAACATCATCTTTTCGTTCTCAAAATTAAACAATGGAAACTTGAGGCCCATCAGCTTCTGAACACCCACACGAGTGAACCCGCGCTTAATCCGCTCCTCCACCAGAAATCTCAGCAATGGATTTTTAATCGCCTCCAAATTCTTCACCAACGTCACTTTACGTGGAGGCTTTGGTCCTTGAAGCGTCACAAGCTCATGATATGGAATCTGAAGCAGCTCCGACAGCGTGATCAAGCGCGACGCCTTTTTGAGATATGCCTCACCTGTTTCAACCTGCAGCAAAAACTGGAACGTAATCCCGAGCTTAGCCGCCACGGCCTTTGCACTCAACCCATGCTTCACGCGCGCTTCGTAAATCCGTTTTCCGAACGGACTTTCTCGCGTCACTCTGATTTTCGAAGGCGCCCGAGTCAGCGGTTCTGGTCGAAGCTTTTCAATCTTCTTCACCGTGCACTGAAGTGTCTCCGCAAGTTTCTGCGCTGAGATGCTTTTCAACCGAGAAACCTCTCGCTCAGCGCTTGCAAGCGCCGCCGCCGAACAACTCAACTTCCTCGCCAATTCTACAGCTGAGAAACCAAGTTCAATGCGACGCTGCTGAATGTACTTACCGAAAGACGGATTTTTCTTCGCGTCCTGCATGGCTTTCAGCGAAACGCCGTCGCGAAGACTGCGTAGCGAATCCAAAGAACACGGGAGCCGCTCGGCCACATAAAGCAGCGTTGCATCGCGCGGTTTCTGATTTGCTCCGCTTTCGATGTTAGCAACATGATTCGAATTCATTTTCTCGCCTGCAACTTCTGCCTGCGTCAGTCCGAGCTCCAATCGCCGCTCGCGCACATATGCGCCGAGCTTTGTCGAAGAACTGCCCACACGAGATTCTTGCATCGGCCCTCGACGGCCCGTACTTTTTTTCATGTCTGACTCCGGTTCGCCTGTCTGTGGCGAGTAATTGTTTTATCACAATCACTCAATAAAGTCAATGCCGACCTTGACGTTTGCGTTAATTTGAACTAGCCTTATTTCATATGCCCGAAATTATTTACGCCGACGAACTTCTTGATTTGATCGACGACAATGAAAACGTGATCGATACAAAACCGCGTTCGGAAATTTACGCTGCAGGTCTACATAATTTTCGAGTGATCAACGCGTTTCTGGTAAATTCAAACGGCGAGCTGTGGATCCCTCGTCGCACCGCGCACAAACGAATTTTTCCATTGTGTTTAGACATGAGCGTCGGCGGCCATGTTGAAAGCGGCGAAAGTTACGACTTCGCATTTAAACGCGAGACGCAAGAAGAATTAAATATTGATGTTGATCACGCCGATGTTCGATTGCTCGGCCACTTAACGCCGAACGCGGATGGAGTTTCGGCGCACATGAACGTCTATGAAATAAAAATGGACGAAGCTCCACAATTTAATCCGCATGATTTTATTGAAGCCATGTGGATCAAACCGCGAGCACTGTTAGAATTATTGGACCGGGGCGAAAAAGCAAAAGGAGATTTAGCAACACTCTTAAAAAAGTTTTATAAAAAAAATGGGTAGCGCATGTAGTTTCCTACACACGCTACCGTGAACTCACACTGCTTTCGTACTACGGCGCCTTGCCGCTTCCCGAAAGTTTATCGAGCAATCGAACAAACCGTTGTCCCCACACAATCGTACTCATCAACGGATTCACCAACGCGTCGAGTTGAGCAGCGTGCGCGTGTTCTTGCTGGGCCTGTGTCGTACGTTCCGTTGCTTCTCGCTCTGCTGCCGCAAGCGCCGCCAGCCGTTCGGCCAACAAACTCTTGAGCGCAGCATTTTCCGCGATAACATTCGGATCGCACACCTCAGTCTCAACAACAGGTACCGATTCCGCGGCGACAACTTCGACAACAACCGGCGATGCTTTCACGACGACCGGAGTCGAAGCTGCAACGACGGGCTGCGCCTGCTGAACCGCTTCGTGAATCGGCTGCGCCTTCCACTGTCGCGGCGACACACCCGGCACCTGCGTAAACGCGTAATAGAACTCACGCGGCATACGCGCAACAAGATTACTAAACGCAAATTTATCCAGAAACGGCACACCTGGCTTTCCTGCAAATTCGTTCACCGCTGCGGACCCAAACGACCGATCACGGAACTGCTGCTGCAGCCACAACACCCGATCTGCATTCGAGATTCGATTGTCAGAACCGATGGTGAAATCGATCTTGACATACGAAGGCTCCGGCATCTGCGGAAGTTCCGGCTGAATCGCAACTGCAGCCAACAAAGGCTGAACAGTCACAGGTTCCGGCGGCGGCGCAAACGTCGGCAGCACAGGCTTCGGCTTCGAAACCACAGCCGGCGGCTTTGGCGGCGGCGGTGCTGGCTCGTGCTCCACACGCCACTTCTCATCAAAGTACAGAACTTCCCACGTCGTGTGATCGTGATCCGAATTGAGATACCCATCGTTCGTGAGCACTTCAAGTCTACGCATCGCGTAATCTCGTCCTGTCCACGGAAAA
>JAPLWO010000094.1 GCA_026396555.1 Candidatus Magasanikiibacteriota bacterium
ATTTTAGACGAGTACATTTCGGATGAACGGATTATGAGTTTGTTGATCGGTATTATTAGTAGTTTTGAAACGTCGCCCGGCGTCGGATTGCCGCTTGGGAATTTGACGTCGCAATTATTTACGAATGTTTACATGAATGTGTTTGATCAATTTATGAAACATCGATCGCGCGCGAAATTTTATATTCGATATGCTGATGATTTTGTAATTTTTTCTGACAATAAAATGTGGCTTAAAAATTTACTGCCGCAGATGCAGGAATTTTTAACCGCGCGTTTAGGATTGACGATTCATCCAAATAAAATTT
Organism: Candidatus Magasanikiibacteriota bacterium; assembly: GCA_026396555.1. Taxonomy (GTDB): domain Bacteria; phylum Patescibacteriota; class Patescibacteriia; order Magasanikbacterales; family 2-02-FULL-50-9b; genus 2-02-FULL-50-9b. The sequence goes on from JAPLWO010000094.1 coordinate 308, forward strand.
ATTTACGAACGATTGCGTCCGGAGTTGATTATGTGGGTTGGGTAAATTTTTCGCATCATCGGGTTTTGCGACGCGCGACAGGGCGGCGAATGTTTCGGCGGATTTTTGAAAATCCTTCGGTCGAAAGTCTAAATTCGTATTTGGGGTTATTACAGCATGGAAGCACAATTGGTTTACAAAAAGAATTGAAGAATTTGTCGTGGATTTTATCCGCAGATTATCCCCCGTTGACAGAATGTTATTTTTTTGGAACCCCGTAGAGTAAGCGCCGAAATTTAAATCGCGCGATTCTGTTTTTTATGTTGCACAAAAAAGCGTGTATTTTTGGATATTGGGTTACAGAACATGGGGACGGGGAGTTTGGGATAATTTATTCAGGAGTTGAGGGGCAGGATGCAGTTAATTTTTTATTGAAAGTTAGAAGCGGGGAAATTAGAAGCGCTTTTACAAAAGACGGTCTGGGTGAAATTGATTTGATCTATGGAGTATCAGGCCTGAATGGTTATGGGCTCGCGCATATCATAGAATTTCATGTTCAAGATTTAGATAAAATCACGTTGATCATTGAAAACGGAATTATTGTCACACAAGCTCCTGATAGAAAACTGCTCGTATACGAATCGCCAGACAAAACATATATTTCGGCGATTAAACTTGATTGGAATGGAAAATCTAAAAAATGGCTGGTTACTGCATATGGGAAAAATACCCCCTAAAACGACTTCAAGCCACCTTGCGGTGGCTCGTTTACGAGTTTCAGCCCCTTAAACGAATTAATCGAAGTGGGAGTGATTTAAGAATAATATGGAGGTCTGGTTTTGTCAAATGAAGGCAGGGTGTTTTATTTTTTATCCTGTGGTAGGATGGTCGCATGCAAATTATTGGCCATGAGCGCGTACGAAATTTTTTATCATCGATTACGGCGGATAATTTTCCGCATACGCTTTTAATTACCGGTCCTGCGGGCGTTGGAAAAACAACGGTTGCGCTCGCGGCTGCCGCGGCGCTGATCGGCTGCGACGCAACGCGCGCGGAAACACATCCAAATATTATTCGTGTAACTGCGGGCGAAGATCCAAAAACACACACGCCACGCGCAGCAATTCCAGTCGCTGCAATTCGTGAACTGCGATCGTTATTTCATATTCACCACAGCGAGCCGCGCATTATTTTAATCGAACGTGCAGAAGAATTGCAGCAAGAATCGAGTAATGCTCTTTTGAAAGTTATGGAAGAGCCGAACACACAGATTTATTTTATGATTTTGGCGCGGAGTGACGAGGCGGTGTTACAAACAATTAAATCTCGCGCCGCGCATATTCAATTATCAAATGTGCCGACCGGAATTTTGCGCGCAGGATTGGCGGCACGCGGATTTTCTTCAGCTGAAATCGATCGTGCAGCCGCAATCGCGGGTGGACGACCGGGCGTTGCATTGCGATATTTAGAAAACGCAGAATTTCGCGAGCGTGTGATTACCGAATCAACGCGATTTAACGATTTGTTTCGCGCAAAAACGTTGGGTGCGGCAGAAAAAATCTTGAGCGATTTATTTGGAAAAAAAGAACGTCATATCGAAGTGCGCAAAGAATTGGTCGAAATGTTGGAATGGTGGATGATGTGGTTATCGGAAAAAAATCCCACGCATCCAGCGATCGCGCAAATCGCAAAAACAATTCCGCTTCTATCGGAAAATATGCATCCGCGACTCCTTGTTGAGCGCATTGTGATCGAACTCCAGTCGTGATACACTAGAGTCAAAGTTTTTCACACATTTTTGTGTTATTTTATGCGTAAATCTATATTCAAAATTGCGCTGACTGCCGCGGCGTTGCTCATGCTCGGCGCAGGCTGCTCATCAGCTTCGACCGGTCCAGACGGCGGAATGTTTCGCTCACTCGATGCGGGTGCAACGTGGACCAATTTGAGTCGTGTATTAACGTCGAACGGTGTTGCGTCATCGTTTATTTTATCGGATGTTAACTTTGCAGCGCGTGATCCACAAGATATTCGCGCATTTTGGGTTGGAACCATGGCGCAAGGAATTTTTTATAGTTTTGATGGTGGCGCAGGTTGGACACAGGCGGTAAATTATTCGCCAGCTGAAATGCAATTAACGTCTTCAGTTGTAAACGGCATTTTTGTTGATCCAAAAGACAGCTGTACAGTGTATGCAACGATCATCGCTCCAACAACAAAAAGCTATTTGATTCGTACAACCACGTGTGGTCGTTGGTGGACGTCTTTGTATTCGTTCGACGAAATGACGAATTCACAACTTCGTGCGATTGCGATTAATCCGAATAATTCTCAGCAATTATTTTTAGGCGATACAGCAGGTGATATTTTTCGTAGTAATAATGCGGGTACCTCATGGGAAAAGATATATAAATTACCAAACCATTTGATTCGTTCGTTTGTAATTCATCCAAACGGCACGATTTTCGCTGCAACATCACAAGCAGGTGTACTCTTCAGTTCAGATGGGGGTGACACGTGGAATTCAGCAGACTTAAAAAAATATCCAGGTGCCTCAGAAGTGTACACATTAGTACTTGATCCAACGCAAACAAACAGCTTGCTAATCGGCACAAAATATGGTATTTTGCGGTCCGGCGATTTAGGGCAGACGTGGACGCCACTTGAGCTTTTAACGGGCCCTAATGAGACACAAATTATCTCAATTGGTTTAAATCCTAAGAATTCAAATCGAATATATTACGGAACGCCGAAGGGATTTTACCGAACGGATGATGGAGGAAAAACATGGTCAACTAAACGTCTTCCAACTGCACGTGTCGCGAAAATAATTATGGTAGACATGCAAAAGGATACAACGGGCGCCGCTGTAGAATCGTTGTGGATCGGCGCATGGAATCCTCCGGCAGCTACTAACTGATAAATAAATATGGAATCAATGTATCTCGAAACAGCAAATGAAGAAATGTTACTTGCGATTGAAAATTTAAAGCATGAATTAACACAGGTTCGAACTGGACGTGCATCGCCAGCGTTGGTTGAAAATATTATTGTTGATGCGTACGGCGCACCGATGGCAGTGAAAGGTGTTGCATCGATTTCGGTTACTGACGCAAAAAGTTTAGCAATTGAACCATGGGACAAATCTTTGATGAAAGCAATTGAAGATGGAATTCGAAATGCAGGACTTGGTATCAATCCGGTGAATGATGGAAAAGTGGTGCGTATCGTGATGCCGGCGATGACAGAAGAAAATCGAAAAAATTTAGTGAAAATTATCGGACAAAAAGAAGAGGATGCACGCGTTCGTATTCGTCAGGCACGTGAAGAAATTCGTACGATTATTATTAAGGGTGAAGAAGCAGGTGAGATGCCAGAGGATCAAAAGTTTGCGGATTTGGAAGCACTTGATCACATGTCAAAAGAATTTAATGAAACGATTCGCGAAGTGATTGCAGAAAAAGAAAAAGAATTGATGACGATTTAATTTTTATTGTATGGCTGAAATTTCACGTGGACCAGAACTCATGGAGAAAATTGTATCGCTCTGTAAACGACGTGGATTTATTTTTCCAGGAAGTGAAATTTATGGCGGTCTCGCGAATTCGTGGGATTACGGACCTCTTGGCGTTGAATTAAAAAACAACATTAAGCAGATGTGGTGGAAAATGTTTGTGACACGTCGACCTGATATGGTTGGTGTAGATGCAGCGCTTATCATGAATCCAAAAGTGTGGGAAGCGACGGGGCATGTTGCGACTTTTAGCGATCCGATGGTTGAATGTAAGGCATGTCATGCACGTTTGCGCGTTGATAATTTGGAAGGCGTGGTCTTGGACTCAAGCGCAGAAGGTGGATGGAATTTGAGTGCGGCAAAATGTTCGATATGTGGAAAAAAAGAATTTGGAATTCCAAAACAATTCAACATGATGCTTCGCACGTGGCTAGGTCCCGTGCAAGATGATTCTGCTGTTGTGTACATGCGACCTGAAACCGCACAGGCGATGTTTGTTAATTTTAAAAATGTGTTGGAATCAACGCGCCGACGTTTGCCGTTCGGTATCGCGCAATCCGGAAAAGCATTTCGCAACGAAATTACGCCGGGGAATTTTATTTTCCGCCAGCGCGAATTTGAACTAATGGAACTTGAATATTTTATTCGACCAGAAAACTGGGAAGCGTCATTCGAACACTGGCTCGGTCAAATGAAATTATGGTTGAAGACGCTCGGAATTGCAGATGAACGTTTACATTATGTAGAAATTAGCGATGAAGACCGCGCGTTTTATTCGAAACGCACCGTTGATGTTGAATACGATTATCCGTTTGGTCAAAAAGAATTATACGGACTCGCATATCGCACGGATTATGATTTGGGAAAACACGAAGCGTTTAGCGGACAAGAATTAAAATATTCAAATCCAGACGATCAAAAAGAAAAGTTTGTGCCGCATGTGATTGAGCCCGCCTTCGGTGTCGATCGTTCGGTTTTGGTTTCGCTGCTCGAAGCGTATCACGAAGAAATTACGGATGATGAATTGCGTGTGTCGCTCCGTTTTCCATATTGGATGGCGCCGATTAAAGTTGCAGTTTTGCCACTGTCGAAAAAAGAAGAGTTGAGTGTACCAGCGCGTGAATTGGCGCAAACGTTGCGCGACGCTGATATCGTAGTTGAGTACGACGAAACACAGTCAATCGGAAAACGATATCGCCGTCAGGACGAAATTGGAACGCCATTTTGTGTGACATTTGATTTTGATTCGTTGACTGACGGAATGGTGACAGTTCGCGACCGTGATTCAATGGAACAAGCGCGTGTGCCAATTGCAGGAATCGTTGCGGAAATTAAAAATCGATTGCAAAAATAAGTATGGCAACTCCAATTGAACAATATAAACTCAGCAACGGAACGCGCGTCATTATCGCGCCGAGCAAAGATACACGCGCTGTGACGTGTCTTGCATATTTTGCCGTTGGAAGTCGATATGAATCGGCAGAACTCTGGGGCGGCTCACATTTTATTGAGCACATGATGTTCAAGGGAACTGAAAAGCGACCGACAACCGAAGATATTTCAAAACAATTGGATGCGGTTGGTGCGGATTATAATGCGTTTACGAGCAAAGATCATACAGCATATTATATTAAAATTGATGCGCGTCACACGGAATTGTCGCTCGATTTATTGTCTGACATGATTTACAACAGTAAATTTGATGCCGGAGAATTTGATCGCGAGCGCGGGGTGATTGTTGAAGAGCTGAACATGTATGAAGATAATCCTTCGATGAAAGTTGAGGAATTATTTGAGGAGCACATGTTCGCGGGGAATACGCTTGGGTGGAAAATTGGCGGACCGATCGAAAATATTAAGGCGATTAATTTACAAAAATTAATTGCATATAAAAAACGATTTTACGCGCCAGAGCACTTGGTGTTGGTATTGTCAGGAAAAATTACGCCAACGACGCGTGCGCTGATTAAAAAATATTTTGGTGCAGAAAAAAAACACGACGTAAAACAATTGACCTATAAACCGTTTGGTTGGGCGCGTGCACATCGCGAAGGTGCGGAGCCGGTCAAAGTCATGTTTAAACAAACAGATCAGATGCACATGGTGCTCGGATTTCCAGCGTTTAATTATGATGATCCACGCAATGCAGCACTGCTATTGCTCCACGTTATTTTAGGCGGCTCAATGAGTTCACGTTTGTTTATTGGTGTGCGTGAGCGCCGCGGATTGTGTTATGTAATTCGTTCAGGCGTTACGAATTATGCTGATGCAGGAGCATTTACGATTACGTCTGGTTTGGATAAAGCTCGATTGACTGAGGCGATGTCGGTTATTTATGAAGAGTTGCAAAATTTGCTCAAAAAAGGTGTGACGGACGAAGAAGTTCGTGCAGCGAAAGATCATCTTGCAGGTAAAATGGTGTTGCAATTTGAAGATTCGGCGCGTGTTGCGGATTATTATGGCCAGCAAAAACTGCTCATGAAAAAAATCGAAACGCCGGAAGAAAAGTTTAAGCGCATCATGGCGCAGACAACTGCCGATGTAAATGCGGTCGCGCGAGAAATTATTAAATTTAAACACGCGAAGATGGGTGTGATCGGTCCGTACAAAGACGCGGCTGAATTTTTGAAAGCCGCAAAATTACCATGGCTTGTATGAAAAAATATTTCATCGCAAATTGGAAATTATATTTAACAATCGCAAAAAGTGAATTGCTCGCGACGCGATTATTGGCAACAGAAAAAACGAATGCACGACGCGATGTCGAATTTATTGTTGCGCCGTCAATGTTAGCGTTGTCATCAGTCGTTACACTCCTTAAACGTGCAAAATCTAAAATAAAAATTGCGGCACAAGATTGTGGATTTGCAGATGAGGGCGCGTTTACCGGTGCTGTTTCGCCGAACGAGTTAAAAAAAATGGGCGCATCATATGTAATTATTGGTCACAGCGAACGGAGACAATATTTTGCTGAGGACGCAGCATTGATTTCAAAAAAAATTACAGCAGCGCGTGCGGCAGGTTTAAAAATTATTTATTGCGTTGGAGAAACAAAAGATGAGCGTAATGTGGGACGCGCGCAGGCTGTAGTCAAAGAACAATTGCGTGGATTTGCTAAAGATGTCGACGTTATCGCGTACGAACCACGCTGGGCGATTGGAACGGGGATTGCGATTGAACCTGCAGAAGCAGAACAAATGCATGAATATATTTCTCGTGAGGTTGGTGGCGCACTTCCGATTTGCTACGGTGGAAGTGTTTCCGATAAAAATATTGCAGCGTTTACTCGTTTGCAACACAGTTCTGGTGTGTTGGTCGGTTTTGCGTCTACAACGTTACAGGCGATTGTGGCGATGTTACAAAAAATATGATTGCAATCGTATTCTGGCTCATTGCATTTTTTGCTTCACTTGCCGGAATTGTATTTTTAGTTATTCGACATTTTGATGCGCTGTCTGCGTTTGATATTACGTCAGTTCCGCACGTGCAGGAAAAAACAACAAAGCAAACATTAGTTGCAAAGCGCGTGCAGCGAAATATGAAAAAGTTTGCGACTCGTTTGTTAACTCGTTTTCAGCCAGTCGCACACGGATGGCAGAAATTACAGGGTGCGTTTCGTGAAAGTGCGAATAAAATTGCAGATCAATATCGCCAACTTGAATGGAAGAAAAAATGGAGCGAATGGAAACTGCGGAGCCGTGATGAACGCCGCGCACACTTGTTGAAACTATTGGAAGAGGCGGATGAATATCGACGTGCAGAAAATTTTGATCCGGCGGAGAAAAATTATGTGGAGATTATTTCGTTGGATCCAAAAAATGTAAATGCATATATTGGTTTAGGTAAATTATATTTTCGACAAGATAAATTTAAGGAGGCAGTTGAGGCGACTCGATATGTGGTTGAGAAACTGGACGCGTCTGCTGAACTTGCGTGGGCATTTTTAGGCCGCGCACTTGAGGCGCTTGATGAGTTTTCAGAAGCCGTGGTTGCATTTAATCGCGCGCTTGCACTTAACGGAGCAATGGTAAAACGCTGGGTCGATCTGGGTGATTGTTATAAAGAGTTAGGGGATTTGAGCCAAGCGGCGAATGCATATAAAAAAGCGGCGGAATTAGAGCCGCTCAACCCTCGCGTACTTGACCACTTGGTCGAAATTAGTATACAATCAGGCGACAAACGATTGGCTTCGGAAGCGTTTGCTCAGCTGCAGATCGCAAATCCGGAAAATCAGAAGTTGGTTGAATGGGGTGCGCGAATTGCTGAAATGTGATACACTCCTCGCCTGTAGATACTTCGCACGCTACACGTGCTCGTGTCTACGCGGCTCGCTCGGGATAAAATCTCGAACGCGAGCGTTCAGATTTTCTCCATCACTCGCCGTTGTAGCTCAGTTGGTAGAGCACGTCCTTGGTAAGGACGAGGTCACCGGTTCAATCCCGGTTAACGGCTCCATTAAAAACACCGCAATGTAAGTTGCGGTGTTTTTAATTGCGCTATGCGGATAAATAAGATTTTGAATGTGACAGCGCCCCAGGCTGAATAAGGCCGGAAAGCCTGTATTTGGACCGTGTTTCCATGGGGCAACGGAATTATCCTCTCCAGCTCTTGATTTATTTACGCGAAATTGATAGTATATATCCGTTCTGTTCTTTGGGTGGATAGTGAAGCGGTCAAACACGGCAGACTGTAAATCTGTTGGCTTTCGCCTTCGAAGGTTCGAATCCTTCTCCACCCACCAGGCCAGCATAGCACAGTGGTAGTGCAGCGCTTTTGTAAAGCGAAGGTCGTGGGTTCGAATCCCTCTGCTGGCTTCCGTCCGGATCAGACCGAGAGAAATGTAATTACTTTTATATGTCACAGGATACACTAGCCAAACTTGAATGCACTGTTTGCAAACGTGTGACTCATCACACAGCACGCAACAAAAAGAAACTTAAGAATCGTCTTGAGCTTTCGAAATATTGCGAGCACTGCAAAAAGCATACTCCACACAAAGAAACAAAATAAGACTGTATGTTTCAGTTCCTTCGGGAATTTCGTAAATACAGTTCGAGTTTGCACGGAATCGCAGCGGCACGAATTGAGCCGCTGAAATTTTCGTATTTTTTTCAATTACATTTGGTAATCGCTTTTTTGATCGCATTGACATTGACTGCAAATGTTACGGATGTGGTGCGAACTACGAGTGTAACGTTACAAAAGATGCCAGCCGGTGTTTCAGTTGAGAAGACAGGGGTGAATTTGAAAGTCTCTGGGCTGCAGCAGCCTTATACTTTGGCAACTGATGCGTTTACTGCGACGATTGATACGACGGGGGCAACGCAGAGCCGCCCCACAAGCTCTACTGTGTTTATTTCGGCAACTGCGTTCGAAATTGCGGCAGATGCGGATTCAGGTCGTGCAGCACAGCGTGTGACATGGAGTGATGGCGGCGATTTTTCATTTAATACAGACGAAATTCGTTCAGCGCTCGTTGATCATGAATCAACAGCGGTGATGGTGATGACGCTGATCATTTTCGCATACTTTTTCTTGAGCAGTTTGATTTTGTCTGCGTTGCTCGTTGTGGTGTGGAGTTTGCTTGGAATGTTTTCGCAGAGACTCGTCGCTCGTGGACGTATTACGTTTCGCGAGGCAGCTGCAGTTCATATGGTGGCGATTACGACACCGCTTACGTTGTGGGGGCTGTTCGTCATTGCTGGATTGCCAGGCGCGCCACTGGTTGAAGGAATTGTGTTTGTGTTGTACAGTGTTCTAGCAATTCGTTTGAGCGGAGGTATTGTACCACCGGCGGCGAAAAGTGGTGGAGCAAAAACAGAGAAAAAATAAAGACCGCGGGCATGCGGGCGTAGTTTAATGGTAGAACGAAGGTCTCCAAAACCTTTGGCGTAGGTTCGATTCCTTCCGCCCGTGCCAGATAGGCCTAGTATAGGAAGTCAGGAGCATCAAAGATCAGGGCGAGAGCCCTGTTTTTTGTATTTATTTTAATGATGTTATCCACACAAAATATTTGACCACGTGGTTCGGGGGGGGGTAATATTAAAGCGTAATTATTTGTCTAAACGTAAAGTTATGTCATTTGAAAGTTCATTCGAAGGAATGGGAAAGCGTGGTTCGGCTGACGATGTCCGTCGAGAATTACAAGATGCTGATAAGGAGGTGGCAAATGAAATTGTTATAGATACAAATACAAAATCCTGGAGCGGTAATTCCTATGAGGAAAACGGTGTATTGTATTCTTACACCGTATATTATCCTAAAAATTCTGAATGCGTCTGGTATTTCACTGAAAGTTATCGCGCAGAGGATGGGACCTATAAAGAAATTGATCGCGTTGAAATTGAGGTCGCTGGATCAAAAAGATTACGAAGCCCAGGAGAGCTCAAGAAGACTGTGGTGATTCGAGATATTGAAGGTAAGGAGGTTGCGAAGTTTGATTAATGATTTTAGTAGCACAAATCTTCCTGACTTCCTCTACTACGTCGTGCCAAGATAAAATCCTCACCGAAAGGTGGGGATTTTATCTTGTTATTGGTTGGAGAGAGGAATCGAAGCGAGCGCATGCGACCGAGAGCTCGCAGGTCGCGTGATGCGCGAGCAGGCCTGACGAGCGAGTTGCTTTGCGAGGAAGGCGATTCCTTCTGCCCGTTTTGTTGTCAAAACATCAAAAAAAGAACGAGAGCCCTGTTTTTTGTAATAATATCGAAGATTGTGAGGCGGTTATTTTCTGAGATATGCTATAATATGAAATATTTTGATGAGTTATATTCTATGATCCAGTTACCAGATGAGGCAATTGAAGATGCAGAAAAATCAGAAAAAACTCATAAGCGCTCAAAACAAAAAAACTTCAGTCGGTTTCTCCGCATACTTGGTCCGGGCATCGTTACGGGTGCTGCAGATGACGATCCATCTGGTATCGCGACATATTCACAAGCGGGCGCCCAATTCGGGTTTCATATGCCGTGGACCATGTTGTTCACATACCCGCTCATGACAGCGGTTCAGGAGGCATGCGCGCGTGTTGGTGCGGTAACGGGCAAAGGACTTGCGGCAATTGTACGCGATAACTATCCAAAGTATATTTTATATCCAGTCGTTGCGCTCGTCGTTGTGGCGAACACCCTTAATATCGGCTCTGATATTGGTGCGATGGCGGCAAGCACACAATTGCTAATCCCCGGCGTTCCATTTGGTCTACTCGCGCTATTTTTTGCAGTATTTATCATGCTGTTGGAAATTTTTATTTCATATAAAACGTATGTGCGCATCCTCAAGTGGCTGGCAATGGCGCTATTTGCTTATTTTATAACCGCATTCATGATTAACGTGCCATGGCGTGAAGCACTTAAAGCAACACTCATTCCGCACGTTGAATGGAGCAATGATTTTCTATATATTATTGTCGGTGTGTTTGGAACCACCATTTCTCCATATTTATTTTTTTGGCAAACAAGTAATGTTGTGGAAGATGAAATCGCGAAGCATCGCGTGTCTCAAAATGGTGGGCTTCCAAAGATGACAAAATCTTATCTTAAGACGCTCCGTATTGATACTGCAGTGGGAATGCTTTTTTCCAACGTTGCGGCATGGTTTATTATCGTGGTGGGTGCAGTTGTGCTGCATTCAGCGGGAATCACTAATATCAACTCTGCGGCTGATGCTGCAAAAGCACTTGAGCCATTGGTGCGTACATTTCCGAATGCTGGCTTTTTAGCAAAATTAATTTTTAGTATTGGTGTTATTGGAATCGGTCTTCAAAGTATTCCTGTTTTGGCAGGATCTTCCGCTTATGCAATTTCTGAAACATTTAATTGGCGAGAGGGCTTATTTCGAAAGTTTAAACAGGCACGAGAGTTTTATTTTGTAATTATTGTTGGCACGTTGGTTGGACTCATGCTTAATTTCATTGGCTTTGACCCAATCAAGGCGTTGGTGATGACCGCAGTATTTAATGGTATCGCTGCAGTACCGCTGATTTATCTTATTGCTCGCGTATCAAGTCGCGCAGATATTATGGGAGAATATAAGAGCGGGAAGTGGTCAAAGCTTGGACTTTGGGTCGCGTTTGTCGTTATGGGTATATTTGGCGCGGCGCTATTGTTGTCGCTGGTCTAATGATAACGTTTCGGTTATACAAATTTTCCTGACTTCCTCTACGACGGTGTGCTCGAGACCCCCACGAAAGTGGGGTTTTTGATTTTCTGGCAGAAATAACATATATTTTTTTGACGCGCTATTTTATAGTGATGTAGGATGTAAATATAAACTGGTCCTTGATGTAAGGGTTATATGAAAATAGATAATAAAAAAATGCGTAGTGAGCTTGTTATTTATCAAGCAAAAAATGGTGCGATCGAATTTCGAGGAGATTTTAAAAAAGATACTATTTGGGCAACTCAAATTCAAATAGCTGATGCGTTTGGTGTGGAGCGTTCAGTTGTTACCAAGCATATTCGTAATATTTTAAAAGATAAAGAGCTTAATGTAAAAGCAGTATGTGCAAAATTTGCACATACTGGAGGAGATGGAAAAGTGTATGATGTGCAGTTTTATAATCTCGATATTATTTTAGCTGTTGGATATAGAACGAGTTCCCGGACTGCTATTGAATTTCGCAAATGGGCAACCAAGACACTTAAAGAGCACATTACGAAAGGGTACACAATAAATCGTAAACAAATTCAGAAAAACTATCAAGAATTTATTAAAACCGTTGAAACGATTCAGAAATGATTACCAGAACATGTCGCACTTGACCCAAAATCAATTCTTGAACTCATTAAAGAATTTTCAAGCACATGGGTGTCGCTTGATGCATACGATAAAGAATCCTTGAAAGTTGTTGGCACAAATAAAAAATCAATTACATTAAAAAGAATTAATTAACCAAATCCACACCCCACGTATTCGCATACGCATTTTCCATACAAATTTTCACAACCTCCTCTGCCACGTCGCGCTAGACAAAAATCCTCACCAAAAGGTGGGTTTTTTGTCTGATTCAAAAGGATCTTTGCAATATTTTGCTGCTAATGTTACGCTTTGTACAATTATATGAATATGATGGTCCCACCAAGGTTAGTTAGAGGGAACGGGATGCGTGTTATCGCCCCAGCACGGAGTCTTGCGCTTATTTCCAAAGATTCACAGATAATTGCAAACAAACGCATTACAGATCTTGGCTTAACTCTGACGTTTGGAACGCACGTAAGTGAATGTGACGCATTTATGTCTTCTTCTATCGCTTCGCGGATTGAAGATTTGCATGCTGCTTTTTCAGACACTGCTGTGCAGTTTGTGAGCACAGTTATTGGTGGCTTTAATTCGAATCAGTTGCTGCCATATATTGATTTTGATCTTATAAAAAGTAATCCGAAAATATTTTGTGGGTATTCGGACATTACAGCACTCTCAAATGCTATCTATGCGCGTACAGGACTTGTGACATATTCAGGTCCGCATTATGCAAACTTTGGTGAACAGTTATATTTTAACTACTCACTTGAGCATTTGAAAAAATGTTTTTTTAGTGATGCGCCGTATGCAATGATGCCTTCAGGGCAATGGTTCAACGATGAATGGTGGCTGCGCCAGGACGATCGACATCCTATAAAAAATGATGGATTGATTGTGATACAGGAGGGTGAAGCGAGCGGTACCATCATTGGTGGCAATTTACGCACATTTCATTATTTAGCAGGAACAGCCTATCGGCCTTCGCTTGAGAATTCCATTCTTTTCCTTGAAGAAGATCTCTGTGAGGATGTAATGCACTTTGACAGTCACTTAACGGCGATAAGTCAACTGCCGGATTTTGATGGGGTACGCGGTGTGGTAATTGGCAGATTTCAGCCAGAGAGTCGCGTGACAGTTGCAATGCTGAAGATGGTAATTGCTAATAATAAGCGCTTGCGTGGTTTACCAGTACTATACGGTGCTGATTTTGGGCACACAACGCCGCAAATTGCATTTCCAATCGGAGGTACTGCCTCGATTACAACAGCATCTAGTCCTTCAATTTTAATTACCACTCATTAATAGGGCGAGAGCCTTGTTTTTTGTATTTAACGTATTTTTCCTGTAACATGCTCGGTAACACTATGGACTACCTAGAACATAAACAATTCGCACAGCAATTTGCGTTACAAGCGGGGAAGATCATCAAGGATAATTTTACACGGCATGCAAAAGGAATGGAAGGCTGATGTTACTCCTGTCACTGAAACAGATTTTTTGATAAATAAAATGCTTATCGAGGCGGTGAATTCTACATTCCCATCTCATGGAATTTTAGCAGAGGAAGAAAGTGATATGAAGGCGGGTGCGGAGTATGTATGGGTTTGTGATCCCGTCGATGGTACGATGCCGTTTTCCCACGGAGTTCCAATCTGTGCATTTTCATTGGCACTCGTGAAAGACGGAGAAAGTATTTTGGGCGTTGTCTATGATCCATTTAGTGACCGCTTATTTTCTGCTGTAAAAAATCAAGGTGCGATGCTCAATGGAAATTCAATTTCAGTTTCGAAGATCGACACATTCAAAGGTGCGCTTGGTGATTTTGAGGGCGGTTCGTCAGCACACTACGATCTGTTTCCAATGGTGCGCCATCTCGGTATGAATGAAATGACAAAACTTATGAAGCTAAGCTCGTTCATTTATCCAAGCGTATTAGTTGCGGCAGGCGAATTTGCATTTACGCTTTTCCCAAGTAAAAGTACACATGATGCCGCGGCGGTAAAAATTATTGTCGAAGAGGCGGGTGGAAAAGTTACCGACATTTTTGGAAATGAGCAGCGCTACGATGAGCCGATCAATGGCCTTATCGCCTCAAATGGAATTTTACACGATCGATTAGTTGAGCTTGCGAAGAAATTTGTTGAAGTGAGAGGGTGAATTAATTAACCAAATTCACCCTCGTACCCGCATACGCTTCCTCCATACAAATCTTCCTGACTTCCTCCACTACGGCGTGCCAAAGAAAAATATCCATCGAAAGATGGATATTTTTCTTTGTTAAGGCTGAAGAAGGAATCGAAGCGAGTGCATGCGACCGAGAGCTCGCAGGTCGCGTGATGCGCGAGCAGGCCTGACGAGCGAGTTGCTTCGCGAGGAAGGCGATTCCTTCCGCCCGTTATTTTTGTTATTTATGCTCAGTTCAGGTAATATATCCGTGCTATGCAAACCCATAATAAGATTGTTAGTGCATTTTTAAACGGCACGATTCAAGGAATCGAGGAAATCGGCTTGATACCTGAGCACACTGAAACTCAAATTTCGCATCTTTTTTTATACCCAAAAACTGTTTATAAAATTTGTAAGCGCGATAATCATTTTTTTAATGAGCATTTTCGAAATCTTGCAGACCATCAGACGCGATTTGATTTTTATAAATCAGATTTTTTTGAGAATAACTATTTTAGTCCCGAAGTGTATATTGCGCTACAGAGCATCGTGATTAATGATGAAAAAATCAGTGTTTCAAATTTCGCAGATGATACTGACGACGTCGTTATAAAAATGAATAGAATTGATCTTGCAAATAATTTAAGCGAATTATTGCATGATAATGTTTTGCAGGAAACGGATTTTCGATCCATGGGATATCAGCAAACAAAAGCAGTTGCTGCATATCCGCATCAGCCTAAAACAGCCGAAAATTATTTTGATATTTTTGGACGTCGATTGAATGACCTAAAGGATTGGATGCATTCTGCATCGACCTATATTTCAAATGAACACGTCGATGAATTTATTTCCAAACTTAGAAACTATTTAGAAAAACACAAAGATTATTTCAGCGGTTTTGATGCAGCGCAATACGTTGTATCTCTCGACAATCATTCTGACAATATTTTTTACCAAACTGGTAAAATGTTCTTTTTGGATATTTATCCGCCAAAAGAAGATTGGATGACTGTCGTACCATGGATAAACATGTATCGTCCTGCGACGGATATTTTAATACTCTCAGGCGAGAAAAACGCTGAAGCGTTTATGCAAGGCTGCGTTGATTTTTACGGCGAGCTCGATCGATCGCATGATCTGTTTTATTTTGTATACAGCGCGGCAATTCAGGCAGTTTCTTTATTTAATCTTTCGAAGGATAATAAAATTAAATTTTCAGATGCAGAGCTTTATAGAGATTTTATTTTGAACAGTGTGAGAAAGTTGGGTTAATATGAAAGCACTTATTGTCCTTCCATGCTTCAATGAAGCTGGAATGATCAAGTTATCACTAGAAAAGTTAGCCGTCTACCTAGACGAATTTTGACGATTGTGTGCGTCGATGATGGGAGTACAGATTTGACCGGGAAAATGGTGAAGGACTTTATTGCATCGCACACGTACAAAAATTGCGAAATTAAATTAATGACGCTCAAAGAAAATGTTGGCAAGGGTGGTGCGATCAAAGCAGCGCTCATGGATGCTCATGCGGATGTGTACGGTTTTATGGACGCGGATCTGTCGATTGATTTTGTAGATGCGCTACCAAAAACGATCACCGCGCTTCGGTCGTCTGATGTTGTCATCGGTCGTCGAGAGACGGCAACTGAATATTCTTGGTTTCGAGCAGGGACAACAAAATGTATTAATTCAATTGTTCGATTTTTTTTGGGAACAACGGTGCACGATCATCAGTGTGGATATAAATTTTTTAATGAAAAAGGAAAAGACGTCGCGACTCACGTAGAACGAACGCGATTTTCTTTTGATGTAGAATTTTTGGCTCGCGCACAAACGCAACACCTCTCTATCTCAGAGGTTTCTGTTAAGTGGATCCATAGAGACGATTCGCGCGTTGGTATGCAAGATGGATTTAGATTTTTTCTTGATCTTATCGCGATCGTAGATTTGGTCGAATATAAACGTTTTTTGCGGCTGCTTGTTACATGCTCTGCGGGAATTGTCGCGGCATTATTTTTTTGGGTGCCATTTTACGGAGCATTTTTTTCAGATGACTATACATGGCTGTGGAAGGGGAGTTTGATTTTGCAC
>JAPLWO010000057.1 GCA_026396555.1 Candidatus Magasanikiibacteriota bacterium
GCCAAGCACTTTAGCTGATGCATTTGGTACACCCGCGAGTTGTAACACAACGCGAACTGGACCACCTGCGATAATTCCAGAACCCTTAGGAGCTGGCATGATCATCACAATTGCTGCACCTGCTTTTGCGTGGACTTTATGTGGAATGGTTTCGTCTGCGAGAGGGATCGTAAACAAGTGTTTCTTTGCTTTGCTGCTTGCTTTCAAAACTGAAGCCTGCACATCAACACCTTTGCTTGTTGCAAAACCAACGCGTCCTTTGCCGTCACCGACTACAACTGTAGCGCGGAAACGCATACGCTTACCACCTTTGGTAACACGGGTCACACGAGCAAGATCAAGTGTTACCTGATTGAATTCGCTTACTTCGCGTTCACGAGGAGCGCGATCATCACGACGTCCGCCACGGCCACCTGCGCCGCCTGCACCTCCGCGTCCGCCGCCAAATCCACCACGGCCAGCGCCGCCGCGACCACCTGCACCACCTTTGGTGTTTGGGGCCGCTGAATCACCAAGTGATCCACGGAGCATGATTTCCATGTCTGGAGCTGGAGCAACAACTGGTGCTGCATCAGTTGGAGAAGCTGTAACAGCTTCTGTGTTTTCTACTGTAGTTTCTACCTTTTCTTCGTCAGACATAGAATTTAAAATTCAAGACCACCTTCGCGTGCGCCTTCAGCAAAAGCACTCACACGACCCTGGTAGCGGAACCCGCCGCGGTCAAAAACAACCACGCTTACTTTTTTCGCTTTCGCGAGTTTTGCAAGTTCTAAACCACCGAGATAGCTCTCAGCAACTTTACCCTTGCGATCTCCTGCTTCGCCTTTGAGGCCAGCAGTTGCAACCGCAGCGATTGTTTTGCCACTTGCGTCATCAACAATTTGAGCGATGATTTGCGAAAGTGAACGATAGATTGAGAGACGAGGACGTGCGTCAGTACCAATCACCTTAGCGCGAATTGCGACATGGCGACGGCTGCGACGTGCTTGTTTGTAAGTTGAAGACTCTTTCATAGTGGTTTACTTAGCTGATTTAGCAGCTTTACCCGCCTTGCGACGAATCTGCTCGCCTTCATATTTAATACCCTTACCTTTATAAGGCTCTGGTGGGCGGATGCGACGAATTTGCGCTGCAAGTTCACCGACAAGCTGTTTGTCAAAACCAGAAATGCTGATTGCTGTTTTTTCAGCAGTTGCTGTAATACCAGCTGGAATCTGAAAAATAACTGGATGTGAGTAACCTACTTCGATTTTGATGTCTTTGCCTTGCATTGCTGCACGGTAACCAACACCCACGAGTTCAAGTTTCTTTTCGTAACCTTTGGTTACGCCGATCATCATGTTATTGAGAAGTGTTGCTGATAAGCCCCACAGTGAACGATCACCTTTTTCGTTTTCGTCTGCAACTGCAACGGTCAAAATAGCACCATCTTTTGCAATAGTTACGTGTGGATGAAACGTATTTTTTTGATTACCAAACGGTACACATGAGTTCGCCACCAAGTCCCGCAATTTTTGCCGCGCGGTTGGTCATGACGCCCTTTGGAGTTGAAACAATCGCGATACCGTAACCGCTTTGCACTGTCTTAAATTCACCTTTCTTGCGATAGATGCGAAGACCTGGGCGTGAAACGCGTGTTACTTCAGTGATTGCTGGCCGACCTGCGTTGTATTTTAAACGTACCTTGATTTCTGGAAAGCCATCTTTGCCATCAACTTTTTCTGCTGATGCAACAAAACCTTCCTGTACAAGGATATTTACAACTGCCATCTTGAGTTTCGAATGTGGAACACCAACTTCATGCTTTTTAGCCATGTAGCCGTTTCGGATTCGAGTGAGTAAGTCTGAGATTGGATC
Organism: Candidatus Magasanikiibacteriota bacterium; assembly: GCA_026396555.1. Lineage (GTDB taxonomy): Bacteria > Patescibacteriota > Patescibacteriia > Magasanikbacterales > 2-02-FULL-50-9b > 2-02-FULL-50-9b. The sequence goes on from JAPLWO010000057.1 coordinate 1,858, forward strand.
TGTAGTCATATGTTTACCAGCTTGATTTGCGTACACCCGGGATTTCTCCTCGGTTCGCTAATTCACGAAAACAAATACGGCACAAGTTGAAAAGGCGCATGTAACCATGTTTGCGACCGCATCGAAAACAGCGATTGACCTTGCGGCTCGAAAACTTTGGTTTTTTCTTTGAGATTGCGATTTGTCCTTCTGTTGCCATATAGTTATTTCACAGCTTCCTTAAATGGAAATCCGAACGCGCGATACAATGCTTCGCCACGTTTCTTATCGCCAGCCGTTGAATGAATGGTGATTTCTAATCCGTGTACTGTATCGAGTTCGTCACCACGAATTTCTGGGAACGGAAGATGCTCCTTAAATCCAAGTGACAAGTTTCCGTTGTCGTCGATGCACTTTACTGAAATACCACGGAAGTCGCGAACGCGAGCAAACGTGAGCTGTGTCAATTTCTGGAGGAAATCCCACATACGAGCGCCGCGGAGTGTGACTTTGTAGCCAACCACCTGGCCTTCGCGCAATTTGAAGTTTGAAATTGAAACACGTGCTTTTGTTTGTGCTGGCTTTTGACCAGTAATACGAGTCAATGTGCTTTCAACCGCCTCCAACATTTTGCTATCTTTTGAGAGTTTACCAACACCAACCGAAACCACGATCTTTATGATCTTTGGAGTCGCGTTGACATTCTTAACACCGAGCTGTGTGACGAGCGCTGGTGCAATTTCTGTTTTGTAGACTTCGTGTAATCTCTTCATATTAGATAACTGTTCCAGATTTCTTCGCAACGCGAACCTTTTTGCCGTCACGCATCTCGAGTTTCACACGTGTTGGTTTGTTCGTTGAAGGATCAACGAGCATTACGTTTGAAATGTGCATAGGCGCTGAGAGCTCTAAAATTTGCCCTTTTGTTTCGCCGCCTTTGCCGCCACGAGCTTTGATATGTTTTTTCATGAAATTCGCGCCTTCAACAACCACGCGATTTTTCTCAGGAAATACCTGAAGAATCTTGCCGATTTTACCTTTGTCTTTACCCGCAGTCACCATGACGGTATCTCCGGTTTTAATTTTGCGATTTTCTAATAACATATTACAAGACTTCAGGTGCTAACGACACGATTTTTTGGTAACCGAGGTTACGTAATTCACGTGCGACTGGTCCAAAGATACGGCTTCCCTTTGGTTCTTTTGTTTTTTTATCGATAATTACGGCTGCATTTTCGTCAAAACGAATGTATGTACCGTCTGCACGACGTGTTTCTTTGCGCTGGCGTACGATAACTGCAGTTACGACATCACCTTTTTTTACTTGGCCATGTGGTTCTGCTGTTTTCACGCTGCATACAACGAGATCGCCGATTGTTGCATATCGCTTCTTGTTGCCGCCGAGAACACAAAACGCGTAAAGCTTTTTAGCTCCTGTGTTATCTGCAACCATTAACATTGATCGATGTTGGATCATATTATTTTGCGATTACACGCCATCGCTTTGTTTTAGAAAGCGGTCGACATTCGACGAAGTTTACCTTTTCACCGACCTTATGAACTCCGAGTTCATCGTGAACGTGGTATTTTTTTGAGCGCTTGTATTGTTTACCGTATTTTGGATGTGTCTTAATGCTATCAACGCGAACAACAATAGTCTTGTCCATCGCTGCTGAGACAACTTCCCCGGTAAATTGGCGCTTATGTGTTAAAGTTTTTTCCATATGATTTACACGTGGCGTTTAGTGAGCACGGTCTTGAGTGGCAATTTGTAGCCTGCGAATTCGAACGCTTCCTTTGCTTGTGCATCCGTAATGCCATCCATTTCGAACATTACTGTTCCTGGCTTGATGATACAAACATAGTGATCGACTGAACCCTTACCCTTACCCATAGGTGTTTCTGCACCTTTCTGAGTAATTGGTTTATCCGGGAAGATGCGAATCCAAATCTTACCAGTTTTCTTGGTGTAGCGAGTGAGCACCTTACGAACAGATTCGATCTGTCGTGAAGTGACCCATGCGTATGAAGTTGCTTTGAGACCAAACGTGCCAAATGCCACAGTTGTCTTGCTCGTTGCAACACCTGTATTGCGACGGCGACCCTTGTGCCACTTGCGATGTTTGACCTTGCGTGGAATCAACATATTACTTATTTACTGAAAGATTTTTCTTTTACATCGTCCGTGAAGCGATCTTTTCGACCAAAGCGCTCTCCCTTATAGATCCAAACTTTAATACCGATTGCACCGTAAATCGTGTGTGCAGTACCGATAGCAAAATCAACATCTGAACGAATTGTTGCGAGTGGCACTTTACCCCACGTCAACCATTCACGACGTGCGATTTCAGCACCGTTCAAACGGCCTGAAACTGCAACCTTGATACCAAGTGCACCTGCGCGTTGTGAACGTTCGATCGCGCCTTTAAGTACGCGACGAAATGGCATACGCTTTTCTAAATCCATTGCCATCTGTTCAACAACTACAGTCGCTGACAAGCTTGGGTTCGCGAGTTCCTGAACATTGACGCGAATCTGCTTATCTTTATTTTGTGGAAAAAATTTCTTCTGAATTTTTTTGCGCAAGTCTTCGATACCCGCACCGCCACGACCGATAATCAAACCTGGTTTACCAGTTAAGATTGTAATCGTGATGTCGCGTGGGCTCATTTCAACTTTTACTGAATCAACCGCAGCACCTTTCAATTCCGTTTTGAGGAATTTACGGATGTTGTGATCAATTTCAAGACTTTCAGCGAATTTGTTTTTAGAGCGGAACCAGCGTGAGTCCCACGTCCAGAGTTCGCCCATGCGGAAAATTTTTGGATGTACTTTATGACCCATATGATTACTGGTTAGCGCGTTTAGCCGTGCGCAACGCAGCGCGAGCAGCTTTCTTAATTACCTTTGGATTTGGCTCGTCCGTAAGTTCAAGCTGTACGTGTGCCATGTGCTTGTGAATTTCAGCAGCACGACCCATTGCACGTGGGCGGAAGCGTTTCAAAAAACCAGCGTTATCAGCACTAATTGCTGAAATCCACAGTTTTTCTGGGTCTGCTTTGAAATTGTGCTCTGCGTTTGCCATTGCTGATTTGATCAATTTTGCAACTGGCTCAGCAGCGTCACGGCGAACGAATTGCAATCGAACGATTGCTTCGAGCGCATTCATGCCACGAACCATATCAATAATCAAACGCACTTTGCGCACTGACATTCGAATTGTATTTGCAGATGCCTGTGTTTTCATATCTTACTTTTTAGCGGCTGGAGCAGCTGGTTTAGCACCTGCTTTACCATCATCCTTCGCGAGCTTACCACCGTGACGAATGAATTTGCGTGTGAGTGAAAATTCGCCGAGTTTGTGACCTACCATGTTTTCAACCACATACACAGGAAGAAAATCCTTACCGTTGTGGACAGCAAACGTAAATCCAACCATTGCTGGTGTGATTGTGCTTGAACGTGCCCATGTCTTGATAACAGTCTTGTCTCCAGATCGGAGCTTTGCGACTTTCTCGGCAAGTTTAACGTCAATGTATGGTCCTTTTTTGCTACTTCGTGACATAGTGGTTTATTTCTTTTTCTTCTTGCTCACTCGGCGCGTAATAATAAATTTGCTGCTGTACTTCTTGTGGTCGCGAGTCTTCACACCGTGTGCATGCTTACCCCATGGTGTTTTCGCAAACTTCATACCAATTGGGTTACGTCCTTCACCACCACCATGTGGATGGTCAACCGGATTCATAGCTTTACCACGAACCGTTGGACGGATACCGCGGAGACGTGATCGGCCAGCCTTACCCCAACGAATGAGGTTATGGTCTGAGTTACCGACTACACCAACTGTTGCTGAAGCGTCAGCTGAAACCATGCGAACTTCGCCTGATGGCATACGAACTGTTGCCATGTCGAGTTCGATGTTGTGGATAGAAATACCCGTTGGAATGAATTTGAGTGGCATTCGGTTGCCCGGAGTTGATTCGATCAATTGCTGTGATGAAAATACAACATCTCCAGTTTTAAGTCCTGCTGGAGCAATGATGTAGCACTTTACGCCATCAGTATATTCAAGTAATGCGAGACGAGCACCACGGCTTGGATCGTATTCAATTGCAGCAACGGTACCTGGCATGTCGAATTTGTTTGCTACAAAATCAACAATACGGGTGTAGCGACGCGCACCTCCACCGCGATGGCGAACTGTAATTTTACCCGTGTTGTTACGACCACCGGTAGATGGGCGGAAAACCGTTAAAGATTTTTCCGGCTCAAATTTCGTGATATCCGAGAAGGTATCAACGCTACTTTGGCGGCGGGCATTAGTGGTTGGTTTATATCGTTTGACTGGCATATATTTAAACGCCCTTATGAATAGTGATCGATTGGCCCTTTGCTACCGTCACATATGCTTTCTTAAAATTTGAGCGCTGACCTTCGATCTTGCCGCTGCGAACTTTCTTACCATCATATCGGCACGTGCGGATTTTGATGACACGAACGCCGTGCATTTTTTCGATTGCCTGTTTGATCGCTGGCTTGCTTGCGTGTGGCATGACTTTGAACAAGTACGTGTCATTTGCAGCAGCGTGTGTTCCCTTTTCTGTAATCAAACCTGCAATGATGTATTTTGCTGAAGCAACACCAGCTGCAATCGCATCCGCAATTGGATTTGATTCTGATTTTGCTGCTGCAGCGTGATCATGTCCTGCGTGATCGCCGTGAGCATGGTCATGACCTTCGTGTTCGTCATGCGCTACCATTTCTCCGACAACAACAGGAGCAACAGCCTTCTTTGCACGAGGCTTTTTTGCTTTTACTTCTTCAGTTGCTTTTTCGTCAGTGACGAGGTCTTTAACCTTTTTGAGAATTCCCATATTACTTTACAAAAAGCTTCTCAAGAGACTTGATAGTATCCTCATTTACCACGAGGTACATATGCTCAAGAAGTTCAGCGACGTTGAGTTCATTTGCTGGCAATACATCAACACGATCAATGTTACGTGCAGCTTTGTATGTCTGCTCGTCTTTTTCACCAGTCAATACAAGTACGCGGCGGCCTTTAACACCAAGACCTGTCAATAAATCAACAAATCCTTTTGTTTTGCCTTCAGTGTTCCAATCGGTCATCACAAACAAATGGTTGTTCACTGCGCGGTTGGTCAAAACCATACGAAGCGCTTTGCGCATAACCTGTTTGTTGATGTCGCGTTTGTAGCTCTTTTCTTTACGTGGACCAAAAGTTACACCACCGCCGACCCAAATTGGTGAGCGAGTTGAACCATGGCGCGCGCGACCCGTACCTTTCTGTTTCCAAGGTTTGCGACCACCACCGCGAACTTCTCCGCGAGTTTTTGTGTGAGCACCACCCTGACGCATGTTTGAAGTCAACAAAGTGTACACTTCATGTACCATGCTTGGTTTTTCTGGTTCTGAAAACAAAATGCTGTCAGTTTTCAATTCACCAACTTTTTTGCCTTTTACGTTGTAAGTAGTCAAATTAACTGACATATTATTCAGCAACAATTACGTCTTCAGCCGTGCCCGGACGTGAACTTTCTTCTGACTGATCAGTTGCGCTTGTGTCCTCAGTCACGTCTGAAGCCACAATTGTTTCCTCAGGTTTTGCTGCAACTTTAGGCTGTTTCAATGTAAAGCTTCCTTCACATTTCAAAACAATCAAACCGTTGCGTGCACCTGGAACAGCACCTTTAACGAAGATCTCGTTCTTTTCAGTATCAACTGAAACAATTTCTAAATTCTGAACAGTTACCTGTTCATCGCCCATATGACCTGCCATGCGCATGCCTTTAAACACACGTTGCACACCACCTGCACCAATAGAACCTGGAGCACGTGAGTTGTCCTTATGACCGTGAGAAGCTGGACCACCACGGAAATGATGGCGCTTCACTACACCTGCAAAACCTTTACCTTTTGAGGTACCGATTGCAGACACTAAATCGCCAGGAGCAAATACAGCTGCGTCAATCACGTCACCGCGATTAGCTGGCTGAGTTGTCTGGAATTCTTTTAAAACGCGAAACATTGGAAGACCTTTCAAATGTCCTTCCATAGGCTTGTTCGCATTGCGAGTGGTTTCAAAACCAACCTGAAGCGCAATTTGTTCGTTGCCCTGTTTCTTAACCTGAGTAACAGTAATAGGACCCGCTTGAATGCGAGTTACTGGTACAACCTGCCCATCTGGGCGGAAGACCTGAGTCATGTTCAATTTTCGTCCAAGAATGAATTTCATACCGTAAGCGTTATCCGTAGGTTATGGTGAGTCTGGAGTGAGTTCCTGACTCTCGGTAACAAAAAACCAGAAGTCGTGTATAGCCGTATCCTTACGGACGTGCTATGCGCAGCTTCTGATTTCCTTCCCTCCAAAGAAAATCTGTATTACATTTTAATTTCGACGTCGACGCCCGCTGGGAGCGCGAGTGACATGAGCAAATCAACGGTTTTACTCGTTGGTTCGAGAATGTCCATCAAACGTACATGCGTACGCATCTCAAACTGTTCGCGTGCATCTTTGTGTACAAAAGTCGACCGATTAACGGTAAACTTCTTAATCAAAGTAGGGAGCGGTACTGGACCGCGCACCTTTGCGCCTGAACGTTCGACAGTTTCAATGATGGTGCGCGTTGCAGCATCAATAATCTTGTGATCGTAAGCACGAACTTTAAGGCGAATGCGTTGGCCGGTCGCCTCTTCTTTTTTCTTTTCGTCTGCGAGAGCTGTAGTCATGTTCGTTTTTCTAACGTGATTCTCTTGTCTTCTCCACATCGGTGGAGTACAACGAGCCAAAGTTTCCTTTGGCTCGCTAACTTAATCGATGTTATTTGATGATCTTGGTTACCACACCTGCACCTACTGTACGACCACCTTCGCGAATAGCGAAGCGCATCTGGTCTTCAACAGCAACTGGAGTGATGAGCTTAACAACCATTTTCATGTTGTCACCTGGCATAACCATTTCAGTACCTTCTGGAAGCGTACATTCACCAGTCACGTCCGTTGTGCGGATATAGAACTGAGGTTTGTAACCGTTAAAGAATGGTTTGTGGCGTCCACCTTCGTCTTTGGTAAGAGCGTAAACCTGTACTTCAAATTCTGTGTGAGGTTTGATTGAACCTGGCTTACAGAGAACCATACCGCGTTCTACGTCTTCTTTCTTAATACCACGGAGGAGCAAACCAGCGTTGTCACCTGCCATACCTTCTTCCAACTGTTTGTTGAACATTTCGATACCGGTCACAACTGTTTTGCGTGTGTCTGCGAGACCAACCAATTCAACTTCTTCGTTGATCTTAACCATACCACGTTCGATACGGCCAGTTACCACTGTTCCACGGCCTTCAATTGAGAACACGTCTTCAATAGGCATGAGGAAAGGCTTGTCTGTCGCACGTTCTGGAGTTGGGATAAAGCTGTCGAGAGCTGCGAGGAGATCAAGAACAGGCTTTGCAGCACCTTCTTTGTCACCTGGGTTCTCAAGAGCTTTGAGCGCTGAACCGCGAATAATCGGGGTTGTTGCACCTGGAAATTCGTATTTGTTAAGCAAATCACGAACTTCTTCTTCAACGAGGTCAATAAGTTCTGGATCTGACACCATGTCAACTTTATTGAGGAAAACAACGATATATGGAACACCAACTTGGCGTGCGAGCAAAATATGTTCGCGAGTCTGAGGCATTGGACCATCTGTTGCTGAAACTACGAGAATTGCACCGTCCATCTGAGCAGCACCAGTGATCATGTTTTTAACATAATCAGCATGGCCTGGACAATCAACGTGAGCATAGTGACGAGCTGCAGTTTCGTATTCAACGTGAGCGGTTGAAATGGTAATACCACGAGCTTTTTCTTCTGGAGCGCCATCAATTTCGTCAACCTTCTTGTGGGTTGCTGCGAAACCTGCTGCGTCTGCAACTGCCAAAATAGCAGCTGTCAAAGTTGTCTTTCCGTGGTCAACGTGGCCAATTGTACCGACGTTAACGTGTGGTTTGGTGCGTTCGAATTTTGCCATAGATATTTTTGGCTTGATTTAGAGAAAATTTCGTTGTTCCGAAAGTGAGCACTACTATAGCAGAACTTAGAAAAACGTGCAAGTGTGGATAATTTACCTATACTTGGCCGCTTTTTTTGATCTTACCCCGCTTTTCCAACGTTCTGCTGGGGGTGTAGGACTGAATTTAGGGACGGAAGTAGTGTACTATGGATTTATTGAGGTGTCAAGAGCGGAAAACGATTAATTATCCAAGAAACTGTACTTAATGAACTTAATTAAAAATTTAGGAGCTTCTTTCCAAATATTAAGCTTCGAATTTCCAAATTTACGTTCAGAAAACGCAACAGGAACTTCAGTGATCTTAATCCCCTGTCGATACGCCTTAACGATCATTTCAAACAATAAAGCGTTTGTTTTCTCCTGTGTCTCAATCTTTTTCCATGCATCTCGACGAATAACGCGAAAATTTGCAGAAAAGTCTCGAGTTTTTAAACCGCTGATTTTTTGAACAATTTTATTCCCCCATCGACTTACAAAATACTTAACCTTTACGGCGAGTGTTTTTCGTTCATAATTACCACCATTATGGCGATATCCTGTTACAAGACCAAATCCTTGTTGAATTGTATTCAACAAGACACGCATGTCCGCAACAGAGAATGAGAGGTCTGCATCTGAAGATAAAATGTATTCACCACGAGCATCATCATATCCGCGTCTAATAGCAGAACCAATACCAAATAACGACGGACGTACGATCAGACGAATATTTTGGTAGCGTAGGTTAAGCGTCTCAATTAATTTATCTGTTCCATCTTGAGAATTATCATCTACCACGATAATCTCAAGTAACACATCAGAAAATTCTTTCTCAATTTGTGGAATAAAAATCGCAAGATTTTCACATTCGCGAAATGTCGGCAATACAACTGTTAATTCGATTTCCTCCATATACAATTAGCAGATATTTTTCTTTGCAAAAAATTCCTCAAAGGCTTTCACGACATATTCCAAATCTTTCTCCTCTATCATTTGATGCGTGCCTATATAAAAGCCATTGTGATTGATCCATTTTGAAACCGGAAAGTTTTTTTCAAGATTTCCGTAACGTTTTATATACACCGGCTGATTGATGAGTGGCACCATATCGCGTGTTTCAATATTTGCAAGCTCTAGGTGCATAATGAGTTCATTGCGTTTAAACGGCACACCTTCTTTTACCACAATTGGAAACATCATAAACGCATGGTCACTGTATTTAGGCCACGTTGGTAGCTGCAAATATTTCTCAAATTTTTTTAATTTCTTCAAAAAATATTTCGCATTGTATTTACGACGTCTCACAATATCATCCTTTCGTTCAAGTTGTGCAAGTCCGAGTGCTGACTCCATTTCCGTCGCACGAAAACTATATCCAAGTCGCAAAAATTTAAACCGACTTTCAACAACTTTTTGAAATTTCTTTGGAGTCAAATCCTTGTCATGTGCGAGACCGCCGACGCCCGTTACTATAAAATGCGCGACATACGTTGAAAAACAACTAATGTCTCCAAAAGATCCGACAGGCTTGCCTTTATATTTTACAAACATCGTCTCACAAGAATCTTCAATAACTTTTAATTTATATTTACGAGCAATTTTCATGATAGGATCCATTTCTGCAGGCTGTCCAAACAAATGTACAACCATAATCGCGCGTGTACGCTTTGTGATGTGCTTTTCAATTTCTGCAGGATCTAAATTATAAGTTTGTGGTGAAACGTCAGCAAAAACAGGTTCTAACCCGTTCATAATAATAACGTTTGATGAGGCAACAAACGTTACAGCCGGACAAATTATTTCATCTCCATCTTTCCACCCATGAATTTCTTTGAGTGCAGCAACAGCAATACGCAATGCGCTCGTACCACTATTCACCATCAACGCTCGTTTGCAGCCATGCAACTTCGCAAAGCCTGATTCGAATTTTTGTGTAAATGGTCCATATGAAAGACGTTTTGTTTTTAAAACTTCATTCACATACCGAATCTCTTGTTCGGTAATATCAGCACAGCCAACACCTATTTGCTCTTTACGACGCTGCATATGTTTTAAAATGATGGGGTTATGCTCAAATCTTTTAAATCTTCGCGTAACATAATCTTTACCAACTCATTAAATTTCACCTTCGGTTCCCACCCAAGCACACGTCTTGCTTTTGATGCATCACCAATTAACAAATCAACTTCAGTTGGTCGATAATATCGAGGATCAATCTGTACATATTTTTTCCAATCATCGATGCCCACCAAGGCAAATGATTCTCGCACCAAATCCTCAACACTGTGCGTTTCACCGGTCGCGATCACAAAATCATCTGGCTTTTCCTGTTGTAACATGCGCCACATTGCATCAACATATTCAGGCGCATATCCCCAATCACGTTGCGCATCAAGATTTCCAAGCTCAATTATTGAGCGCTTACCCGCAACAATCTCTGCGACGCCTTTTGTGATTTTTTTACTCACAAAATTTTCACCTCGACGTGGCGATTCATGATTAAATAAAATACCATTACACGCGAACATTCCATATGCTTCGCGATAATTAACTACACTCCAATATGCAAAAACTTTTGCAGTTGCATACGGACTACGCGGATAAAAAGGAGTCGTTTCTTTTTGTGGTACCTCCTGAACTTTACCAAACATTTCTGATGATGATGCTTGATATAACTTTGTTGGAAGTTTCAAAATCGAAATCGCTTCGAGTAAATTTAATGTTCCGACGCCCGTTGTCATTGCTGTGTAGTGTGGTAAATCAAAGCTAATGCGCACATGACTTTGTGCAGCTAAATTATAAATCTCGTCAGGTCGAATCTTGCTTAATAAACGAAACAACCCTTGCGATTCGACCAAATCCCCATATTCAAGATGAAACGTTTCGCGATATTTCTCATCTGCCACAAGATGCTCAATTCTCGCGCGATTAAAACTACTCGAACGTCGTACAACACCATACACATCATACCCTTTTGAAAGTAAGAGTTCTGCGAGATATGAACCATCTTGACCAGTTACTCCTAAAATCAGCGCTTTTTTTTTATCCATATTTTTCCATTAAATAGTGCTGTAAAGATTCTTGCCATTGGGGCAACACAATTCCTTTATTAGTTTTAAGAAATGAATATCTTGGTCTTTTAACACCTTGTAGCGATGTCGAATCGATTGGTCGTACCAGAGAGACGTCAAATCCAAAAATACGTGCACACGCAACCGCAATTTCATATTTAGAAACTGCACGCTCCGCATTATTTGTAACATGGTAAATCCCTGATGGATTTGAATCAGCGTCAAGCATAATTGTCTGTACAGCTTCTGTCAACTCATGTGCCCATGTAATAACACCACTTTGATCAGTTACAATATCAATCGCATCCCCTTTTGAAATCGAATCTACCACCAAATCGATAAATGTTTGACGGAACTCCGAATAAACCCAACCGGTACGAATAATATAATATCGAATTGATGATTGAGCGAAACTGCTACAAATTTCCTGCTCAGCTTTGTATTTACTCAAACCGTATATCGTGCCTGGATTTGGAAGATCGTCCTCTGAATATTCAGCAACACTGCCCTCAAAAACATATGCAGTGCTCATCTGCACAAAAATACAACCTTTGAGATCACAAGAAATCATTGCATCGACAATATTCTTTACACCTTGTGTATTTACAAGAAACGCACGATCAGGATCTTTTTCACATGATTCAACGTCTATAATTCCGGCGCATTTAATGATTATGTCAGGATGATATTTTGAAAGCTGCGCAACAACAGCTTCGATGCTCGTAATATCGCACTGTTCATATGAAATTGACATGACAATCATCGATTTTGATAACGTTTGAAAAAACTCTTGGCCAATCATGCCGCTTCCACCAAAAATAAGTGCTGTTTTCATATCATCTGTTGTGCTACAATAATAGCAATTAAACCGTATATGAAGCAAATTATTCAGGCTTTCTTCAAACCAGTCACTCATATAATTTTAGCAAGTTTTTTACTCTCGCTAATTTTCTTAACCGGCACGATCAAGGTCAGTGATGATGATGTTAGTTATCGTGCATTTGCAGAAACACTTGCAGATCAACACAAGTTAGATTGGACAATTCCTGGATTCCACGGTGCAGACTTTTTCGTCGCAGCGTTTTATAAAATAACGGGATCACATAACAGTGTATATATTATTGACATGCTGTGTGCGGTATTAACTATCGCCGCTATCTACGCAGCCGTTTCCCAAATATTCAATGATAAAACACTTGGTGTATATGCGGCATACGCATTTACACTCATGCCAATCACCTACACGAGCGCGCTTCGAGGATTTCATTTCACACCCATGATTTTTTTTGCTTTTTTAGGTCTATATTTGCTGTGGTATAAACCACAATTTTCTTTTCTAATCGGCATATCATATATTGTGAAGCCATTTAGTATTGCATTTGCTCCACTTTTTCTATATAAGAAAAAAATGAACCAGTTCTTTCTGAGTCTGCTGTTTCCTGTACTCTATGTATTATCAGAATTTTTTCAAACACATCACATAATGATCGGTGCACACAAGGATTACACACCCCAATCACTATTCTCTCTAAGTCGCACATTTATCAATATCATATACGGCATCCAAAATTATTTCAGCATTCACGGATTCTCCCCTCGAAGCTTTGCATATCTTGATGATATGCCGCATATCACGCCTCTCATAACAATTCTTGCAGTTTTTGCGATTGTATATTTTCAAAAGTTTTTTAAAGATTCTAAACAACTTGGCTATACACTCACTGCGTGTGCAGCAATTGCATTTATAATTCCCGCATCTTTTTATCGCTTTGATTATTGGTATCTCACCATTTTTAACTTTACGCTGGTACTACTCGCACTTCGACCCGCACAATATTATTACAAATTACTACCCATTGTAGTCGGAACTTCTGTTTTTGAATTTTATTATACACTTCTTGCTCATCCGCAATACTTTCCAACACGGTTGCCAAAAATCGCACTCTTCGGTATATGGGCCATTGTTCTCATTATCAGCATTGCGTACACACGCATTCGTTCAAAATCAGCCTACCCTAACAATGACTGAATATTTTGCTTATCCGCAAATAAATACTTCAAAAAAACAGGATAGTATAGTTCGTTCAAAAATAAATCTCGAGCGCGTCTTTGACGTTCAATAAAATCATCATCGGATAATCGGTCATAAAATTCAAAAATTTTATCATCAATTTTATCTATGTCAGAAATATTAATTCTCAAAATAATTGAATCATAATCAGTCTCTTTCTCCATCGGAAACACACATTCAGTATCAAACAACACAGGAATTCTTCCCATGCTTAAAATTTCATAGAAACGAATCGAGTAATTACCATCACCGCGAATTGCAAGCGAAAAATCAGTATTTGCAATATTATCAATATATTCAGCACGGGCTTTTTCAGCTGAGCCTTTAATTGTTAATTTATTCGATCCAAACGATTTGCGAATTATAAAATTGGAAACGACACGATTACTTCTTTTTAATTTTTTAAGAATTGCTCTCCGAAATAAAAGGCCTTTATTTTTTACAAAGAGTTTTTTATTCCCCGTCAAAATTGTTTGAAAAAAAATTACCACCTTTCGCCAATAAGCGCTAAAAAAAACGCGCACAGATGGAAACGCTGCCCAGCCACAAAATCCAACTGAGGGTTTATGAGACGTATTTTTATGACGAATTATATCTCGCCCACGTCCAACATCCTCAGAAATTGCCGGAATAATAATTTCGTTTTGTTTTTTTTCAAAACGATATTGCCACGTGTGAAAAACAATAAAATTCTGAATTGGTATTGAATAGATTTTATCGCCTGGATCAAATACCAAAACCGTTTTTCCATATCTACACGAAAGATC
>JAPLWO010000027.1 GCA_026396555.1 Candidatus Magasanikiibacteriota bacterium
GCTGGGCTATTCACGATTCGAGGGAAGATTGCCAATGTGTTACGCACCCGTCTGCCGCTAGCCGTATTTCGTATTGCTACAATTTACAGCCCGCACGACTTGCATGCCTTAGCCACGCCGCCAGCGTTCATCCTGAGCCAGGATCAAACTCTCAGTATATGATACGATTGGTTTTATTGAATAGAATTTAGGACCACTAGCACCATCATTTCCTACGCCAATCGATAGCGTATTCCATGACATGTTTAGTTGTCACATCTTGAATTGTAAACGAGCTTTTTGAAAACGCGACTTTCTTTTTTGCGCCGAGGTCCTTTCGGGCTTCAAACGCTTTCTTTCTTTTCGCGTGTCGGTATTGTACGTGGGGACAAAAGTTCTGTCAAGAGGCACTGCCTGTGGGTAAGTTTTGGCTAATATTAGGACTCCTTATGATTGCGCTTCAAACCCTCCTCCTATACAATAAATCAATATGAAAAAGCTACTGAATGCTATTCGAACCATAAAGAAAAGGTGGGCAAAATATACGCCCATAATTGAGGTGGTAATTTCTCGAGCAGCGATTTTACATAACCTACACGAATTTCAAAAAACATACCCCAAATTACAAATCGCACCCGTGCTGAAAAGTAATGCGTATGGTCATGGACTAGTGACGGTTGCGGAAATTTTACAATCAGAAAATATTCCGTTTCTCGCAGTTGATTCTTTATATGAAGCAAACGTATTACGCGAATCAAACGTACACACGCCAATTATGATATTAGATTTTACACCAGTACATAATATTGTTGGAAATCGTTATAAAAATATTTCATTCGCGATTACAAGCCTGAAACAATTACAAGAACTCGCGAAAACAAAACATGAAGCAACGGTTCATATTAAACTCGACACAGGCATGCATCGACAAGGGTTGCTGCCAAATGAAATTTCAGAAGCGATTAAAATTTTACAACAAAATAAACATATTCACGTTGAAGGAATTTACTCACATTTTGCGAATGCACATCGAGCAGATAAACAGTCGGAAACTCAGGCGCAGATTTCAATCTGGGAAGCTGGCATTACGCAAATCAAAACACAGATAAAAGGAATCAAATACTTTCATTTAGCAAATACAGCAGGCGCCTACTTTATGAAAGATGCGACATGTAATCTGGTGCGCAGTGGAATTGGAATCTTTGGACACAACCCATCGCCATTTACACAAATGGATTTAAAACTAGCGTTGCGGATGGAGACAATGATTGGTGGTATAAAAAAAATTAATGCTGGCGCTTGTGTTGGATATAACAGCCACAATTCCACTCGGTTATTTTGAAGGATTGGATCGGCGACTTTCAAATAAAGGAATCGTGATAGTTCGTGGAGTTGAGTGCCCTATTATCGGTGACGTGAGTATGAATATTACAAGCATCGATGTATCACGAATAAACGATATCAAATTGGGTGAAAAAGTTGTAGTAATCAGCGACCATTCAGGAGACAAAAATTCAGAAGAACAGATCGCTGCGCAGATTGGCGCGATCCCTTACGAAATTTTAGCGCGGATACCAGGACATCTCCATCGACGAGTTGAATAAGATCAAATCTTTTTATTCTTTTTTCGCCACTCCGCAATTTTTTTGTGATTTCCAGAAAGTAATTCTTCTGGTACTTTCAATTTTTTAAAAACTTCTGGCCGCGTATATTGTGGATACTCCCCTTCGCCATCTACATTATGAGATTCTTCTGCAAGCGAATTTTCATTTCCTAACACGCCTGGAATTAATCGTACGATCGCATCCATAATAATGAGCGCTGGCAATTCACCACCTGTCAAAACATACGGCCCGACAGAAATTTCTTCATCAATAAATTCTGCAACGCGCGCGTCAACACCTTCATAGCGGCCGCATACAAAAACTAATTCAGAATATTTTTTTGAAAATTCTTGCGCGATTTTTTGCGTGAATGGACGGCCGCTCGCAGCCATTAAAATTACGCATCGTTTTTTATTTGCACGTGGTGCAGCTTTTTTTATCGCTGCATATAATGGTTCAATTTTCATAACCATTCCCGCGCCACCGCCATATGGTTTATCATCGACTGTCTGATGCCGATCATTCGTAAACTCGCGCGGATTAATTGTTGCTACAGAAATTTTACCGCCTTTTTGTGCGCGCCCTAAAATCGCCGTATTCGCATACGACGTAATCATTTCTGGAAATAATGTAATGGCGGTGAATTTCATAGTGACAGATGATAATACAACAAAATGCTGAAAATTGCAATGGTCCCATTATATTGCTAAAATCAATTTATTGCTAAGTGATTTTAAAATAATTTCATGAAAGAATTCTATCGTCGTTATTTCAGCGGACTGTTGGCCTTCTATATAGCCCTCCGCGCACTCTCATTTTTTCTTAAAGACAGCTCAGCGTCGCTCGAAATCATCGCTGCGCTCCTCATCGGCGCATTCATATATAGTTGCGTAAAAAATATTTCGCTCGCATGGAAATTATTAGTGATCGAATTACTACTCGATGGCGCCGGACATTTTTTTGAATTGCGTTCACTACTTTTGCGCACCTGGTTTTTAGGAATCTTCGCGTGCGCGTGGATAACTCATAAATTAAAAGCGCGATCAAAAATTATTTTTCCACAAAAAAATATTTCAATTGCACTCGCGATTTTTGGAGCATTTTTTTTCTGGGCAATTATCAACGGACTCATGCACAAAAATTCTGTCACCTTTGTACTGCAAGATGCGATGTTATATTTATTTGTGACACTACTTTTTCCGGCGCTTGAATTTGAGCATGACAATCAAATGATCAATGCGCTCGCAACAAAAATATTTATTTTTGGCACCACAATTTTTTCCGCCATCACCTTCGCGCTGTATTCGAGCCGCCTCTTTTTTCTTACCGACCCCTACTACCATTGGTTCCGCGATATCGCTGCTGGAAAAATCACTGACTTGGGTTTAAATTTTTTCCGTATCGTATTGCCAGAAGTGTAGCACTCGCAGCTGCCGCGGTTATCTTCTTCAGCTTTCATTTTGTCGCGAGTCGCGGACAATCGATCGGTTTAGAATTACTCGGCGTCCGCGTCTCCGGAATAAGCGCGCCTACATCTGACGTGAGCGGCGCAATTCGCCTCGCACTTCTTCCTGATATCATTCGCCATATAAAAGCTCGGCCGTTATTAGGATCGGGCCTCGGCACCACCATCACCTATCTCGATCCTGTCACACAAACAAATCAAATTCGTACACAATTTGATTGGGGTTATTTACAAATGATTACAGACTTGGGAATTCTCGGCACCATCGCATATCTCGCCTTCCTCATAATCATCATGTATCAATTTTCGCGCGCGCACCACAATTCTCCATTCGCGCGCGGCCTCATCGCCGGCGCAATCGCACTTTTCGTCATAAATATAACGACGCCGGCCCTTTTCCAAGGTTTCGGCGTCTTATACTTTGCGTTTTTAATTGTCGCGACAAAAACAAAATTAAATTCCGAGATCATCGATTGACGGAACGTCGTCGTATGCACGTTCGCCCTGATGTGGCTGCTGTTGATCCTGCTGCATGTGACGTGGACCACGAGAACCTTCTGGTTCCATGATTTTCAAATTCACACGCGCATTATTTTTTGCACCCACAACTTTTGCAAGTGTACGAACGGCGCGCGCTGTCTGACCTTGACGACCGATCACATATCCCATGTCTTCTGGATTAACATGCAACGTAATAAGAACGCCTCGCTCATCAACGGTACGATCGGTCTTTACATCATCTGGGTGCGCAACGATCGCCTTAACGATCATCTCTACAAACTCTTGATCTGACTGCTGCATAGCACACGTGAATTACTGATTATGATTATGGTGAGGCTCGCCATGTTTTGCAGGTCTCACTTCGAGAATTAATTATAGCAAACCGCCAAACGTGCGCAACTTTTGTCAACATATAAAAAATCAGCACCCTCTCACCATGTTTGTACGGTTCAAGAATGCTTTTGACTTACAAAACCACGCCTATGTCTGCCAACGCTGCAGCCTGCCTGTTCCAGGCGACTTGCGCATCTTCAACACTAGTCGATGAACACTTACACCTGTAATCAGAATCGAGCGAGGAGCCGTAATTTCTAAACGCTTTCTCGCGATCAACGTGGCCACACGTGTGACAAAACATGGTGTCGAGCGGCGGCCGCGTTTCCATCCGTGCAGGAAATCCCCATGCAATCGGATCTGCCCACGCGTCAAACACTTGGTCAGGTTCCCTGCAGTTTGAATTCGGACATCGATGTTCGCTTTCCGATGCTTGCAGAAATTCCTCGCCCGGTCCTTGATAGCCACACGAACAACAAAACCATTCTCCTGGTATCGGATCTACAGGCCTCTTGGTCGACATGATTCCTCCTCCTTGCGCCACGTTACTGTTCGTTTATCATCCTATTTCTAAAATTCTGTTTTGTCAAAATAAAAAACACGGCACGAGGTTACAGACGTGACATCTGAAACTTCGTGCCGTAGACACTGATGACTCCCGTTCGGGAATCTACAAACCGCCGCGACCACCGTGGCCACGCCGCATCCGATCCTCGGCGCCCTGGCTGTACGGGATGCCCGCGTAGTCCGCGGTCGTGCCGCAGCGAGCCGTCGCCTGGGTGCGCGCGTGAGCGACAGCGCGAGCTTCGACTGCATGCATCTGCGGCGCAGCGATGGGATTCGGGTCGTGAAACGCGAGCGGGCGCGTCTCGTCCATGATGGGGATGCCCAAACGCATCCGCAAGAGCTTCTCTTCCACGCTGTCGAGCGTGCCAGCGCCCGCGAGATCTGCGAGCACTTCATCGGCCGCGACTTTCACCAGCGGCTTGAGCGGGTCGCGCATCAAAATACCTTCATGTTCCGTCGTCATCGGTTCCCTCACTTTTTTTTCAGCCACGTCAAATTGGGCCTACTGCGGAATATTACAACATACTTTCCGCGAATTGTCAAGAACACTATGAACAAAAAAACCGGCCCTGAGGCCGGAATTTCTATGTGCGAGGCGAGAAAATTATTTCTTCTTTTCTGCGCGAGCTGCACGCTTTTTGGTGATGTGAACTTTCTGCTTCTTTTCGCCCTTCGTAAAACCGAAATTGATGAGCAAATTGTTTACAGTCACTGTTTTCTGAACACCATTTTTGATGTAGTGGTCAAGACGAGCCTGATCAACCGTAAAAACTTTTGGTTTAATGGTTGGGTTGTAGTGGCCGATAGTTTCGAGAGCCTTGCCCCATGGATCGCGTCCTTTTTCAGTAACGATCAAACGGTATTGTGGCTGTTTCTTTTTACCGACGCGAGATAATTTAAGTGTTAACATAATGTGAGGCTGATGAGTCAAATCGTGAGCGCGATTGACGGATACGAACAAGGATATCAAAAAGTGCACGTGACGTCAAGTGGTACTCGGCAAATAAACACTTTCGCTTGTACGCGTCAAAAAAAACAGCTCGTCACACGTAATTCACCATTCAGTTCGAATGTGAAAAGCGTGTGACGAGCGAACCTGTCAGAAACGAAACTTACGCGATCGCGATGTCCTTGCCGGAAACGACCGGCGCGCGATGCGGAAACTGGCGCGCGATCTTGGGAACGAAGTCCGCAGTCTCACCGGTGTAGACGCGCGCGATGTGATGGTCATCATCGCCGGGGCGAACGGAAAACAGCGTGACCTTGTCGGACGAGCTGCCGACTGGCGTGCCGATGCAGATGTCACCACCCGTTTCGAACGTCGCCAGATGCGTCGCAAACACGTCATCGCCGACGCGACGGAACGAAACCGCTTTGGCCGGCATGCCGATGTCCGACAAAATATGCACCATGCCCAAACCCGGAATCGCCAACGCGCGGCTCATGAACCGGTGGTTCAGACCGCCGTCGCACAAATCACTCGCGAGCGTCGGATCCAAATGAACCGCCTTCCAGCGCTTGCTCGTCAGATCGACCATGAACCGCAACCCTTCGGTCGCGTGGCGCATGACGAACGTGTTGGAATCGGCGAGCAGTGCGAAATTGGCGGCGTTCGGAATCATGATCGGCACCTTGCCGTCAGCCGTGATCCACGTACTCATCGAACTGACCGGCGCGACGCCCGCGAACTGCGAGACACGATTCGCCGTCGGCTTGTCGACGTGATTGAGACACAGGCCGCTCAAGCCCGCGATCGCGATGTAGTGGCGCTGCATGACCGGCTCTTCGCTGCCGACACACATCAGCGTGACTTCATTGCCATTGGCGTCGAGCAGCGAAATCCGATTCAGCACACCATGGTGGCCGCTCGGGATTTTCACCGTGCCATCAGGCGACACATTCTTGGG
>JAPLWO010000018.1 GCA_026396555.1 Candidatus Magasanikiibacteriota bacterium
CATCATCTTTTTTTTCAAAAACATAACGTTTTTTAAATATATAGTGCGCTCTTATTAATTCCACTAACTCAGGATGCAAAAACTCAACCAACCTCTTTTCCTTATTAAGATATGGAACAAACCATTCAGGCCTGGTAGTGCGATATTTCTGAATAAAATTCAGAATGGTACCGTGGTTCAACTTCAACTCATGAACAAGAGTTATTTTTTCAAGCCAACCCGACGGTGCTTCATTACGTACCCCAACATGCTCAACAACAAGCCGTACCAATTCAGGATGCAGATATTCTGCCAGCTTGCCAACACTATCTAAATAACGGTGAGCCCATTCAGGGTGCTCCTTGAGCTGGGCTACGATAAACCGATGAACAGATTCAGCGCCTGAACTAAGCCCTAATTCTGAAAAAATCTTATTGCGGGTTTTCCATCCTGAAGGGGGTTTCTCACGCAATTTAATAGCATCTTTTATAATTTTTATTAGATCAGGGTGATAATATTCGTAAATGATGGCCCGATCTTTAATTTTATCTTTAAAAATCCAATCGGGATTAGATGTTCGATATGGTAAAATAAATTTTTGCAAAAACGTATAACTTACGCCAAATTCCCTAGATAAATCACCCATTTTTTTCCATCCAGCTGTGATAATTTTATTTTTATCAAATAAAATTTTTTTCAACTCATTAATAAGATCGGGATGAAAATGCTCATAAAAATTTTTTCCTTTATTCAAATATTCCTTAAACCATTCTGGGTGTAAATCACGAAAACGCTCCATCAAACTCTCCACTGTTTGAGGAGAAATATCCAGCTCTTGTGCTACCGGCCCCAACGTCTTCCATCCAGATGGTGCTTTTTGACGAGAAGTAAAAGTTTCTTTAAAAAGCAGAATAAAATCAGGATGCCAGTATGGCACCATTTTACCGTTCTCGTTTAAGAAAATTTTGCGCCATTCAGGATGAGTTTTTTCATATTTCTTATAAAAATTTTCAAGAGTGCTTGGATCAAACTTAAATAAGCGTCGTAAATCATTCAAACTTTCCCACCCTACTGGAGGTTTCTGACGCGAAGACAATTTTTTTTCTACTTCTTTTATTAAATCCGGATGTATGTGTTCGTATAAATTATTCGATGAATTCAGATACTTTTTAATCCAGCCAGAATTACTTAAACGATATTTATCAACAACATGCATCACAGTTGCAAAAGTAACGTTCAGTTTATTTGCAACCGCTCCAATAGTCAGCCAGCCACGCGGCGCAGAATCACCACGTTGTGAAATTAGCATACCAAGCTCCTTAACTAAAGCTGGATGCAAATGCTCAACAAGCTGATTGAGGCGATTTAAATAATTATGTATCCATTCAGGATGAGAAATCCGAAAACTCTTCATTAGCTCCTCAAATGATTTACGAGCGATGGGAAAATCATCAAGAATATCAGAAGCGGTCCTCCAACCCTCAGGCGGGTGTTCTCCTCTACTCCTCAAATCCTCCTCTAGCCTCTTTACTAAGTCTGGATGAAAATGCTCTCCGGATCCTCCTTTTTTATATTGAAACACCTTAAACCAATCAGGATGATCGCTTCTGTAAGCATCTACAATGCTGGCAATTATTTGAGGACCTGTTCGTAATACCACTATCAACTTATTAAGCGTTAGCCAACCCATAGGAGCCAGGTCAACCCCCTCTCTTTCAATTCTTTTTTTTTCTACCTCTTTTCTTTTTTTTATTACAATCTCTTTTACCTCTTGTTTAACAGTCAAACGAGAACGAAACCGCTCGCTTATAATTTTAACTAGATCAGGATGATAAAACTCCAAAAATTTACCATTCTTTGCTGTATAGAAACCAAAATATTCAGGATTAGTTTTTCTAAACTCCGAAGCAACTTGATATATAAAATTATAATCAGGGACACCATGCTGTGCTCCACACACTGTTATGATGTCTGCGATAAGAAGCCAGCCAGGAGGAATTTCTTTTCGTCGCCCAACAATTTCATTCTTTACAATGGCAACTAAATCAGGATGATAGTACTCAAATGATTTCTTATCTTGATTTAAGAAAAAATTAAACCACTCAGGATTAGACTCACGGTATCCTTGAGCTATACGAAATACTGTTGTTTGGGCCACTCCTATTTTCTCAGCCAATGTTCTATTCGAAAACCATCCTGGTGGAACTATCTTTGTTTTCCTATCCTGCATCAAACCATCGACATAAATGGCCACATCAGGATGTACAAACAACGCCAACTTTCCAATCGAATTCAAGTAACGCGCGCTAATATCCATTCCCGGATGATCTTGCGAATATTTTTCAATAAACCCTTCCATTGTTCGTTCTGCAATACCATATTTATTTCTAAGTTTTGATATAGTAATCCATCCTTCAGGCGGTTGTTCACCCCTGTTATTAAACTCCTCAACAATATACTTGATTAAATCTGGATGTAAACAGTCGCGAACAATTCCATTTGCTATATATTTTTTTGACCACTCAGGATGAGTAGCGCTATATTTTTTAATTCTTGTGTTAATAAAATGCCCAGTTATATTAAGCTCTTTCGCAAGAGCTGCAACTGTGCGCCACTCTGTTGGAATCTCTTTAAAATCGACGTCTTCAGATTTTAAAAATTTTGGTTCCATATTTTATTTCGCCCACCGCTCCGCCTCCGCAAATTTCACTGACAACAATTGCGACGCACCATCCTCGCCCATGGTCACGCCGTATAAAATATCACCCTTGCCCATCGTCGCGCGGTTATGCGTGATAACGATGAACTGAGTTTTCTCTGCTAATTTTTCCAAAATATTTGCGTAGCGAATTGAGTTCGCTTCGTCGAGTGCCGCATCAACTTCGTCGAGCACCACAAACGGCGACGGATTGCTTGCCATGATCGCACACAAAAGTGCAACCGACGTCATCGCGCGCTCACCACCTGACAATACCGAAATATCCTTAATTCGTTTTCCCGGCGGCTGCGCCTGAATGTCGATTCCAACCAAAACAGGTTCGCGCGAAATACCTTCTGCAATTTCTTCGCTCGCGGTTTCAACATCTTCTTCATCTTCATTGTCGTCACTCACCGCTTTCAATTCATCCCGCGGATCAACATACACCGGAATTAATTTTGCAGTACCGCCCTTAAACAAGGTCGCAAAAAATTCTTGGAACAAAACATTAAGCGTCGTCAACGCTTCTTCGCGACGCGTTTTCAAAATTTCATCAAACTCTTTAATCGTCGATTCTGTATTCGCAAGCGCACCCGACAAATCGCCGAGCTGCTCTGATAAAAATGTGTAGCGTGTATTTGTCTCTTCATATTCCTTCATCACTTCTGGATCGATTCCGCCGATCAATTCCAACTGATGTTTCAATGAAAATAGTTCACGCTGCGCGTTCTCGGGCGCCGCCAACATTTCCGCAGGCGCTGCAGCCAAAACTGACTCAACCATTTCCGGAATTTCCATGCGCATTTCTTCGCGCACACTTTCGCTGCGCGTTTCCAATTTTGCGAGTTCGATTTTTCGCCCTGACAATCTTTGTTCGATCTCATGCATTTTTCGCTGCTCATCCTGCAGCCGACGTTGCACGGCAAAAAATTGTGATTTCTTTTCTTGCTCGCGATGCGATTCGTTGTGCATTTTTTCGCTCAGCTCTTTTAACTGGCCATCAATTACCAAAATCGATTCCTGAATATTTTCGATCTCCATCGCAACTTTTGGATCAGCAGGAATTTTTTCATCGCGCGGTTCTTCTGGTGCTGGACGCTGCAACCGTTTTACTAATTGTTCCGTGCGATCTGCAACAGAATCAAATTCATCTAAAATTGTTCCGACTGCGGCGATCGATTCTGCTGCGCGTAAACGTTTTGAAAAATCGCGATGCGAAATTTTCAGCGCTTCCAATTCTTCAATAATTTTTGTGAGCGGAAGCGGCGCCCATGACACTTGTACTTCGCGACGTACATGCGCAACTTCGAGCGCGGTCTTCAAACGCAATTCTTCTTCGCGCAACTGTCCGCGTTTTTTCGACAGTGTCTCATATTCACGCTGCAAACCAATAATCGCCTCGCTCTGCGTTTCTTCAACTTCAAGTTTATGGAGATCAACAAGCATCGCGTCGTATCCACCGCGAATTTTCGTCAGTTCGGTTTCATCGCCCGCGCACACACGTGCGACATCGCCCATGCGCTTTTGCAAATCATGCCACACGCTGCCGTAATAATTTTGCTGCAACAATTTCAATCGCTCTTCGAGTGCCTCGCGTTCTTCTAATCGTTTCACCGCACGTTGAAGCGATCGCAAACGTGGTTCAATTTCTTTTAATAGTGTTTCTGCTTGCGCAATATTTTCGCGCGTCGCATGTAATTTTAATAACGCTTGATGTCGTTTTAACTGAAATTCTTTTACACCCGCCGCTTCATCAAAAAATTCTTTGCGTTCGCGCGGGCTAACGAGCAAAATTTGATCAATCAAACCCTGACCAATAACCGTATACGTTTTTTGTCCAAAATGCGCTTTTGCCAATAATAATTGAATGTCCGACAAACGCGCTTTATTTCCGTTGATGTAATATTCACCCGCACCATCGCGATACAGGCGGCGCGAAATCACGAGCTCCGGCACATTCATCCAACTATACTCGCCTTCGGTTTCTGGAATATCGTTCGCTTCATTTACCAAATGCACCGCAACTTCTGCGTAACCTAACCGCGCTTTTTTATCTGAACCCGCAAAAATAACGTCTTCAGATTTTCTTCCGCGCAACGTCTTCATCGATTGTTCACCGAGCACCCAGC
>JAPLWO010000020.1 GCA_026396555.1 Candidatus Magasanikiibacteriota bacterium
GTTCGTGCAGGCATCGGATATAATTTGCAGGCTGCAGAAACCATGCGCACCGACGATGATGCAAATGTATTGTGTTTAGCAGGACGAATCTTACAACCAGATTTTGCAAAAGCAATCGTGAAAAAATTTCTCAACACAAAATTCTCTGGCGAAGCGCGCCATGTTCGTCGCATTGCAGAAGTTGCGGCTCTTGAAAAATAATATGATCGAATTGATTCCTGATTTTTTAGTTCAGTCGCTTGAAGAATTTGAAATGCGCGCGCGAATTGTCGAATCGCTCGTGCCAATCGCACAAATCGTTCATATTGATGTACTTGATGGCTCATGGATTCCCTTATAAGAATCGTGGGCAGACGCGGCAGCAATTGGAAATGCGATGACACCGCTCAATTACGAGCTGCACCTGATGGTTGCGAATCCGATTGAACATTTGGATGCGTGGTTTGACGTGCCAGCAGTAAAGCGCGTTATTTTCCATCTCGAAACCGCGACACAGCCCAAACAAGTTGTTGAAGCAATTCGATTTCATGGGTGGGAAGTTGGCGTCGCAATTAATCCCGAAACACCTGCGTCTGCCGTTGCTGAAATCGCGCATTACGTTGATGAAATTATGTGTATGACGGTTAAAACCGGAGCGTCCGGCCGACCTTTTGAACATGATGTGTTGAAAAAAATCGAAGAACTCGCGACCGCACATCCACATGTTATTATTGGTGTTGATGGCGCGATTGGAAAAGAAACGCTCGGTTTGTGTATGGCTGCTGGTGCGACTCGCGCACGCGTCAACTCCGGAATCTTTGGCCCAAACGTCAGTTCTCCTGCTACTGCATGGACAGAGTTGCAACGTATTGCGCAAGAATAAAATTCACGGTAAAATTCTCCCACTATGTTAGATCTTGTAATTATTGGCGGTTCAATCGCCGGGACAACTGCGGCCGTGTATGCGTCACGAAGAAAATTAAATTTTAAAATGGTAACCGGCGATATCGGCGGCGAAGTTGCGTTATCAGGCGAAGTCGAGAATTGGCCGCTCACCGACCACACGACTGGTTTTGAAATGGCGGAAAAAATGGGCGCACAATTAAAATATAATGGCGTCACACCAGACGAAGGTTTCATGGTGACTGAATTGGCACAAGGCGCTGATGGTAAAACCTGGCGCGTCACGGCAACAAATTTGAGCGGCGAAACACGCGTATACGAAACAATTGCCGTCATTATCGCGACCGGCGTTAAACCAAAACATTTAGGAGTTCCGGGAGAAAATGAAATGTACCACAAGGGTGTCACCTATTGTACCGTGTGCGACGGTCCGCTTTTCAAAAACAAAATCACCACGACCATCGGCGGCGGAAACAGCGCGCTCGAATCAGCGCTCATGATGGCGACAATCACAAAACACGTATTTGTAATTAATAAAAATGATAAATTTAAAGGCGAGCAAGTTTTAATCGACAAATTGGTGAAATTACCAAATGTTGAAATTATTTATAATGCAAAAACAACCACGATCGAAGGTGACGCGGGCGTAACCGGCGTTTCAATGTCATTTGCAGATGGCACGACGCGAACTGTTGAGTCACAAGGTGTGATGATTCATATCGGAAATACACCAAATTCACAATTTGCGAATGTTGAAAAAGATCCTGTGGGACAAATTAAAGTTGATTCACTCTGTCGCACCAATACGACCGGCATTTTTGCTGCAGGCGACGTAACCAACACGCCATACAAGCAAATTGTTGTTGCTGCAGGCATGGGTTGTACTGCTGCCCTCGCCGCAATTGAATACATTAACCGTTTCGACAGCGCGCCACAAGCATAAAAGTTTTGCTCGTGATATACTTTATGGGCTATGCCCATTCACG
>JAPLWO010000040.1 GCA_026396555.1 Candidatus Magasanikiibacteriota bacterium
GGTAAGCGCCATACGAGTTCGCCTGTTTTTTCAGACGCCGCTGACAAACGCGCAGCCAATTTTTCATCCGTACTCCACATGCCCGCACGCGTCTCACCCATCGCAACCACACACGCACCCGTCAATGTTGCTAAATCAATCATTTGGCGTGGTTTAAATCGCGCTGCGTATGAAAGTGCGTCAGCTAAAACCAATCGTCCTTCCGCATCCGTATCTAAAACCTCAACAGTCTTCCCCGAATGCATTCGTAAAATATCGCTCGGTACAATCGCGCTACCTGACGGTAAATTTTCCGCTGCCGGTACCAGCCCAACGACATTTACCGGTAATTTTAATTTCGCAATTGCGAGTAACGCGCCGATTACCGTCGCGCCACCCAACATATCAAATTTCATTTCATCCATTTTGCTTGATGGTTTGATCGAAATACCGCCCGCGTCAAACGTAATTCCTTTTCCCACCAAAACCGTTGGTGCGTCGCCTGTTTTTCCGCCGCGATATTCCATGATGATAAATGCCGGAGGTCGATCAGAACCCGCAGAAACACCCAGCAAACCACCCATTTTTTCTTTTTCAATCTCTTTTTTATTCAAAACGCGCACCGACAATTTTGCGATTCCTTTCGCGAGCGCAATCGTCTGGCGACCTAATTCTTCCGGATGCATGTTACTTGGATTGTGATTTCCCAAATCACGCGCCGCGCGAACAGCTTCGTCAATCAATCGCCCACTTTCTAAACCAACCGCAAAATTTTTCGCGAATTTTTTCGGCACACCCGAAAAGAAAATCTCGGTCATCGCGGCAACGTGGCGCTCTGTATCCGTAATATATTCTGAAAAATGATAGGTCGTCAGTCCAATCTGGCGCGCCAAAGTTTCACCTAAATCGCGCGCTGAAAAATCAAGCTCGAAAAAATCCTCGCTCAATTGAATAATCGCGCGAGTTTGTTTTTTATCCTGAACGGCTCGAGTCGCCGATGCAATAGCTGAACACAATTTCGGCGCGGTGACTTTTTTCTTTTCACCCAATCCAACCAACATCACGTGTGAGTGGCCGTCGCCGTGCGGCACCAACGCATATAACTGTTCGCCCGCTCCCGCTTTAAAATGTTCTTCCGTAATAATCGATGAAAATGCTCGATTTTTGTCACCCTGAATCATCGGCACAACTGTCGTAACTCCAGCCGTTCGTTTTTCACCTGTTTTTTCCAAAATTGAGTACTTCATAGTTCTTTCAACTTAACAAAAACCGCGGTTTTATGCAAATAAAAAAATTCACCCACCTTACGAACAGTATCTAGATCATGTTGCACTCCGGAGCGCGACGTGTCGAGAGTTGTGTAGTAGGTGGGCGTTCTTACCGATTCGGACTCCAGACTTTCGAGCAGCAATGGCGAGTTTCAATCACCACTGTGGCAGCCCTTATTTGCCCTCGTTCCGATATGACCCTTTGCTGGCGGGCCATGAGCGTTGCGGTGTTATCCGCGTTCTCACATTAAATTTTATTATCAGCGAGGCATGATCTGCTGACGACGCGGTTAGTCATCGTCGAAGATCGGGCCGCGCAGCGGACGTTTCCGATGCATTTGGACCCGATGATCCAAGTAACCTCCTTTGTGGCGTTGTTCGCGCTTTTTAGGGCGCTTGGCGGCTTCTCTGGCGTGTTGGGCGCTTGGGCCCCTTCGCGGTCAGTCGTTTCTCGACCGCGACTAAACAGAATAACATAAGCCTCGAATTCTGTCAAGACCCGGCCCTGGGGATCAAATTTTATGCTATAATTTACACAATCTTCACATTGAATTACAAAAAATATGATTTACATTGGCGCTGACCATGCAGGATTTGAATTAAAAGAAGCGGTCGTTGAATATCTTCGGTATGTTAATATTCCCTTTGAAGATTTAGGTCCAAAAACAATGATCCCCGACGATGATTATCCAAAAGTTGCACACGCAGTTGCGGAAAAAGTTGAGGCTGATCCAAAAACTGATCGTGGATTATTATTTTGTGGAAACGGTGTTGGTGTGTGCGTTGTCGCAAACAAACACAAAGGCGTTCGTGCAGGCATCGGATATAATTTGCAGGCTGCAGAAACCATGCGCACCGACGATGATGCAAATGTATTGTGTTTAGCAGGACGAATCTTACAACCAGATTTTGCAAAAGCAATCGTAAAAAAATTTCTCAACACAAAATTCTCTGGCGAAGCACGCCATGTTCGTCGCATTGCAGAAGTTGCGGCTCTTGAAAAATAATATGATCGAATTGATTCCTGATTTTTTAGTTCAATCGCTTGAAGAATTTGAAACGCGCGCGCGAATCGTTGAATCACTCGATCCAATCGCCCATATCGTGCATATTGATGTGCTAGATGGCTCATGGATTCCGGAAAAAGAATCGTGGGCTGATGCGGCGGCAATTGGAAATGCGATGACGCCATTAACTTTTGAATTGCACTTAATTGTTGCGAATCCGATTGAACATTTGGATGCATGGTTCGACGTTCCAGCAGTTAAGCGCGTTTTTTTTCATCTCGAAACCGCAACGCAGCCAAAGCAAGTTATTGAAGCAATTCGATTTCATGGTTGGGAAGTTGGTGTTGCGATTAATCCAGAAACACCGGCGTCTGCAGTTGCTGAAATTGCGCACTATGTCGACGAAATCATGTGTATGACGGTTAAAACCGGAGCGTCCGGCCGACCTTTTGAACATGATGTGTTGAAAAAAATCGAAGAACTCGCGA
>JAPLWO010000009.1 GCA_026396555.1 Candidatus Magasanikiibacteriota bacterium
CGATTGCGGTAATACCCTTCTCTCCTTTTTCATTTGTCTGTAAAAGTTCTAGATCGACGAGCGTTTTAATTTGCTCTTGAAACTGAAGTCTAAGTTCTACAGTTAAAAACTGTTCTGCTTGTTTTTCTGCTGACGCAGAAATAAGCGTCGCTTGCTGCGTAAGTGCAGCGTCCGCGAGCGCTTTTAAATTTGGTCGAGGTTGCCTTGTCGATTTCGGCTGATCTGAAACCAACCCCGCAAATTCCTGTGCTGCATCTTCTCCGAGCAACGCCCGAATTAAATCCTGATTTTGAACAGGATCTGTATCTGCTGCGGGAGTAATCGGTTCTGAAAATGGATTTGGAAGCATATTCTGTTTAAAAGTGCTTTAAATTATAGCAAAAATAAGATAAAAAATAAATAAAAAAAGAGGCGGTTTAGACGTTGCTCTCCGTCTAAATCCGCCCGTACTGTGACCCCCACGGTACACTGTCGAATTGCCTCGATTCTTTTCCCAAAGTTTGCCTGCCTTGGGTTATCAGCTCCAGCATTTGCGCCGGGTTACTGTCAGGAGCGAATCCCCTGCAACGAAATCGAAGTCTGTGCTTTTTCCTAGCCTTCTGCGCGACCGACCAATCGCGCAAGACTATGCCGCCCGCGACATCTCGTTAGATGCGCGCCCGACAGGTAGAGTCTGAGCTCTCGTAACTCTACCGGGACCATGCCTCTTCCCGCAACCGAAGTCGTCTAGGAGAGTTGGATGCACGGCCGTAAGCGCGGTCACCTTACAGTTCGTAAGGCATTCTGTCAACCCTCGGGCTGTCGTTCTTTCAACTTCGCGATCAGATCAGGAAAATTGTCCGGCAGCTTCGGTTCAGCAACAAGCGCCATTCCAGTCGCGCGCGCGTTGAGTCGCCGGCGCAAAAACGCTTGATGCAACTGTTCACCCGTGCCAATGATCAAGACACCACTTCGCACAGGACGTTTTTTTTCACCCTCTGTTTTCTCGCACATCAGTACCTCCAAAAAAGCTAGTTTTTATACTAGCTGAAAAATGCCGAATTGTCAACGATTATAAAATAACACTCCCCGCCCACTTTTTTCCATGCAAAATTTTCGGCAGCGCTGCCAAATCTTTTCCATCCATGAACGAAACAGTCAAATTATTTTTTTGTGCGAGGCGTGACGCCGTCGGATCAAACGGCGCATGCATGCCCGGAATCCATTTCGAGCCGATGATCGCGCGATATTCTTTCCATGAAAGTGTTTCAAATTTTTGTGCGTCAGGATTTTTTTCCGGATCGCTACTATAAATATATCCAATTGAAGAAATGTTGATGACGCGCGTCGCGTTATTTTTTATCGCGTGCCCAACCGCGACCGCGTCGGTCGACTGCCCCGGCTTTTCTCCGCCCATCACAGAAATTCCTCGAATTCCCGCGAGCGTCGCTGCAACAAATTTTGCATTGACATGTGTGATGCTGATGCCGATTTCGTCGAGCGTCTTATCAGAAAATTTAAACGTGCGCCCCGCTTTTTGATAATCGCGCGTGGTTTTTCCGCCGCCCGTTATAATAATAAAATCGAGCCCCTTTTTGGACTCGGCTGCAATAATGGATTTAAATTTTTTCAGAAATGCAACATGGATCCCGTCCCCATTAATAATCATCGATCCGCCGAGAGAAATTGCCACTGTTTCGCGTCGTTTTTGGGAAGCGCTCATAGTCAAACATTAAATTTCTTTTTCATATCTATAACACGTTGCTCAACACTGTGCAAATACGTCTGTAAATCTTCAGCAATTTTCAAGCCACGTTCGAATTTTCCGAGCGCGTCCTCGATCGATACGTCGCCGCTCTCAAACCACTTTGTAATTTCTTCAAGCTCGCCAAATTGTTCTGCAAATGAGTCTGGTTTTTTTGTTTTTGGTGCTGGAGTCATATAATTTTATTCATCAACGCGAATCGAAACATCGCCGTCGAAATATTTCTGTGTTGCGCGGCCTACTTTTCGTAAACCCGCCGCGCTCGCGATTATAGTACCATTTTCCGCAGTTGTATACGAATATCCGCGACGCAATAATTCTTGCGGATGGAGCGATTTTAAAAGTCGAACAGCGGCAACAATTTTTTCTTTGTACGCGGCGAGTCGTTGTTCGAATGCATCGCGACGTGACAATAATTGTCGACGCGACGTTTCTAATCGATCTGATAGCGACCGTACCCAGCGATCAACGACGTATGTAATATGAATCGTTTTTGCACGCGCACGCTCGATCGCCGCGTCCATGCCACGCGCCTGAACCGCAACTTTGTGTCGAATTTCTGCGAGCACTTCCGTCGCGTCTGGAAAAATTAATTCCGCCGCGTTGCTCGGCGTTGCTGCGCGCAAATCCGCGACCATATCAATAATCGTCACATCGCGTTCATGGCCGACACCCGACACAACCGGCACACGCGATGCAAAAACCGCACGTGCAACTTCTTCAGTGTTAAACACATGCAAATCCTCCATCGATCCGCCGCCGCGTGTGACAACAATCACATCAAAATCTTCGAGTCGATTTCCCGCGTCACTGAGCGCTGCGACAACTTCGCCAGCCGCCGACGCGCCCTGCACACCGACGTGATAATGCACAATTTCCGCAGCAGGCCACCGAGCCGCAGACACACGCAAAAAATCCGTGTATGCCGCAGCGTCACGCGAGGTGATGAGTGCAACGCGCGCCGGAAACCTCGGCAATTCGCGTTTGCGACCGACGTCGAATAAACCTTCGGCCTGTAATTTTTTCTGTAATAACTCAAACGCGCGTTTCAAACTTCCCTCGCCCGACAACCGAATCGACTGCACAACAAAACTAAATTTTCCGTATTTTGGATATAATTTTCCATACCCCGTCACCACAATTTTCATCCCATCCGCAATTTGTTCTTTCAATTGCCACGCAGTTAAAAAACAATTCACAATCGCATCGCCATCTTTCAAATCAAATCGTACCCACTGTCCGCCCGAAATTCCGAACGATGCAACTTCGCCTTCAATTTCAAAACTTCCCGGCGGCATTTGCGCAACAAGTAATCCATTCGTCACTTCAACAAATTGTGAGACGGTCAGGACTTCCATATCAAAACAATCATTCAATAATCACCGGCGTCGACGTCGGCGTCCATTCATACAGCGGCCCCATGTCGGCGTATGCCACATTCACGCATCCATGACTCATCGGATGTCCGAAATTATTATGCCAATACGCACCATGAATATAGTAACTTCCGCCCTTGTTAAATTTAAATCGCATGTTCCATTTCGTGTTTGGAAAATCATAACCCTTTCCAAAATAATGTATCAATGGAACTTTTTTCTCAATCGTAAAAGTCCCGCGCGGCGTTGGTTTTCCTTTAACACCAGTCGAAACTTTGATTTCTTTTACCAAATATTTTCCCGTAAAATATTGAAGCCGCTGTTTTGCAATTGAAACATGAATTGTTTTTGGTAATTTTATCGGTGCCGAATCAAACGGATCATATCCGTCTTGCAATTCTTGCGCATCAGAATATCCATCGCCATCAGAATCAATCGCCGATGCAGCGGTTGTTGTCGCAGCAAAAGCAACAGTTGAAGTCATGCTTTCCGCATGAACAAAATTTCGCGGCACGAACAAAAACACTCCAATAAAAAATAGCGCGAACAGATTTAGTTTCATACAAACAGTATAACAAAAAAAGACCAGGTTCACGAGCGCGTTGTGCTCGATCCCCTGGCCAGAAACCGCTTCCGTTCCGATTACGCAAACACTGCCGGACGATCCCACATGTCGAGCGGAATCCGAATCTTCGTAAACTCGCGCGCGACGCGACGAACTTCTGGATACACATGCCACGAATGCACTTCGATGCCACAGAGTTCATGCCCTTCCATGAGCGGCTTCGCCTGCACGATGGTCGTCGGATTGTCAAAATCCACGTGCGCAGACTGAACCCCGACTTTCATGTGGGTGTCGATATGCTTACCGAACCCGAAAATCATGGTCCAGCCGGAAAACGGATTTGGAATCAGGATCGATCCGTGCTCCACGGGCTCAAGCCACAACCCAACTTCGAACTCGGCGCCACGATTCAACGAACCAGAATGCGTCACACGCGGCGGAGTCCGTGACTCAACATCGAGCGCGTTCGCAAACATCTCCCGGTGCGGACCTTCCGTCGAACGCCAGAGCGGCGCGCGGCCAAGCTCCAGTCGCGGATCTTCCAGATTCGCACACGAGTACACCGTCGAATACACAGCCCGCCCACGACAACGCAACACCGCGAAACTACTCGCGCCGAGAATTCCCGTCTGCACGTCCCAGTGCTCGTCGAGCGGATACGTGTGCAGGCCGTCTGGATAACGCGTGCTGCGTTTGTGATCAAGGCGCGTCATGTTCGGACGTCCCTCGAAAATTGCGTGGTTGAGTGCCGTAATTGGTACGCCGTCAAAGTATCCGACGCCGCCGAATTCCGGGGTTGAACCTTCCGTAGAACCATTGCTCGGCGCTGCCGAGAGATATGCGGTCATTTCCTTTGAACCTCCCTGTTAATGCCTGTTGAAAAAGAAAAGACAGATTCAATTCTACATCTTTTTGCAAGAAAGTCAAGATGTGTATATCCTACGGCACAACTTTCGGCACCGAAATACCGCATAAATCGCTATAATTAGGTACCAAATGCCAACTGCGGGCGCGCTGATTTGTAGTTCGCCCGAACTCCCGGGGATGTGAGAAATTGCAGCAAGAATCGAAAGTGCGAGGTGTGCTGACCAATCGCCGAAGCGGCCGAGCAGAAAAATAATCATGGCATTTTTCGGAAATAAAATTGAGGCAAAAATTTGGCCAACGCCATACAACATTAAAATCGGAACAAACGGTGCGATCGCAATGTTTGCAATAAACGCGCTAAATGAAAAAATTTTAAAATAAAAAATTTCGAGCGGCATCACGCAAATGGTCGCGGCGATGGTTTCTCCGATCGTTGCAGCGAACGAGCCGCTATCGCTATACGAAAAAATAAACAGTCCAAATGTCGCAAGACACGAAAACTGAAATCCAATGTCAGTTGCAATTGTCGGGTTTATAAAAACCATCAAGCTGACAGCTGCGGCGAGCGCATGCAACGGATGACTACGGCGGCCAAAATGCGGCGCTGCGTGTGCGACAAATGCCATAATCCCCGCACGCACCACGCTCGCCGATGCGCCGGCCATTAACATATATGCGGCGATAAAAAAATAAAGTGCAAATAATTTTTTCCGCGCACCAATTTTTATTTTTCGTAAAATCGCTTCGACCCAATGTACAACAAATACCACATTCGTTCCTGACACTGCAACGACATGCATGGTTCCGGTCGCGCGAAAAACTTGTTTCCATTCTGGTGTGAACGCCGAACCACCGCCAAATAAAATTCCAGAAATCAACGTTCGATTAGGTTCGTGTAGCGATTGTCCAAGTAGAGCATCACACCAATCGCGCGCCGCAGTAAAAATTGTGTGGTGTGATAACACAATCAAATCGCCAATTGCAATCCGTAAAAAACCAAAGGCGGCGATAAAAATAAAAAATGTGAAAGGCTGAAATTTTGAGGGCGCAAATTTAAATAAAATAAGTCCGACGACTACCGCGATTGCAGAATTAAAAATCGAAACCCGCAAAAATCCGCCCAGCAAAACGCCACACACTAAAGCAACGCTCCCAATCGGGAGCGCAAAAATAAACCATAGCGGCCGCTGTTCCCCTCCGTGTCCCTCCATAAATCACCAACCATGAACCGCGCGAATAAATGAACTTAGTGATGTTTTTTCACTAATACCTGTTCGTGGAATCTGAAAAATATTTCTGTAATTATTCCCGTATCGGGAATCTGCGTCTACCGCAACATTAAAACCACCATATGCAACAAACGATTGAATCGCCGGACTTGATTCGCCAAATGGATATGCAAACGATGTTACAGGAGCACCTATAATTGATTCCAGCAATAATTTTGAATTCACAATTTCAAGTCGCGCCTCTTCATCCGAAAGCGTTAGCAAATGAGGATGTGTCATCGTGTGCGCTCCGA
>JAPLWO010000063.1 GCA_026396555.1 Candidatus Magasanikiibacteriota bacterium
AGATTTGAAAAAATTTTATCCATCCGAATCGCGGCAAACAGAAAAACAAATTTTTATTTTTGTCGGACGATTAAGTCGCACGCATTATTTTAAAGGTGTCGAGTCATTACTCCGCGCATTTGGCCAATTGAGAGCGCAAAAATCAAATTGCGCAGCTGAGCTATGGATTGTTGGTGACGGAGAACAGCGCTCACATTACGAACATGTGTCAGAAAAAATGAAAATTTCAAAATACGTTACTTTTTTTGGTGCGGTGAGTGATGAGGAATTGCCGAATTTGTATCGTCAGGCCACAACAATCGTTTTACCATCAACAGATACGTCTGAAACGTTTGGGTTGGTACTGCTTGAAGCAATGGCATCTGGAGCGTCAGTGATTGCGAGTCGGTTGCCCGGCGTTGATGCGTTAGTTCCGGATGGAGTTGTGGGTGTTTTAGTCGAACCTGGAAACGAAGGCGAATTATTTTCTGCGTTAGAAAGTGTCGTCGTTCAGCGCGAGCGTTGGAATGAATACGGCATCGCTGCAATTGAGCGTGCACAACAATTCGGGGACTGGACATCTATTGCGCAGCAAATCGCGTCTCTGTTATAATACAGCTCATTGAATCATCATTTTTTACAAACTATGCAAGAAGATCAGGACAAAGCGTCATGGATGAATTCAATTCCGCCTAAATCATTATTTATCGGTGGAATTGTCGGAGGAATTTTAGTCATTTGTACTCTTGGTTTTTTTATTTTACTTGGCATGACGCTTCGTGGCGGCAGCGCAGGTACAGAAAATTGGGGAGCAAAAGCTGATGATGGCAAGGCGGCGGTTGCTGTAGCACCCACACCTGATGCAGGAGCAGCTCCTACAGTTGGAAAGCCAACGTCTATTGGGTCTGACGATCACGTATTAGGTGACAGCAGTGCAAAAGTGACTTTATTTGAGTACTCGGATTATCAATGTCCTTATTGCCAGCGTTTCGAGCCTGTTGCAATGCAGCTTCTTGATGCATACAAAGGTAAAATTAGATTGGTATACCGTTCATTTCCACTCTCATCAATTCATCCTCAGGCACAGCGCTCAGCTGAAGCGGCAGAATGTATTGCAAGTTTGAAGGGCAACACTGCATATTGGAAATATGGAACGCTCTTATTCCAAAACCAAGATTCTTTGGGCGATACGTTATACGGAAATCTCGCAACTCAGGTTGGTGCAGACAAAGCAGCGCTCTTGGCTTGTTTGAACAGCGGTAAATTCACTGCAAAAGTTAAAGCAATGGAAGCAGAAGGTGAAAAAATTGGCGTCCAAGGAACTCCAGCAACATTTGTAGTTGCAGCTGACGGTTCAGTAGAGTTAATGGGCGGCGCGCTTCCATTTGAACAAGCTAAAGCTTACGTTGATCGGGCTCTCGCTAAATAATTAAATAAATATATGCATAAGAAATTTTTAAAGGGTGTGGCGCTTGGTGGGTTACTTGCAGGTTTAGCGGTGTGGGCTCAGACTACCCCAAAAGGCAAGGAATCGAAAGAAAAAGCAGAAGCCGCGCTCAAATCTTTGTGGGCAAAAGTTGAAAAAGAATATAAAACAATGGATCCAAATATCAAAGATCTTAAGAAACATGCACGAGCAGCACTTAAATCGTGGCAGAGCTCGAAGGATATTTCAAGTGATGTAAAGAAAGCGCTTGGTGCACTTGCAAAAAAACTTACATAAGACTTATCCGGATTTCCCCGTGTATAAGTTGAGGATAGTGTATGGATTAGGCGCTCTTGTCAAAGTTAAAAGCGCATGTTACGGTATAAATGCTCCAAAACACTTCGGTGTTCGCCAATAATCATGGGTATTGCACCCGCGTAGGGCGAGGAAACAGAAGGAGGGGGATTGTCTGATGGTGTGGAGGCACTACCGCGTCGCCAAGATCGACGCGCATGGAATTTTTGGCTGTGGTGGGGGATCGCGGCTGGAAAATCCCTGGGGATAATCTAAAAATGCGGAGGGAATCTTGCACAAAAAAACGTTGATAAAACCTCGAGTCTGGAAGGATTCGGGGTTTTATTGTATACTCCTTTAAGTTATGAAGATTCTCATGGTTGTAACTGAGGGAAATTTGGGAGGTGCGCAGCGCCACGTTCTTGATATTTCTCGAGAATTAACACGACGTGGACATCAGATTATCATTGCGGTTGGTGGAATACATACTGAATTGGTTGAAGCTGCTGATAGCGGCTTACCAAAGATTTCGGTTGTTCGACTTCGGAACGTTGTTCGATCAGTTCGTTTTTCAGATGATATTAAGGCGCTGATTGAATTATATCGATTAATCCGTCGAGAGCGTCCTGATGTTGTGCACTGTCATAGTTCCAAAGTCGGTGTCCTCGCGTCGATTGCGGGCCGACTTGCAGGCGCGCGCGTTGTGTATACTGCGCACGGATTTGTATTTCGTGAGAATTTAGGTTTTTTAAAACGCGCGTTGTATCGTTGGGCTGAAAAGTTTTCCAGCTATTTTCGAAATAAAATTATTGCAGTTTCAAAAAGTGATGCTGATGCAGCGCGTGCGGCACATGTCATCGCACACAAAAAAATTATTACGATTCCTAACGGAATTGATGTTGCATTAGCTGATCAATTGTTGACACCAGAAGAAGCACGAAAAAAAATGGGGGCGTGGTGCGGGGTGGACTTTTCAGGCGCCGATTTGGTTGTTTCGATTGCAAATTTTTATCCTGTAAAAAATTTACCACTTTTGATCCGTGCATTTGAATTTGTGGTTCCACGCATACCACACGCACGGCTCGTTTTAATTGGTGAAGGAGAACAGCGTGCCATGTGTGAACGATTGGTTTCAGAAAATCATACATTGCAGGGCAAAGTTTTTTTTGCAGGAAAACGTCCAGATGCATTTGAAATTTTACGTGGCGCTGATTTAGTTTGTTTGTCATCAACAAAAGAAGGTATGCCGTACGTGGTGCTTGAGGCGCAGCTTGCAGGAACGCCGGTCGTTGCGACGCGTGTTGGCGGAGTGCCTGAAATGGGCGAAGGAGAAAATTTAAAATTGGTCGTGCCTCATTCAGCAGAAATTTTTTCAGATGCGATCGTTGAAATGTTGCGCCGCGATAAAAACGGGTCTGAAAAAACCGCGCACAAACTTTTTACCTTGCGCGAAATGGTGGACGCGATCGAAGCGGTATATCAGTCGCTCTAAAATTAGTAAATTTCAAAATGAATTGCCGCTGGTTTGATTTGAGCGGCGAGTAACAATTCTCGCACAGATTTTACCATTTCCGGATTTCCGCATATATACCACGCTGCGTGCAGGTGTTCGGCTAAAAGTGCGGGAATAAATTCGGTTACACGACCTTGGAGACCAGACCAATTTTCAGAAGGTTGTGAGAGTGTGATAAGACTTTCTGACGGTAATTTTTCAGTCCAAAATAAATCAGATTCATGACGCACGCCAAAAATGGTGGTGAACGGAATTGAAATTTTTTCTGCTTCAATGGTTTCTATAAAACTAATGATTGGTGCGAGCCCTGTTCCGGTTGCGACAAAAATTCGGTCCGAGTCATTCGGATCGAGGGTGAAGCGACCGAGTGGTGCAGACGATTCGAGTGAAATATGTTCTTGTGGCAACGCTGCGTATCCCGAAACATGGCCTTCCGGATTATGTTTCATTAAAAAAGTAACTTCGGTCTGATTTGGTTTTGATGCCATTGAAAAAGCGCGCGCTAATTTTTGTTCTGCGCCCGGTTGTTTGAGCTGTACAAATTGTCCTGCGATAAAATGAAGCGGTTCTTCAGCTACAAAAACATAGCTGCGAACATCATGGGTTAAAATTTTCGAATCAATGCGTTTGAGAATCATGTACACAATTTAATCACACTTGACAGAATTTGGGAAGCGTGGAACCTATTATATATCGCAATTCAATAGCGATCATTATGAAAGGAGGGCTTATGCCGCACGATTTTCGGGGGGTTTTAGTATTGTCTGAAGCAGCGCACGGGGTCGACGTGCGCGCGTCGCTTGCACGGGTTTTGTGGAATAACGGATGGGGTCGAGAAAATTTTTCAACATTTGAAACGTATCTTGATTCGGTTCCGCTCATTCCTGAAGCGCCGGACGACATTCGGTTTAATCGATTGGTGTTGGTTGATACTGGTTTATCGATCAGCATCGCAACACGCATCCTCGGAGTTGCATATGACGGGGGCGACTCAGTCTTTGACGAGTCGTCCCCGTGCGCTGCGATCTATTGGCTGTGGGTGAGTGAAGGAAATTTCACAGACGGTGAGATTCCTTTTGAAGTTGTGCAATCTGACATTGAATCGATGCGTGGCTTGAGCGTTATTGAAGGACTATGTTTCTTTGTCCAGTATTCACGCTTGCTTTCGAATTGTTCTTGGAATTTAACTGAGTCACATTTGGCCGCGTTTCCAGCATATATCGCATGTTTGTTATGGATTGCGGGTGTACCAATGCTTGGCGTTACGGAATATTGCACAGGCGGTTTTGGACGGCAAACGCCGCTTGCACGGCGTTTTTAGGCGTTATATGAGCAGGCTGACGAACCGTTGGCCTGCTTGTTTTTATCCACAGGTTTTGTCACGATGCGAGTGTTGACGTGTTGATCTTGGCATGATAGTATTCACATACTCTTGTGGTCTGATATTAGCCCCGCAAGCTATCAAAAACATGGCATTAACACTCAATCGTCAAACAGATTACGCGCTTCAATTTTTGGCAGCGCTTGCTCGTCTTCCTGAAGGCGAGAGTTTGTCATTGGCAGTTTTTGCAAAACAAGGTCGTGTATCTTTTTTGTTTTTACAGCGAATTGCGAAAAAATTACGCACCGCCGGTTTAATCACTGCTGAAAAAGGACGATTGGGTGGATACAAACTCGCGCGCGTTTCACAAGCCATTACAGTGCTTGATGTTGCAGAAGCATTAGAAGGAAAAATGGCAGTTGTGCCGTGTATCAAAAAGACGAGCGATTGCCCACATGCAGCTGTTTGTCAGACGCGCACCTCATTCCACACGATCAATTCATACATTCAAAAATACTTGCACTCAATTCCACTTTCTGAATTGGGTAAAAAAACTGTTTCATAATCTATGACACCACTTCCAGACATTCCAAAACGAATCGTGTATCTCGATCATGCGGCAACAACGCCGACCGCTCCTGAAGTTGTCGCGGCAATGCTTCCGTATTTCACAGATATTTTTGGAAATCCAAGTGGTTTGTATTCAATTGCGCGCGAGGCAGCGGATGCGTTATCAGATGCACGTGTACGAATTGCGAAAATTTTAAATGCACGTCCAGAAGAAATTATTTTCACCGGTGGTGGAACTGAGAGTGACAATCTTGCGTTGTTTGGTATCGCGCGAAAGTACGGTCCAAAATTTGGAAAACATATTATCACGTCGCAGATTGAACATCATGCAGTTTTGCTGCCAACAGAAGTTTTGAAAAAAGAAGGTTTTGAAATTACTGAAATCGAGGTAAATGAACATGCGGAAGTAAATGTCGATGCTGTGATCGCGGCAATTCGATGGATGCACCTTTTTTTCACACTGACGCATGTCAGGCTGCGGGTGCACTTTCGCTTGATACACAAGAATTGAAAGTTGATTTGATGACAGTGAACGGAAGTAAAATTTACGGACCAAAAGGTGTTGGTCTTTTATATGTTCGTCGTGGCATTCAATTAGTTCCACATATTGTAGGTGGTGGGCAAGAAAATCGCTTGCGTTCTGGTACTGAAAATGTACCATCAATTGTTGGTTTTGCGCGAGCGCTTGAACTTGCACAAGAACATGCTGCAGAAGAAAATGCACGATTGACTGAACTTCGAGAATATTTTTGGAAGGAAATTCAGGCACGTATTCCAAAAGTGGTTATCAATGGTCATCCAACAAATCGACTTCCAAATAATTTGAATTTTACGATTCTTGATGTTGAAGGCGAAGCAGTGCTGCTTTATTTGGATGAATATGGTATCGCGTGTTCGACTGGATCTGCGTGTACCTCGACGTCGCTTGATCCGTCACACGTAATTCTTGCGATGGGGAAGCCATACGAATATGCACATGGATCGATGCGCATGACACTCGGAAAATCAACAACGCGTGAAGACGTTGATCACGTGTTGACTGTATTGCCGCCAGTCGTTGAATTACTTCGCTCGATTTCACCGGTACATTTATCGCTTGATCAAAAACAAGATGAGATGGCAGCGCGAAGTGCGTTCGTCGAAGATGGCGTGCCTCATTGGATGAAAAAATAACATAAAATTATATGGAAGATACAACAACAGCAAAACCAATTTCAACGAGCGACATGCAACAAGCAGATGTCGTAAATCCGCATACGAAACAAAAATGGGCATATTCGCCAATTGTGAAAGAGCATTTTTTTCATCCAAAAAATTTACTTTTGGAAGAACCAACTGAAGGACAATTTGATTCGCGTGGAACCGTTGGTTCGCCAGCGTGTGGAGATGTCATGGATATTTGGATTAAAGTTGATCCTTCAGAAGATCGCGTGATCGATTTAAAATGGAAAACATTTGGCTGTGGCAGTGCAATTGCGGCGACGTCGATGTTTAGTGTGATGGTAACGGAAAACGGCGGATTGAAAATTGATGATGCGTTGAAAATTAAACCGCAGGATATCATGGAACGTCTCGGCGGTTTACCAAATCGCAAAATTCATTGTAGCGTTTTAGCTGATAAAGCATTTCGCAAAGCAGTGAATAATTATTTTCATGCGACTGGCCAGCATACTCGTGTTGAAGTTGATGGCGCGCGTGTGATTGATAGCCGCATGAACATTACGGATAAAGATATTGAAGAAGCTGTTTTGGAAGGCGCGCGCAATTTGGAAGAAGTTCAGAAAAAATTAAAAGTTGGCGTTGGCGATCCAGAGTCGATTCCAGAAATTGAACAATTGATTCGGTTTTACAGTGAGAAATATTACGGATAATCGCTGCGTGCTATAATGATATTATATGGTAGAAACACCAAAGAAAAAAATTGCAAAAGTGATCGTTGATCGCGACGCATGTATCGGTGCGGCGAGTTGTGTTGCTGTGGCGGGCCGAACATTTTACATGGACGATGAAAATAAGGCGGTTGTTATTGAACCATGGACCGATGATTATGAAACGATTTTGCTCGGCGCGCAGTCATGTCCAACACTTGCTATCACATTGATCGACGAAGATGGAAATCAAATCTATCCGTAATTCATGAAACTTTTTGTTGTCGCGACACCGATTGGAAATTTAGGAGATCTCACGCAGCGTGCGCGTGAAATTTTGTGTTCCGTGCCGCTGGTCTTTGCAGAAGATACACGTGTTGCTGCAAAATTACTTGCGCATATTGGCGCAACGCCACGCGTGATTGCGCTTCATCATCACACTGCGGGTGCGGCATTACAAAATGTCATTGCGGAAATTGAACGTGCAGGGGAAGCGGCGCTCGTAACAGATGCCGGAACACCAGGAATTTCAGATCCAGGAAATCAATTTGTTGAAACGCTACTTGCGCATCATCCAGATGTAATGATTTCACCAATTCCGGGTGCGTCGAGTGTGACTGCCGCGCTTTCGATCTGTGGTTTTCCGACCGATCGATTTCGTGTACTTGGTTTTGCGCCACACAAAAATAAACGTAATAAATATTTTGATGAGGTTGCGGCAACTGAGGAAACTGTGGTAATTTTTGAATCTGTACATCGAATTAAGAAAACGCTTGAAGATTT
The DNA here is from genome assembly GCA_026396555.1 of Candidatus Magasanikiibacteriota bacterium. Lineage (GTDB taxonomy): Bacteria > Patescibacteriota > Patescibacteriia > Magasanikbacterales > 2-02-FULL-50-9b > 2-02-FULL-50-9b. The sequence continues at coordinate 7,755 of JAPLWO010000063.1, forward strand.
GGCGCGTGTTGCACCGACTCGTCCGCTCGTGGTGGCGCGTGAATTAACGAAGATTTACGAAACAGTGTATCGAGGAACCGCAGCTCAAATGAGCGCGCAAATTACCGAGGGGCAGACAAAAGGGGAATTTATCATTATAATAAGAGCACAATAATCTAATTTCTATGGGTGGTGGTGCACATGGTGGTGATCACGGTGGCGGAGGTGGCGGCTCTGTCTCAGACGTCGTACTTATTATTGCCGGGCTTATCGTTATTTTTTTCTTGATTAAATTTTATACAGATTTGGGTTCTCCAACTGCGATTGCTCCTCAGTATTAATTGATATGCCAAAAAATTCAGACCATTACTACATCACCACGCCGATTTATTATGTTAATGCAGCGGCGCATATCGGCCATGCATACACATCAATTGCAGCTGATGTGATGGCGCGTTTTCAACGACTCTGCGGAAAGCAGGTGAATTTTTTGACTGGGACCGATGAGCACGGACAAAAAATTGCACGTGCTGCTGATGCGAAAGGCGTGGGTCCGCAGACGTTTGTCGACGAAATTTCACAAACATTTCGAGATTTACATGTTGCACTCGGAGCAAGTATTACAGATTTTATTCGTACAACAGAACCGCGTCATATCATTGGCGCACAAAAATTTTGGGAAGCTGCGGCGGCCGCAGGAGATATTTATAAAAAAACATACGAAGGTCTGTACTGCGTGGGCTGTGAACAATTTTATATTCCAAAAGATTTAGACGCAGAAGGCCGCTGTCCGATTCATTTAAAAGTGCCGGAACTCTTGCAAGAAGAAAATTATTTTTTTCGATTGTCGAAATATTCCGATGCGTTAAAAAAACATTTTGACGAGAATCCACATTTCGTTTTTCCACAAAATCGACAAAAAGAAATGCGACAAATTTTGGAAGATGGTTTGGAAGACATTTCGATTTCTCGGAGCGTTGAAAAATTATCTTGGGGAATTCCAGTTCCAGGCGACGACACGCAAGTAATGTATGTGTGGTTTGATGCGCTGACGAATTATGTAACTGCTATTGGATATGGAGCGCGTGATGATTCGCATGACGCGTTTACGAGTCCGTGGTGGCCTGCAGATGCGCATGTGATGGCAAAGGAAATTAATCGGTTTCATGCGTTGCTCTGGCCAGCGATGTTATTGTCCGCAAAACTTGCATTGCCTGAACAAGTTGTTGCTCACGGATGGTTAACGGTTGATGGACAAAAAATGTCGAAGTCTCTTGGCAATGTGGTGAATCCGTATGACGTAATTTCAAAATATGGATTAGATTCATTTCGATTTTTTCTATTTCGTGAAATGCCGTTTGGTGGCGATGGAGATTTTTCCTTTACGAAATTGGAAGCGCGCTATCGTGCGGATCTTCAAAATGATTTAGGAAATTTATTGATGCGAACAATTGCAATGGCTATTAAATTTTGTGATGGAAAAGTTCCTCCGACAACACCGGGCACGCATGAAGAATTGTGGCACAAATACAGTGAACATATGAATCGCTGGGAATTCCAACCTGCGTTAGAAATTATTTGGGACTATGTGCGCGCGCTCAATCAGCTCATTGATCGCGAAAAGCCATGGACCGCGGCGAAAGAAGGACGAACTGCTGATGTTGAGCGAACGTTATATACAATTCTCGAAGGACTTCGTCAGATTGCAATTGCGGTGAGTCCGTTCATGCCGGAGACGTCTCAAAAAATGCTCGCACAGCTTGGATTTGATTATTTCGATCCCAAGTTCGATAATTTAATTGAGTGGGGGTTACTTAAATCAGGCGGAACATTAATCGCCGAATCTCCACTTTTCCCACAACTCGCTGAATAAAAAATATGAACGCTCTCGACATCGTTCTCATCTTATATCTTGCAGTTCACACGCTTTCAGGTTTTAAACGTGGATTTGTACACGTGATCGGATCATAGATTTGTATGGGAGCGGGTGCATATGTCGCGTTTAATTACAGCGCTCAAGTTGCAGCGTGGCTCGCAAAAATTTCTGGATTTGATATTCAGCAGCTCGGAAAATGGGTGACTTTTTTGGTCGTGTTCATAATTATTTCGCAAGGTGTTGGATTTGCATTTTGGTTGTTTGAGCACACTACAGGAATTTTATTTAACTTACCGTTTATTAGTTCGATGAATCATTTGCTCGGTGGGTTGCTCGCTTTTTTCGAAGGCGCTTTTTTCTTGGGTCTCGCATTATATTACGCGAAATATTTGCCTGTGCCGCAACTCATGACTGTAATCACTGCGTCAAAATTAGCTCCATGGTTTCTTAAAATTTCTCAAATTTTTCTTCCGCTTATTCCGGTTGGAATTAAAAATGCGATGCAAGGTCTCATCTAATGAGTGCTATGGATTTTAAATTATTCGATACACACAGTCACGTTCATTTTGCTGCCTACAAAGATGATCAAGCGGAGGTCCTTGCACGTGCGCGTGAGGCAGGTGTTGGAATGATTACGGTCGGTACTATGCAAAAGACGAGCGCAGAAGCGGTAGGGTTCGCGCAACATGAGCCCGACGTGTGGGCTGCGGTTGGGTTGCATCCACAAAATATTCACCACATTCATCCGTCAGAAGATGAAGGCGCGGGCCATGAAGATTTTGATTACGAATTTTATAAAAAATTAGCGAGTGAAAAAAAAGTTGTTGCGATCGGAGAAACAGGAATGGATTTATTTCGAATTCAAGAAGGTGAAGATCCAACAAAAATTGCCGCAGAACAAGAAATGGTTTTTTGTCGGCATCTGGATTTGTGTGAAGAGCTGTCATTGCCGGTCATTATTCATTGTCGTGATGCGCATGCGCAGGTCATACAAGTGTTAACTAAATATGTAGCAGCAGGAAAAATATCACGACGCGGTGTTCTACATTGTTTTACCGGAACCGCCGACCAAGCGCACGCGTATGTTGCGCTTGGTTTTTATATTTCAATTCCAGGTATTATTACGTTTGCCCCGAAAAAAAATGAGTCTGAAAACGCGTTGGCAGCGGTTGTCCGCGAGGTTCCACGAGACCGACTCGTCATTGAAACAGATTGCCCATTTTTAACCCCACAGCCACATCGCGGAGAACGTAATGAACCGGCCTACGTCCAGTTTACAGCCGCTAAAATAAGCCAAATTTGGGGGTGCTCAGAGCAAGAGGCAGGGGAGACAACGACCGCAAATGCGTTTCGTCTGTTTAATCTGTAAATTTCGCCACAAAAAGCTTGACAAAAAGCTGAAATTGTGGTTAGATTAGGGTGCGCAACGGTTGTGTTGCACCCAACGAATACGGAGGTGTCTCCATGGATTCTCAAACTGCAAAGCGCTTGCGCATTGTGCCGCCGCCACCCAAAGAGGTGAGCGAAGTCCCGCAGTACGAACGTTTGTTTCTGTCGCTGGTCTTGCGTCGTGAAGCCCAGGTTGGCCTGACTGTTCCGTTGAACTGGAAATGCTCTCACGCTGCCCAGATCGTCATTCTTGATGAACCGTTTCTGGTTATCGAGTATCTCCACGTCGAGCCGCTTGAGCTTTATATTGAGCAGGTTCGCGTGCTGACCAGAGATCGTGTTCTTGTTCCGTTTGAACTCGGCACTACGAAGATCACGTTTGAAAAACCGGGCATGTACCTGGTGCGCGCGGCTGTGGCCTATACTGCAGAAGCGTTGGAAGACGAACATCTGTTTGAGAACTCGCGGATTCAGGCAGAGATTAAGTGCACGATTTCAGATCTGCAGCTCTCGCGCCGCATTCGTCTGGCGCTGTGGCTCAAAGGTCAATGGCAAAAGTTTCGGTTTTGGTAATCACGAATGAACGTGTAGAGGAGCTGTGCGACAGACGGTGAACATCGTTTGACGCAGGGCTCCTTGTTTTATTTTTCCACACACTTGACCCCACTTGAAAAATCATGTATTATTTCGTTGTTAATTTCTTGTCACATGCAATTGTCTGAACGAAGTCGAAGATCGTATTTGCTAGGCCTTAAAATCGCGAGCGATTTTGGTGCGAGCATTGCGATTCCGGTTGTCGCGTTTGTGGTGCTAGGAAAATGGCTGCAGCAAAAGTATGGTTTTGCACCATATGGAATTATTGGAGGATTCGTAGTCGCTGCGACGTTGACCACAACGATCCTTCGCCGAAAAGTGCGATGGTACGCAGCAGAATACAAAGCACTTGAATCAGATTCAAACAAATAAGATATGTTAGTCCCGTTAGCCGCAGAAGCAATTACACACATTGGCGCACTTACCGTGACAAACACATTGGTAAACGCGTGGATTGTTGCGATCATTTTGATCGTCGCTGCAACGGTAATTCGTTTCACCGCACGCGCGGGCGCTCCGGGCAAATTTCAAAACGCAGTCGAAGCTCTCTTCGAAATTTTACTTTCAACATTTGATAGCGTGACACACGATCGAAATCGATCGAAAAAGTTTTTTCCATTGGTCACAACATTATTTCTCTTTATTTTATTAAATAACTGGCTCGGTCAACTTCCAGGAACAGGAACGATCGGTATTTGGAAAGAAATTCATGGCGCAGTTGAATTCGTGCCGTTGCTCCGTCCTGCAACTTCAGATTTAAATGTAACATTGGCGCTCGGTATCCTTGCGATTTTCAGCACACATATTTTTGGTATCGTGACGTTGGGCTTTTTCCGACATGCAAATAAATTTTTGCAATTTGGCTCGTTGGTCAAATCGTTCAAAAAAGGGCCGATCGCCATTTTAACCGCAGTTATTGAATTCGGTGCTGGTTTAATTGAAACAGCAGGTGAGTTTGCACGCGCGATCTCGCTTTCTTTGCGTTTATTTGGTAATATATTCGCGGGTGAAGTTTTGATGACTGTGATGCTGGGACTTTTTGCATACGGTTTGCCACTTCCGTTTCAAGCACTTGAGCTTCTCGTTGGTATTGTACAAGCTGTTGTATTCTCAATGTTAACGTTGGTTTTTTTAACGCTTGCAACAGAACCACCGCACGGTGAACACGCGGATCATGCTGAAGAGCATGCTGCCGCTGCACACCACTAAAAAATGGATGCCTCGATTGCGTTCCGCGAAATTGTCGACACGCGGGCCGCTCAGATTCATTCATAACATGAATTACTATGGACGCAGAATCAGTCAAAATTTTTACCAAAGGTCTCACTATCGCATTGGGCGGTATGATTCCTGCATGGGCAATCGGTAACATCGTCGGCCGTGCAATGGAAGCGATTGGTCGCAACCCAGAAGCAAGTGACAAAGTTTTTGTCCCTATGCTTTTAGGTGCTGCTTTCGCTGAAGCGATCGCGATTTACGCGCTCGTTGTCGTGTTCGTTCTCTAATCAACAAACCTTTCAGGGGCGGGTGCATTGTGTGCTCGCCTCGGAAGATGAGTTTTCGATTTTCTATGGCTGCAGCTGAAAATACAACTACCGGAACCGGCACGCCAGAAGTTTCAGGCGGCGTTGTTGATACACTTGGTTTAAAACCTGACGTATTTATCGCGCAATTGGTGAATTTCTTGGTTATTCTTTTTGTTTTGTGGCGCTTTGCATACAAACCATTGCTTAAAATTCTCGAAGATCGTAGTGCGAAGATCGAGAAAGGATTGGCAGATGCAGAACGCGCCGCAGCACATCTTTCTGAAATTGAAGCAGAACACAAAGCTGCAATGGCGGAAACACGTGCAGAGGCAGCGGCAATTATCAAAGAAGCTCACGCAAAAGGCGACGCGAAACGTGACGAAATGCTTGCAAGTTCTCGTGAAGAAATTGCACGTTTGGTTGCAGACGCACGCAAAAAAATTGCAGAAGAGCGAACCGGCGCAGCTGAAGAATTGAAAAAAGAAATTTCAGCACTCGTTGTTGCAACAGTTTCTGAAGTTTTGGGCGAGAAAATCGATGCAAAAAAAGACGCTTCGTTAATGGAGCGTGCAATTAAGAAAGCATCACGCGAATAGTATGAAACGATTGACGCCACGACAATGGGCAACTGCACTTCATGAAATTACATCTGACGTAAAAGAATCAGATGCGAAAATTGTGATTGGAAAATTTGTGCAGCAGCTTCGAAAACGTCGCGCACTTAATCTCGCTCCGCGTATTATGAAACTCTTTCGAGAAATTTCTGATAGCGCAAGCGGGACAATCAATCTTCATACAACAGCAGCACATGAATTATCAGCTTCAACTATTACACATCTCAAAGAATTGGGCACTGAGGGAATCATTGATCACACTATCGATCCCGCTGTGATTGGCGGCGTTAAAATCGCGATGGGTGATGTGATCATTGATGGCACGGTAGCCACTCGATTGAAAAAACTTCTATGAAAGCAAATAACACCATGCGTGATTACGTGTTAGAAAATTTAACAAAACAAATTCAGGGATTGTCAGACGAACCTGAAGTTTCAGAAATCGGAACCGTTATCGAAGTTGGTGATGGTATCGCAAAAATTTCTGGTCTTCGTAAATGTCAGTCTTCTGAAATGCTTGCATTTCCTGCATCTGAAAAAGGTGGCGAACCAACGATCGGTGTGGCGCTTAACTTGGAAGAAGATGTGGTCGGTGCAGTTATTTTAGGAAGCTATCGCCATATTAAAGAAGGCGATACCGTAAAACGTACAGGAAAAATTTTGTCGATTCCGGTTGGACCTGGATTTATCGGACGCGTGGTTGATCCGCTTGGTCGCCCTGTTGACGGCAAAGGTGAAATTAAAGCAACAACAATTTATCCAATTGAAAAAATTGCGCCAGGTGTTCTTGCCCGTCAGCCAGTTGAGCAACCAGTGCAGACCGGTATCAAAGCGATTGATGCGATGATTCCAATTGGCCGTGGTCAGCGTGAATTGATTATCGGTGATCGTCAGACAGGTAAAACTGCGGTTGCGATCGACGCGATTATCAATCAAAAAGGTCAGAACATGATCTGTATTTATGTTGCGATCGGCCAGAAAGAATCAAAAGTTGCACGTCTCGTAGCAAAGCTCGAAGAAATGGGCGCGATGGAATATACAATTGTGGTCACTGCAGGTGCATCAACATCTTCAGCACTTCAATACATTGCGCCATTTGCAGGTGCAGCGCTCGGTGAATATTTCATGGACAACAAACAGCACGCGCTCGTTGTGTATGATGATTTGTCGAAACATGCGTGGGCATATCGTGAAATTTCACTGCTCTTACGTCGTCCACCAGGTCGTGAAGCATATCCAGGTGATGTATTTTATTTGCACTCACGTCTTTTGGAGCGCGCAGCAAAATTATCTGACGCAAACGGTGGTGGCTCATTAACCGCACTTCCAATTATTGAAACACAGGCTGGTGATGTTTCTGCATACATTCCAACCAACGTAATTTCAATTACAGACGGTCAGATTTTCTTGGAATCAGATTTGTTCTATAAAGGTATTCGCCCAGCGCTCAACGTAGGTATTTCTGTATCACGTGTGGGTGGTGCTGCGCAGATCAAAGCAATGAAAAAAGTTTCTGGAAAAATTCGTTTGGATCTTGCGCAGTTCCGCGAACTTGAGGCGTTTTCACAATTTGCATCTGATCTTGACGAAACAACGCGCAAACAAATTGAACGTGGTCGTCGAACTGTTGAAGTATTGAAGCAGCCACAGTTCGCGCCGCTTACAGTTGAACATCAGATCGTTGCGATTTACGCAGTGACCAATGGTTACTTTGACGCAACGCCCGTTGATTCAGTACAAGATGCAGAATCAAAATTGCATGTGTATGTTGATGAACAGGCGAGCGATGTAATCGAAATGTTGACGAAAGAAAAAGCGCTCAGCGAAGGTGTTGAAACACGCTTGAAAGAAACGCTCAAGAATTTTTTCGAGAGCTATAACGCAAGTTTGAAATAATTGTATGGCACTTTCCGGGCGATTAATTCGCAGCCGCATCAAGTCGGTGAAAAATACAAAGAAGATCACCAAAGCTATGGAACTTGTGTCCGCAGCTAAGATGCGTCGTTCTGTGGGCGCGGCTCTCCAATCGCGCCAGTATGCGAAATACGCGTGGAATTTGTTATTGCGTTTGCAGAGTAGCGCTGAAGGTCGCGCACAAGTTGCGGTTCATCCGCTCCTTGTTGAACGCCCGGTGAAAAAAGTGTTGGTGATTGCGGTGACATCAAATCGCGGACTTGCGGGTGCATTTAATTCAAACGTGATTAAAAAAGCGGTTGAACAAATTAAGAATCCATTACTCACCGACGCAGAATTGGATTTTGTGATTGTTGGAAAACGCGGCGAATCTGCAATTCGAAAATATACCAAGCGAATTGTCGCAAGTTTTATCGATATTTCGGATGTGCCGAAATATGCAGATGCACAGGCGCTCATTTCTCTTGCGATGGATTCATATTCGTCGGGCACCTACGACAAGGTTGTTGTCGTGTACACTGACTATGTGTCAGCGCTCGTACAAAAACCAAAAGTTCGTCAGATTTTGCCGGTGAGTGAAGTTGAACTTGAGGCGGCGCTTGAAATGGCGGCGGGAAGTTCACGCGAGGTGGAATCAAAACAGGTTCCAAACGAGCCAATTTTCGAACCGTCGATTAATGAAATTATTACAGCAGCAGTGACGCGGCTGATTGAATCGCAAGTGTATCAAGCGATTCTTGAGTCGTCGGCATCAGAACACTCGAGTCGCATGATGGCAATGCGACAGGCAACTGATGCGGCGACCGAGATGATTGACACATTAACACTTGTGTTTAATCAGGCGCGCCAAGCAAGTATTACGCGCGAGATCTCTGAGATCAGCGCGGGTAAGGCAGCGCTCGAGTAGTTCGTTATACATAAAAAAAAGGACTCCGGAGCTACGAGTTTTCGTAGACGGAGCCTTTAACTGACAGACAGGATCGAGAGCGTGTGCTAGCGGCGGTAAAATGCCGTGCTATAGCTCGGGACGTAGCTGGTGTCGTACCAGCCACCCGGAGGCGGTTGCATTTGCATCTGACGGCGGGGATCGACGACCATGACTTGTTGCTGCTGCGGATAGTAGTATCCGTTCGAGCCGCCGGGCGCGTAGTAGTTTTGCACCGGAGCGACGTAGCGCGGATCGACTTGCGCATCCGTGACGCGCGACCAAGGGGTCGAAACGGTCTCGGAAGAGCTCAGGATGTGGCCATCGCGCGAGTCCCGGAGGCTGTACGATGAGACACAACCAGTGGCTGAGAACGAAGCGGCCAGAACGATGAGCATCATGATACGGGACATGGGAACCTCCTGAAAACGTGGAAATGAGCGGCGCCGACACCGGAGACTGCGACATGCAGTTCAGCATCGAACAAATAACTATAGCATAAAAAGCGACAAATGTCAAGAATCTAACCAAAAAAGCTTATGAATAAGGGAAAAATCACACAAATTATCGGACCAGTTGTCGACTGTCACTTTGAAACAGAGTTGCCAGCGATTTTTAACGCATTACACGTTAAACGCCATGATGGTTCTGACCTTGTTCTTGAAG
>JAPLWO010000004.1 GCA_026396555.1 Candidatus Magasanikiibacteriota bacterium
AAAAAGTTGTTTTAATTATTGACGCAGCGCTTGGACCAACGCCGAGCGACATGGAAATGTTGCACGCGCTGATGGCGCACGATAAAAATATTATCATCGTCGCGAATAAAGTTGATAAAATAAAAAAAGCAGCATACGAAGCGCAGATGAAAAAAATAAAAGACGAAATGGGAAGCCACCCCATCATCCCCTACTCATCTGAAAAAAGAACCGGAATGAACGAACTACTGAAAGAAATGCTCTCGTAAAACTACGCGAATATTTTTTTAATTTTCAACGCAAGGAGAAATGCACAGGCACGAATATTTCCGCGCGCATTTGCATATAACAACTTTCGATCGTAAATTGGAACAAATCTCCAACGCCCTCCAACATTAAAAGCCCATTTTAAAAGTTCAACAATTTTTCCATGTCGTAAACACCACATGGTGTGTCGAGAAAAAAAACAAATAATTAATGGTCGTTTTTCCTGAGGAATATGCGGTCGCACAATTTCATCAATGCCCATCAAACAATTTCTAATAACACGAGAAAAATCAACACCAGAAAATTCAGCGAGACGAAACCACACGTTTGCACGCAAATCAGCTTCAACCAAATAATATTTAGAACTTTCTTTATCCTCGAGATATGTCATCGATGCAAACCCATCGATATCTAGACGTTCACCCGCGTCCATAATCGATTGTTCTAATTCCGGGCATTCAAAATATTCCCGTTCAATTGATACATTAAACTCACTTCCTGAAGTTTGAAGCAATTTTGAACACGCATAGCCACGCAATTTCCCATTCTTGAAAATTGCTTCGACACCAACCGTTTCTCCGTCTATATATTTTTGAAAAACCAAATTATTTTTTTGAACTTCAGTGAGTTCCAACAGTTTCGCCTGGACCTCTTCGACATTGTTGCACAAAAAAACTCCAGCACCACCACGACTCATATCCACCTTGAGCAACAATGGATACGTAACAAATTCTTGCAGAGTTTGTAGATCAAACAACTCATGATTAATTACAAATACAGGTGTCAATAAATTTCGCTCACTGCATAAAATCGAAAGTCCGGCTTTTGAACCCAACATGATTCGACTTCGTAAATCTGAAATTGGCAATAATTTGAGCGCAGCTTTTGCGTCATGAACTTCATTATTTACAATATTCATCGCCGATTCATCGGACAAAAAAACCCAATCATACTTTTTTTCAGATGCGATTGTCTCGAGCTGTGATGCAAATTCGTGTGGCGTTGCCGCATTGAAATCAATCCACGAATTCCAAAAACTATTTTTTAATAACCATGATTTTTTTGAACAATAGACGTCGACTACTGCTCCTGCTTTACTAAATAAATATGGAATCTCCGAAGAAATTTCAGAATTCTTGTAATCTGCCACTAACACTCGAAATGTTTTTCCAGCCATAGTATGTGTAGCCAACATACTATCATACAACGTTTCGCTGGGCGAATGATTAGATTGGCATGGTGAAATCAGAAATCATTTCCTTATCTGCAAAAATTACAAATCGTTTTGAATACTGCTTATCACGCTTAATCCATACACCATTACATGTAATAAGCGCTAGGTGTGATGCGCCATCATTTCTATTAAACACTTCTTCAGCGCTTTCAGCAGATCCAAATAATCGACTTTTGCGTACAATGAAGGACGTTTTCCAACCTTTTTCATCTTGAATAATTATTTTGTCTCCGGGCTTTAATTTATTTAAATTTGCAAACACAGCCGACGCACCATTCCACCAATTCACATGTCCTGCGATTGCTGCCGTTCCCACATTTCCCGGACGCGGCCCTAAATTAAACCACGCAGCGTCTCGTGGAATTTTTGGCACACCCATCGATCCGTCCGGCAACAGCCCGACTTTTTCTATTGCTGCATCAACTCTGATTCGAGGAATTAAAATACGAAGCGGTAAATCACCGACGTCAGCACCAGGTGCCGCAACGATTGCTACAACTTTTTTTTGTAGTTCGGAATTTTTTTCAATTCCATGTGCCAGCACAAATGCATTTCGATAGGTTCCTGAATTTTGAAAAATAAAAAAAATAAAACCAAGAAATGCAAATACCCGTATTACTGATTTTATTTTTCGCGACGTCATATGTACTGTTCAAACTATTGTATAAAAGCCAGACAAAATTGCCTGGCTTTTATACTACTCATCACGCTTTATTAGGCAGATCGCTTGCTTCGAATAGCAACGATTGCTGCGCCGATCGCGAGCAAACCAACAGAAACTGCGGCAGCCAATGGAAAACTATTTGCGCCCGGATCAACACCTGTGTTTGGTAATTTAGGAACCGCGACAACAACCGTAGCTAATGCAAAATCAGTTGCGGTTAGTCCATTTGCAATACCGGTTGCAATAACTGTATTTGTTGTTGTTTGAGTCAGTGTTGCTTGGCATGTGTATGTCCACGTTTCATTAACATCGAGCAATGTATTTTTATTTGTATCGCCTGAGATAAATGTAACAGCGTCACACTTATCGTCTGAAACATGTACACTACTTAACGCAACTGTACCTGGATTTGAAACTTCATTTGTATAAACCACTGTTCCTGTGCCCGCTGGAAGCGCTAATGGATTTGGTACTTTTGTAATATGAATGAGTGGTGGCACAATAGGCACTCCGACAATAACTGTTGCACTCGCAACATCAATCGCAGTCAAACCATTTGCATGACCTGTTGCAACAACTGTATTTTTTGTTGTTTGCGTCAAGCTAGCTGTACAACGATAAACCCACGTTTCATTGACATCAAGTTTTGTGTCATGGTTAGTGTCTCCCGAGTCAAGAATGATTGGACTGCACACGTCACCCACCAATGTTACGCCCGTCATTGGAACTGTTCCGATATTTTTTACAGTGTACGTATATATAACAGAACCTGGACCCGCTGGCAATGCAAGCGGACTTGGTACTTTGACCACATCAATAAGCGGTGGTGCCACCACAACAGGCGGTGCCCCGATATCATTGTTCACGACTGTGCACACATCATCATGTGTATTTATTCCACCATGATCAATAACACCACTGGCATTACAATTTCCCGTAAACGAGCTTGCATAACCAGCCCGATTCATTTCAGTAACCGTGTACATGCCTGGAATTGCGCGAACACTTTCACCACTTGCGACTGGTGTTCCGTTTACAAACAATGGAAAATCTGAATAAATAGCCTTTCCCCCGTTATCATTAATTACTTGTTTAATTACAGTAATCGTGTTCGATGAGATTGTTGCAGTAGACTCTGGAACTGGAGTAGTCGAGCATGTCGGTCCTGTGATTGAGGCAGCGTCGAGCGTCACAGCGGCGGTGCGAGCGAGCGCGCGACCATTCAAACTTGAACCTGTTGCGAATGTAATACTTGTATCAGCAAGAATGTTACCTGCCAATGAACTGCCCGGATCAAATGTTGCTGAACTTACGACACGCCACCATACATTACATGGTACCGCGCCGCCTGAAAAAACAACCTTCACTGCGGTGCCGCCCGTCATAACGAGATCGCTGGCTGATTTAAAAACCCAGACGTCTGACGCACTGCCTGTTAAAGTCAGTGTACCTGTTAAATGAAATGAATCTGCACAATACACACCCGGAACGAGATTTAATCCTGCCAAATCTTTGGTACCTGCGTAAGTCGTAATACAACCTTGTGCGGCAAGTGCGCCGTATGCAGTATTTTTGTCTGTTTGCGCATTTGCCGCTGCAGTATCAGTATCATGCAGCGTACCACCTAACGTTACCGTTCCCCAACCTGTTACATTTGGCGCCGTGCCAGCACCTGGATAAATACCAACGTCGCCACTAACGGTAGTTGCGCCAGTATTGGTGACAGTTGTGCCCGATAAAATGGAGTACGTACTTGCAGTACCAAGACTTGGAGATGATGCAGCAAAAGCAGCTGACGGACCGACGAGACCGAGGATCACGAACAGAAATGTCATGATTCCCGAAACACTGCACGGCGTTTTCATATTTAATTTTAAAAGCTGGATAGAATATAAAAAAATCCTATTCTTCAGCAGAACGAGCAATTTGAGTATAGCATTTTTTACATGCAACAGCTATTTATCCACACCCCCTATACAGTTACCATTTCGAAAGACGAGTTTGAATTTTAATTTCTTTGTCCGGCAAAATCAATACATAGCTATACGCCGCAGGAACCCAACGTAAAACTGCAGTACCGTTAGAAATATGCAATTCTTTTGTATTATTTTTTGAATCCGTAAAAATAACGTTCGACATATCGATACCGCTGACCACATTCATCACACCAAAAATATGTGCCTGATTTTCTTCAAATGGTCGGTTTGGTTCCATGATTACAATCGATGCATGTTCAGATTTTATCATACGAGCACTCGTTTCCAATGCAATGCCTGTCGCATACACACGAGAATACGTTGTGGTGACAGTGTATATCATCTGCGCAAATTGAATAAAAACAACTGCAATCAATAAAATCACAAATGGTTTTGCAAGTCGTGCCACTCGTTCATCTCGAATCAAAACAGTGAGAAGCGATCCGACAGCAGTCGCGAGTCCCACCCGTGGAAGATATGTATAACGTGATGCGAGCGAGTCCCACCAATGCATCGACGGAAGAAAAATTGTCGGAACTAAACCGATACAGACCCACAACAATCCAATTATTACTCCACTAATTTTTCCATGAAAACGTAAGAGCAGATATATGCCGACTACCACACCAATTGACAAAACCGTCGCTGTAATCTGATTTAAAAAAGGCGTTACATCAACAATCATGTGAGCAAAAATGATTGGTGCGCGCAACAACGCTGTCGCATGCGACAAAGAAGATGATTGTCCCGCTGATTGCGCGAGATCTCCATGCATTAAAACATTCAAATATAAATACAAAATCCACAATGCACAAGAAAGCACTATAAAAATAAGATATGATTTTTGAAATAATTTTTTAACTCCACCAGCCGACACATATAACGTCATGCACAGAAAAATAATCAACGTCACAGATGTTTCTTTGGTACCATACGCGCACACACTCGAAATTAAAGAGGCTGCCAATAATGCATTTCGCTGCCACCCATTT
>JAPLWO010000041.1 GCA_026396555.1 Candidatus Magasanikiibacteriota bacterium
GTAGAAAAATCAAAAGAACTGGAAGATCGTTTAAAAAAAGATTTGAGCAAAGATGAACAAGAAAAAGATGGCTTATCTCAAAACATTCGATCGCTCATTGGTGTTTTTGGCGCCTCCCGTGCCATCGATCTCCTATATAAATTTCGTCCTGAATTTCGCGGCATTCCGGTTGAACGTGTAAAAAGTTGTCTCGGAGAATATCTCGGGGATTTTCTTGCGGCGAAACACGAATTTCATTTAAAAGATTTAGGCGAGGCAAAAGAATTTTTATCAGATACAACCTTTCGTGAGGGTTTGTATGAAACAATGAAAAGTCACTGTTTGCAATATTATTTTCAGGAGCGGAAAAAAGGTGTTGAGGGTGATAGCTATGAAATTATTTATGGGTATCTCGTGCATATCATTGATGAACTCGGAGATGATACTAATGAATTTTTAGATCAGGTTATCGAAGATGTTGTAACTTATTTTGCTGACGCGATTCAGAAATTTCATAAACCAGAAAAATTTGTTGATCATCTCGCTGAGGGCCGTGAATTTCCTGATCTCAATCAGAAGATCAACATGAAAGAGTTGCAAGATAAAAAACGAATGCTCATCGCAGATGAAATGGGTCTTGGAAAAAGTGCGTCAGTGATTATGGCAAAAGAGCACATGAAACTCGGATGCGCGGTCGTTGTTGTGCCGGCGGTAGTAGTCGGCACGTGGCAAGATTATTTATCTGACGATCCAGAACGGAAAGGTTATTTTAAACCAGGTCAGGCACCACGTGTTTTAGTCGTTGAAAATCCAGAACAACTTCGAGACGTTACAAAAGATCAATACGATTATATTATTGTTTCACATGGCCGCCTAAATGGTCGATATGCGCCACTCCTCGAACAACTCGATCCAGACATGTTGATCGTTGATGAGGTGCATGAACTTAAAAATATTAAAGCAGGAAAAAAAGCTGCGGTGCGTTCGCGCGCACTGATGCCGCTCGTGAGAAAATTAGAGCAGGGTGAGAAAGAAAATAAATATCTCGCGATTCTTTCGGGGACGCCAATTCCTAATAAAGTTCGTGATGTTGCGCTGACATTAAAAATGTTGTATCCAGAAAAATTTGCTGACATGTCGAGCGCTGAATTGGTGCGTGACATTATTCATGGCGATGCGATTAATTTACGCGCACTTTTAATTCCACACATGCAAATGAAAGAATTGGAAGATGTTGTTGAAATGCCAGAGCGCGCAGAAAAAATTGTTGAAGTAAAATTATCGCCGGATGAAGCTGATATGTATGAGGCGATTCTTGAACTTGATGAATTGACTGCAACTGAAAAAATGAAAACGCTCATGAAGTTTTTGATGAATCCCGCACTACTTGATACAACGCCAGGAATCGAAGGTGCGAAAATTGTCGCGCTCAGAAATGAGCTTCAGGAAATTTTTAAAACCAAATCGAAAGTTTTATTACTTGTTAACCATTTGATTAGCGGAATTTTGCGTGGCAGAAATGCTGTTATAGATCAGCTTAGCTTACCTCCGAATGTTAAAATCGAAACGATTCATGGTGAGGATGATAAAAAACAACGCCCGAAAATTCAGAATGAATTTAACAACGGAGTTGATCCGATGTTACTCGGTGGAAGTGGCGATGCGATGGGCGTTGGTATTAGTTTGGTCGGTGGCGAGGTGACAATTGTTTACAGCGAGCCGTGGACTGAATCTGATTTACGTCAACAAAAAGCACGTGTGTTTCGACCGGGGCTGCAACATCCAATTCAGGAAAGGACGATGATTGTATCCGGCACTTTAGACGAAGGAATTCATAAATATATTGCGCGTAAATACGCAGCGGTTGAGAAGATTTTAAAGGGTATTCCGATTTCAGAGCTTGATAAGCGAATGCTTGAAAAGGCTGAATCAAATCCAACGGGTGAGGATGCTGATTTTGAATTAAATCCTGAACTTGCGCGAACATATTATTCGTGGAGACAGCGTCTTTCACAAATGTTTGGTCACATGAAAGAATTGGGTGAAGAGTCAATTGTTAAATTTTTAGAAACGTGGGGTGCAGATTATGCTGAAGGATATCGTCAGGTTGGTGCGCGTAGTTATCAAGCTAATACAAATCGTGTTTCAGGAACGCTGATTAATGAAATGATTCAAAAATCAGGACGACATCCTGCGGCCCTTGCAATTCTTGATGTTGCATCAGGACCGGAAATGTTGCGTCATCATATCGGTAATGCAAATCAGGAATCCGTTTTTAGTTTGGATATAAATGGACATCATTTTAAAGATTCAACATCTGGAAAAACTCGAACCGGAAGTTGGACGAAAATGCCGATCAAATCTGGTTCTGTCGACTATTTAAATTGTGCGATGGCATTTCAGGACAGTGCGTTTATTCCGAGTAAAGGAAAATTTGAACGTATCGATGTACTACGTGAAATGAATCGTGTGTTAAAAAATGGCGGTCGAGCGGTGATTAGCATGATTTATAGTATGCAGATGCTCGACATGGAAAAGTTTAAATTATTCGCCGAGGCGACAGGGTTTCATCTTGTAGAAGATTATTCAGGCCTTGCGGAAAATGGTGGACGATTTTCTTCGCAAATTATTACGCTTGAAAAATTTGCAGATGCTCAGAAAACTGCGCAAGATATTTTTAAAGAGGTCGGTCAAGAAAATCACAGTGGTTTAAAAATGGGTAACACTGAAAAAATACTCAAAAATTATCGTGAAATTTTAACGGGATTTTTTCTAGACGGAAGAGCAAAAACAGTCGATTTAAATGATTCAGATCGAGCTGTTTTACATGAAGAAAAAGAACTTACTGATAAAGTTGCAGAACTTAAGGTTAGGTACAAAACAATTAGGGATATTCCGCCTGAAGAGGTAATTAGTAATGGTTTTGTTCGAATGTTGGCGGGTAAAAATTATCTATTGTTCAAACGTTTGACTAAAGCTTCTGGTGTTGTAATTTTGACTTAGTTGCACTATTTGACTTGACAATTTTAAAAAAATAAGGCATATTTATTCTCCAATTCCTGTTGAGTTATTGAAGGGCACAGGGCTCGGAGTAATCAGTGGGAACAATCAGGAGTTCGCAGGATGATTAATACGATTGGCATTACGCTGCATCCGAAGAGTCGGGCAGTGTTGATCCCCAAGAATGTGTCGCCTGATGGCACGGTGAAAATCCCGAGCGGCCACCATGGTGTGCTGAATCGGATTTCGCTGCTCGACGCCAATGGCAATGAAGTCACGCTGATGTGTGTCGGCAGCGAAGAGCCGGTCATGCAGCGC
>JAPLWO010000048.1 GCA_026396555.1 Candidatus Magasanikiibacteriota bacterium
GTCCGGATCAAGCGCATGTTCTGCATCAATATATGCAGCGATACCGCCCAACTTTTGAACTTCCGCAACAATATGCTGTGCCAACGTTGTTTTACCTGAAGATTCAGGGCCGTAGATTTCAATCACACGTCCGCGTGGCACACCACCAACGCCGAGCGCGATATCCAAAGATAAACAACCGGTCGTCACAGAATCAACTTGCATCGCGCGGCTTTCGCCAAGCGTCATAATTGCCCCATCGCCGAAACGTTCGCGAATTTGCGCGAGCGCTTCATCGGCTGCTTTTAATTTCTCATTCACCTCGTTCTTTTTTGCCATATTTCTAAGAAAAAAATAAGCCCATAGCGCGAATCGCTATGAGTCTTCATGAATAACTGGAAGGATCTATTTTACTAACTGAACGAAAACTTAATTGAGGGGATGTTCCGATGTCGCGCTAGGGGAAAGGGAGAGAGGGGAAGCTGCAGCATTCGGAGCTTTCAGCATAATTGTTCGTGAGACAATTGTAAAGAGGCCGTGTTTTTTTGTTGCGCGAATTGAAATGTTGTTTGCGCCATATTGCAACTCAACCGGCTGCGCGAATGTTCCATCAGCATGTGAAAACACTTCTTGACCATTAATTTCAACTGAAACTTCTGGAGCTGTGTGTCCGGCGACCATAACTTGAGGATCTGCGGTCACTGCATTTGCGTCAGTTGGTGAATCGATCACTAATTGTGGCGGCGCAACAACGTGCCAAATTTGAAAACCAATGAAACCGAAAAATGCGAGTGCGCTCAACGCGCCAATCAGCCAACGAAATGACGCAGGTCCTCGTCCACATGAACGCGGTCGCGGCACTGATTGAAAAATATATTTTCCACGAAGCTGAAATGCATGCGCTTGACCGCGACCTTCGTGCTCGCTATCAAACGGATTCAGTTCGTTACACAAACGTTTATTCGTCATGTTCTTTTTCTAAATCTTCTTCGCTAACTTCTTCGACATCCCACGGTGCAACGTCCGCATCAAATTCGCTTTCATCACCCGCAGGAACTTCTTCGGCATCCATCACGTCGAGCATGCCACTATTTACCTCTAGCATTGTAGCATCTGCAGACTTTAATGCCAAAATTTCTCGAGGTTTTGCACCATCGCCCGGACCTACAACTCCCGCTGCTTCAAGTTCGTCAATGATGCGAGCTGCACGTGCGTATCCTAATTTCAAACGGCGTTGCAAAAGTGATGTTGAAGCTTTACCAGATTCGATAACAATTTCTTTTGCCTCGTCGTATAGCGAATCATGCTCTTCGCCCTTATCGCCGAATACAGTGCTCGAGCCAGCCGAAGGTTTTTCAACGACGAGTGGATTATATTCTGGCGCTGTGTCTGACTTCCAATAGTCAACAACTTTTTTCATTTCTTCTTCGCTCACGAACGCACCTTGAATACGTTTTGGACGTGACATGTCTGCGGTTTGGAGTAACATATCTCCACGACCCAATAATTTTTCTGCACCACCCGAATCCAAAATCGTGCGTGAATCCGTAACTGACGCAACAGAGAACGCGATACGTGCAGGAATATTTGCTTTCATCAAACCGGTAATCACATCAACCGATGGACGTTGTGTCGCAACGATTAAATGAATACCAACCGCGCGTGACATTTGAGCGAGGCGAACAATTCCGCCTTCCATTTCGGCGCCCGATTGCATCATCAAATCTGCGAGCTCATCGATAACAAAAACAATGTATGGTAATTTTTCCTGCGGCATTTTTTTGTTGTAAGACAAAATGTCGCGCGATCCAACTTTCGATAATAAATCATAACGGCGTTCCATTTCTGAAATCGTCCATTTGAGTGCATTAACCGCGCGCTGCGTGTCAGTGATAACTGGCGTTAACAAATGTGGCAAACCGTTATACAAAGTTAATTCCACGCGTTTCGGATCCACCATGATCATGCGCAATGTTTCGTCAGTGTTCTGGTAGAGTAAACTTAAGAGCAAAGTATTTAAACAAACTGTTTTTCCAGAACCGGTTGCACCTGCAACTAATAAGTGCGGCATTCTTGTTAAATCTGCGAGCCACACTTTTCCAGACACATCTTTTCCCAGTGACATTTGCATGTTGCTTGAACGACGTTGAAATTCTTCTGCTTCCAAAAGTTCGCGCAATGTTACGAGTGCGACACGTTCGTTTGGTACTTCAATTCCAACATATGGTTTTCCCGGAATTGGAGCTTCGATACGAATTGGATGCGCAGAAAGTGCGAGCGCGAGGTCATTGCTGAGTGCAGTGATGCGAGAAATTTTTACGCCGCGATCTGGATGAATTGCATACTGCGTAACTGAAGGACCAGTTCGCACTTCTGCGAGCTCACATCCGATTCCAAATTGTTTGAGCGTGTCGACAATAATTTGTCCGTTTGATTTTGTGTCGCCCGCACCTGGCTTTGATTTATTTGCTTGCAACAAATCAAACGCAGGAAGCGGTTTAAAAACAGCGCGACGTTTTGCAGGAACTGGCAACATTTCTTGCACACCTTTGATTGGCGCGCCTGCTGCAGCTGGTTCTGGAATTTCTTCCTCTTCTTCCACAGCCTCTTCAACTTCAGAAACTTCTTCTTCTGCCGCATGATTTGCCGGCGCTGCTGCACTTGGAATTCGATGCTGCGACATTTCTGGAAGCGGTTCGTCGGTCGCGGTTGTTGCAACTGCGGTTCGTGTAAACATTAAACTACTCGCAAACCAATTCCATATCGCGCCAAAAAATCCACCGATCGCGCGACCGATTTGTGACAGTGTCACATTTGCAATGAGCATGATTGAGAGGAGTGTAAAAATGCAGAGAACGGGAACTGCTGCATAAATACTGGTGTAGCGCATGAGCGGATAGGCGAGAATGAGGCCAACTAATCCACCGTTGTAACCTTGCATTGCGATGCTGACCATGTCATCAACCGGAACAAAAATATGCGCGAGTGCGTTGATCGAAAGTAAAAATAACGTGAAGCCAATAATGTGATGTGGTTTTCGTTCCATCTGTTCTTCGCGTTCGTAAATCACGGCCCAAACAACGAGTAACACAGGAACAACGTAACGTGCGACGCCGAAAATAAGGCGCAAAAAATTATCAATAAATATTCCAACAACACCAGCAGCGCTAAAAAGTGAAAGGCCCGAGAGCAAAGCTGCGAGTGCAAGTAAAATCGGAATTAAGATTCGCTTGGTTTCGTTGCTGAGCGGTTTTGAAATTCCGGTTGGCGTTCCTGATGGAGCAGCGTTTGTTTCACGGCGTGGTGAGCGTTCACGTGTGCGAGTAGTACGGCGTGTTGGTTGCTGTTCGACTGGATTTCGGTTGGGAGATGTGCGGATTGGCATGTAAAAATGTTGCGTCAATTATTATAGCACTTTTTTGAAACTAAAAATATCTAAGAATTATGTTGTGTACATCAGCTCACGCGTCAACGCGTTCCTGCGACGCGTTGCGCTGTCTCTCGGTCGCGTCAGTTTCGCAAAGCGAAACACCAAGCTGACGCAACCTCCGAGACGAGCTTCTGCACACAATATAATTCTTGGGTTTGCTACGAGTTTTAAAAAAGTGCCGATAATAAAAAAAACGGTGTAGAGAAAGCGCGGGCTTTCTCTACACCTAACAGTTACGCGCACCTTTGTTACGAGGCGCACCAAGTGGTTATGAGTGGGATTCATTCGGCGAGCGATCTATTACGAATTCTTTAAAGGCGTGCTGTTTCTAAACACACCTCCTCGCTGTCAACACGTTTCCACAACTCTTATCAACCGTTCTTGATTTTTCACTGCTGACAAAACACTAGCAGTCAGACGCCGGAAAGTCAAGATGATTTACTTCGATGGCTCTGTCGCACTCGACTCCGGATACATATCAATGTGCAGCTTGAAGACTGCGCCGAGAATTCGTTTGAGCAGCACGTACACAAACGGCAGAATCGCAACCATGGGTTTCGCCCAACTGTAATTGTCGCCGAGCCATAACATGGTTGCGGTTATGTGAACGATGGCAATGATACTGAAGACAGCGGAAAGGATCGGTTTGAGCGGCTTTTTTTGAGCTAATGCGAGCCAATCCTCCATGTCCTTGATATTTGGGGCTGGTTTGGTATCCTTGATGTTATCTTTTGCTGCTTGCTTTATGCGTTCAGCCATAATCCACTTGCCAAACGCGATGAATTTCGGAACGAGCACCTTCAGGACAAGGGCGCGCACGCCAACGCTCAGCACAAATTGGATTCCAGCGCTTGCGGCTACAAGCCAGAGAAGGATCGGCGCAAGTTCGGGGTGAAAAAACAGCGTGAGCACGGGCGATAAGTACAAAATCTGTGCGATGTAGTCAAACGTGCCGTGTTGCACGATCGCTCCGAACGCCCGACTTTTCGGGTTTGGATCGTACGGACTTGTTTTTCGAATCATGCCGACCATTGCTTTGATACGCTCTTGGTCGTCATTTTTTCGTTCGATCGCGTAGATCACGAACAACAGTGTTTCAATGATCAAGCTTGCTAGAACCGGCATCAGAGCCTCCTTGCTATGGTTGGGGTTCAGTGTGAACGTCTTGGACGTTATCAAAATTACGACTTTGTGTCAACGAATCATAATAAAAAAAATGACCCGGCCGACGAACTGCAGGTTGTGCAATTCGCGGGCCGGGCTTTGTCCTTGGCGGACTCTTGACTTACGCGTGCGCCGCGCACTTCGTCGAGGGGCCGAAGGCTTCCTCAAGCGAGCGTGCGAACACGACGACCTCTGTGCGGCGCGGCTGGTGCCACGCCTGCGTCACCGTACGACGCGGCGTCGGGACGGGGTTCGAGTCCCGCAAGCCGGAGCTGCGCATCGCACCGCCCATGGCTTCCTGTGAACGTTCGACCCGACCGAGAAACGTTGAGCTCATTCCTTTCATGACTTCCTCCATTCTGCGCAGGCTGTCCTGCACGTGTTGATGTTCGTAACCTGAACTTTCTAGCAGGTCGCCCGAGCGAAGCGCATCGGATTCTGCAGAGTTTCCTCGAGCAGCTCCCGCATCGTCTTCTTCGTGCAACCAACCGGCTTGCGTTCCACCGGATTGGCTTGGGCAACGACGGGTTCAACCACTTTCGCGGCCGAAATCGTCGTGCGCGGCTTCAACGCCGCGAGCATTTCCGAGTCGCGCTTCTGCACGATCGGCTTGCTCGCGCTGGTGTTGAGCCACGTCGAACCGGTTGCCGTGAACACCAGGTGGGCCTTTTCGGCCTCGCTGATGTTCTTTGCGCGGTGCCAGTTGAACGTATGCTCAGCGCCGATCACCTCCACGGTGTTCACATCGACTTCCGCCGCTTGGAACTCCTGATGGAACTCCACGCACGTGTCGAGGAACAGCGCCCAGCCTTCTTCGGGCATGTCGAACGGCTTGGTCAAGATCACGCGCTTGCGCGGGGTCTCGTCGTCGAACTTGTCGATGATCGGATTCGGGTAGGGCTTCACGCCCTTGAAATTCCGCGGCCGCTGGGGCAGACGCGGCGAACCGTCGGTGTTCAACGGCCAGCCGGCCGGCAACTGACCGGACAGGTACAGGGTCATTTCCGCGGACCATTTGATCTCGCTCAACAGCGCGTTTTTGCGCACCGTGCGGGCCTGCCGCTTCAGCGTTGCGAGGGAAGGAGTGTTTTTCTTGTTCGTGCTGCGCATGGTCATTCTCCAAGACTCGCGGCCGCTGCCGCGTCAGTGCGTTACAGTATGTTACCGACAACATGTCGGCTTATACGCAACGTCCCCTAAATAGGGAGGTGAGGTGAGCTATATTGCATCCGAAGATACGCATGCTCGTGGAGGACAGCGCCGGAGCCCATGAGTCGAAACCCACAAAGTCTTTTGCTGCAACCGACAACTTGACAAAAGCCAAGGTGTTTTCACCCTCCTTATTTAGAGGACGTGTGCGTTATGTTTGTTTAAAGGGCGCGCCCGGCTTCTCAACCGAACGAATAAGCATATCACGTATTGAGAATCTTGTCAAGCCCTGACATTACACGTTTTTTAGGTTAGTTATGCACATGGGTACAGAATGGGGATAAAACAGCACTTGACAGCTTGACAACGGCTTAAATAAGCGATATTATATACGCACTGATGAGCGTGGATTGGGAAAGATTTGGCTAAAAATCAACCATTCTGCGTGCAAGGATCCCAAACCCCATGCATTCCTTGCCTTTTGTTCGCATCTCTCACAGCTAAAATCTAATAAAACTTTATCCCTGCAGAGGGGTAAGGGTCTTTTTGTTTCTTAAACTATGCAGTTTAAACGAAACCGCAAAATCGCCCCAGAACGCGTGTACTTTACTAACAGCAAGCCAGCAATGGAGCTTCCTCCGTTGACTGATTTGCAGACGAACTCCTATAAGTGGTTTTTCGATTTTGGCTTGCGTGAATTGTTCGACGAAATTTCACCTATCCGTGATTTCACGGGTCGCGATCTCGAACTTTCATTTAAGGACTACTTTATCGACGAACCAAAGTTTGATGAAGCAACTTCACGTGCGAAGAATATTACGTATGAAGCGCCACTTCGCGTGAAAGTTGAATTGATGAATCGTCGTACAAAGGAATCACGTGAACAAGAAGTATATTTGGGTGATCTCCCACTCATGACCAATAACGGTACATTTATCGTGAATGGTATTGAGCGTGTGGTGGTTTCGCAGCTGATTCGTTCAGCGGGTGTTTTTTTCACCTCAGAAGTTTTGCGTGGCCGTCGCTATTACGGTGCAAAAATTATTCCAAATCGTGGTGCATGGATTGAAATTGAAACAGACATGAATAACGTGCTCTGGTGTAAAGTTGATCGCAAGCGTAAAGCGCCGATCTCAACATTGCTCCGTGCGTTTGGTTACGGCGACACAGAAGTAATCAAATCAGAACTTGCTGACGTTAACAACCATCCAACGATTGATTTTGTTGGTTCAACACTTGCAAAAGATCCTGCAGCAAATGAAGAAGAAGGTTTGATTGAAATCTACAAACGTATTCGACCAGGTGATCTTGCAACTTCAGATAATGCAAAATCGTTGGTGCATGCGATGTTCTTCAACTTCGATCGCTATGACTTGGGTCGTGTGGGTCGCTACAAATTCAACCAGCGTTTTGCAGTTACGGGCGAACGCGGTGATATTGATCGCAAAGAATTCCGTACACTCAGCCGCGAAGATTTAATTTTGATTATTCGCGAAGTGATCCGTCTCAACGTTACACAAGAAGAAGCTGATGATATCGACCATCTTGGAAACCGCCGTATTCGCGCGGTAGGAGAACTCATGCAGAATCGTTTCCGCATTGGTTTGGCTCGTATGGAACGTATCGTTCGCGACCGCATGTCAACGATGGATGTGACCGGTCTCAACCCAAATAAATTGATTAACGCACGTCCAATTATTGCGGCAGTTCGTGAATTCTTCATGTCTTCACAGCTCTCACAATTCATGGACCAGATTAATCCACTCGCGGAACTTGAACACAAACGACGTTTGTCAGCTTTGGGTCCAGGTGGTTTGTCACGTGATCGTGCAGGCTTTGAAGTTCGTGATGTGCATCCAACTCACTACGGACGTATCTGTCCGATTGCAACTCCTGAAGGACCGAACATTGGTTTGGTTGGTCACTTGGCAACGTTTGCGCGCGTGAATGAATTTGGTTTTATCGAAACGCCATATCGCAAAGTGTTGAAGGAAGTTGCAAATGACGGAACCGCTGCAGTTGGCGAACAGGCTCGTGAAGCACTTACCAATTCAAAAGGAAAAGTAATTGTTGATCGCCACGAAGAAATTACAAAAGAAATTGCAAAAAAATTAAAAGAAGAATCTGATTGGACCATGATTCCAGTTCGTCCACGTGTGACGATGGTGATCGAATATATCAACGCGTTTGTTGAAGAAAAATCAGTGACTGCTGCAGCAACAATGCCACTCGACGAAAAAGGTTACTTTGTTGAAGAGCGTGGCGGTGTTCGTAAGAATGGAAAAGCTTCGATTGAAATTGTTGATTTAATTGATTACGTTGACGTTGCGTCAAACCAAATTATTTCAGTTGCAACTTCATTGATTCCTTTCCTTGAACACGATGATGCGACACGTGCGTTGATGGGAACGAACATGCAACGTCAGGCAGTTCCTTGTGTTCGCCCTGACGCGCCATATGTTGGTACAGGTTTTGAACGCCGCGCTGCGGTTGATTCAGGCCACGTATTAGTTGCTCCAGAAGATGGTGAAATCGTTGAATCAGATGGTGGCCACGTAATTATGCATGGCAAATCTGGTACACGCCACACATTCCGCATCAACAAATATTTGTTGTCGAATGCGTCAACCAGTGTGAACCATCGCGTGACTGTTGCTCCAGGACAGAAATTGAAAAAGGGTGACGTTATCGCAGATGGTCCATCAACACAACATGGTGAATTGTCACTTGGACAAA
>JAPLWO010000050.1 GCA_026396555.1 Candidatus Magasanikiibacteriota bacterium
TTCTCCCTGATAACGGGGATCTCTCGCGCCTACAAATCGCGCCGCGAAGAAGCGTAACCGCATCGAGCGGCCGTCAGTCAGCAGTTCCCGTTTCTCCCACTCCATCTTTTGCATCGCACTAACCATGCTGCGAAACATGGAGTGTTTTATTTTAAAAATTATTCCTCGTCTTTTACCGCGTGCAACAATTCCAATTCGTCACGCGTATTCGCACCAAGCGCCACAATCGGATCTCCGACAAACGACGCGATCGGCTCACCATTTTTTGTCGCGACCTCAAGCAAATCTGTTAAATAAAATTCTTTTTGCGCATTTTGATTTTCCAATTTTGGCAACTGTTCCCAGAGCCAATCCGCGCGAAAACAATAAATGCACGGATTTAATTCTTTAATCTCCATCTCTTCCGGCGTTGCATCCTTACGCTCAACAGTTCGCACAATTATACCCTGTTCATCACGAATCACACGACTAAAATTATAAAATCCCGCGCGCCATCCCTCAAAATTTGGAACTTCAATTGTCATCATCGACATCGTCGCATCAGCTGCAAGATGCGTGTCGACCAAAGTATTAACAACATTCGCGGTAACATACGGTTGATCGCCGTACAACACTACAATATGATCGTAGCGACCTTCCGCTAAATCGCGCGCCTGCATAACTGCGTGACCAGTCCCGAGCTGTTCAGCCTGCAACGCGTAGCGATACGAATCACCGAGCGCTTCTTTAACAACGGCGGCCTTAAATCCAACAACGATAATCGGATTTGGATCTGCGTGAAGCGGCGCTGAAGTTAAATTTTCTAAAATATGAGAAATCATCGGCTTCTCGTGGAGCGGTACCAACACTTTTGGCACGCCTTCGCACTTCATGCGCTTCCCTTCGCCTGCACCCAAGATAACAATGCCGACTCGTGAAAAGTTTTGTGCTTCCATATCAGTTATTTCAACGTTTTCCACAGTGACTGAAAAATTGTTTTTTGCGTTTGATAAATCGCGTCGTTCTCAATAATCACGCCGACCAATCCGCCGCCCGCGTCATTCGCGATGTGTGCGATGTGGCCGTGATAAATCAAGGTGTACGTCGGCGAGCCTTCTTCTTGCGTTAACCATTTTCGCTCATCCAACCCCGACGTCGAACCGCCGCTGCCGAGCGCAATCGCCTGCATACGAATATTTTTTGTGATTCGATCTTCGGTAAACGTTGGATATGCTTCGCGATATTGTTCACGCAAGCCTGACGATGAATACACGTAATATAATTTTTCCGGCGCCGTTTCCATTGCGGCCAGCACATCCGTCAACAACGCACGCACACCGCGCTTTCCTTCAAAATATCGCACGACTGGTTTTTCGCCGCCACGTTTGTGGAGCGACTGCAATTCTGAAATCGATTCTTCGAGTTCAGCGTCCAATTCCGACAACTGATCTTTTTGTTTTTGCACGAGCCCTTTTAAATGTGCGGGATCTTCAGCCGAAAAAAAATGTTTCTTGTCTTGATTAATGTAACTGATAAGTCCATCAGCCATCAATGATTTCAAAATATCATAGGTCGTTCCTCGGTTCACTTTTGCCGCATCTGCAATTTGACGAACCGATGCAGAACCAAGCGCGAGAAGCGCTGTGTACACTGCAATTTCTTTGTCTGAAAGCCCGAGCTTTTTGAGGACGACCTGCATAGTGTTGCCGTAAATTTTAGCTGATTTAAGCGAACGCGTCAATGCTGCGTGGAAATCAAATACGTGGAACAATCACGCCGTCGGGAGTAATGCGGCCCACGCCCTTAATTCCGTGATATAACAGGACGCGCAACCGATTGTGGAGCGTTTCGCGAGCTTTAACTGTTCGAGTGCCGGCAACAGCGTCAATGTCTGCTGCGCGCGGGTCTGGGATGCCCGTAAACGGTTCAAGCGCGAGTGTGTACGCGCGACCATACCACGGATATCCGGTGCCGCCGCCGTACATCTGCCAAAACCACATAGTTGTGAAAATTTTCGGGTCAAACAAATATGCGATGCCGACTTTTCGCTCACGATTCGTAATCGAAATCCAGCCGTCAGTAAATCCGTCGATAAAAAGCATATCTGCGGTTCGCGCCGATGCGGGCGGAATTTCCGACACGTCGACGAGTTCGCCACGTTTATTTTGTAGCATCGGCCACGCGCCCGAAACATTTTGCGCGAATTGTCCGGTCTCCGCATTTTCCGGAAGTGTATACGAAAAAACGCGCGCCGCGAGCGTATCAATTTTACAATTCTCATCCAAAAAATTTCCACCCAGAGCTGGATGATGTCCCCAGATAATCGGCAAATCTTCGCTGCCTTCATTCGTCACCCACTCATCAATTTCAATCATGCCCGAATGGTTGCGCATGGTAATTTTTTTTCGCAATCGAAACGGCGTCTTTGTCGTCACCACCTCGAGTGTCACTGAAATTTCATTCGGATCTTGCGCGAGCTCAACAACTTTCCATGGCAGCGCATGCACTTCGCCATGCTGCCCGATCACCGCGCCGCGATAATTAATCGCCGGCCCGCCGGTTGGAAAGCATTCCTGCCATCCGCCTTCGTAATTATCAATAAAATTTTTCCCCAAAACTTCGTCACGCGATTTCAAACCGAACGGCGATGTCCACAAAAATTCCGTATCGCTTTTTTCATCGCGCACCGAAATAATATCCGCACCTTTTTCTGGAACAACAATCAGTGAATATTCTCCATTCGTCAAAGTCAGCGCCCGGAAACCTGCAATCTTATGCTCAAGAATTTCACATCCCATAGTTTTAATCATCAAAGCCGTTCGGATTTTTCTTCACCCACGCAACCGCACTTGCAGCAATTTCTTGTAATCCATATTTCGCGCGCCATCCTAATTCATTGTGGATTTTATTTGCATCCGCTACCACAATTTCAACATCACCAATTCGACGTGGACCAACGCTTGTTTTAATTTCTTGCCCCGCCGCAGTCGCGAACGCAGCCAAAATTTCCTTCACGCTATACCCTCGGCCGGTTCCTACATTATAAATCACTTCACCCAAATGTTTCGTTGTCCACTCAAGCGCAGCCAAATGCGCAGTCGCTAAATCAACGATGTGAATGTAATCGCGAATACATGTTTTGTCTGGTGTTTCGTAATCAATTCCATTAATTTTCACTTCGTCGCGAACGCCACGCAACACTTCCATAATAATTGCCGCAATATTTGCCGCGTTTTTTGGAAATTCACCGAGAAGCGCTGAATCGTGCGAACCAACCGGATTAAAATAGCGCAACATCACAATTGACCAGTTCAAATGTTTCGCCGCATGCGCGGTTAACAATTCCTCACACGCAACTTTTGATTCGCCGTATGGATTTGTCGGACGAAGTTCCGCAGTTTCTGGAATTGGATTTTGTTCTGGCAAGCCGTATGTCGCTGCTGACGAAGAAAAAACTAAACGACGAACACCGTGACGTTCCATGATACGAATTAAATTTTCCGTTCCACCCACATTCACCGAAAAATATTCGTCGCGCATTTCAAAAGATTCTGCAACTGATTTCAACGCTGCAAAATGAATCACGCCGTCGAATTACGCACCCGAAAAAATATTTTCCAAAAAAACTTCATCGCGAATATCGCCCTGAAAAAAATCCGGCCGCAGACCAGAAATTTTTTCGATTCGATCAAGCACATGAATATTTGAATTCGCAAGATTATCAAGAATCGTCACGTCGTGACCAGTAGAAACCACGCAGCAAATTTTGGAACGCCTTCAGACAATTCAACGCTTGGTTTAAAATCTAAATCACGCATCGTATCACTCGCATCTGCATGTGTCACCAACACATCTTCCGGTCGCATCGGCTTAAAAATAATTTCTGCGGTTTTCCCGAGCGCACGTTCTAATTCTCGAATAAAATCAATCAGTTTTACGGGATTTCCACCGCCCAAATTATAAATTCTAAATGGTGCCCAACTCGTTGCTGGATCATCGCCCTTATTTGTCTCGTCGCGCTCTGGAATTGTCTCCATTGCTTTTAAAATCCCTTGCACAATATCATCAACGAACGTCCAATCACGAATTAATTCGCCATTGTTATAAACTTCGATTGATTCGCCGCGCGAAATTTTCGTCGCGAATGATTGCAAGGCCATATCCGGTCGATCCCACGGACCGTAGACGGTAAAAAATCGCAAACCTGTCGTCGGCACATTATATAAATGACTGTATACATGCGCCATTAATTCATCCGCGCGTTTTGTCGCTGCGTATAACGAAACTGGATGATCAACCGCGTCATGAATACTAAACGGTGTTTTTTCGTTTAAGCCATAAATCGAACTACTGCTCGCATAAACCAGATGCGGCGCTTGTATCGCGCGACACCCCTCCAATACATTTCCAAACGCGACCACATTTCGATCAATATATTCCGCTGGATGATCAACGCTATAGCGAACGCCGGCTTGTGCCGCAAGATGAATCACACGATCAAATTTCCGCCCCGCAAAAAATTTCGCCGTTGCCTCGCGGTCTGCGAGATCAAATTTTTCAAAAACAAAATTAACATGATGCGCCAAACGATTCAAACGCGCATGTTTGAGCGACACGTCATAATAGTCATTTAAATTGTCGATACCAACAACTTCATGGCCTTCATTCATCAATCGCTCGGCCGTGTGGTAGCCAATAAATCCAGCAACGCCTGTAACCAAAATCTTCATATATCTAGCGATAATTCGTCTCTTCAGCGTAGCTAAAAAAACGTCGATTGTCAAACAAATTTACGAAAATTTTCCAAAATAAAAACCTGCTCGCAACCCCGGTTGGATCACGAACAGGTAGCGTATCAAAATACACCCCCCCAAAAAAATTCTAGCGCATCATGGCGAACACATACGGACCCGGAACCACTTCGATCAAGCGCTGCGAAATCGCACCAATTTTGCCGAACTGCGGGCGTGCACAGTATCTCGTGAGTTCAGTATGCAGCGCAATACACAATCCGCCGATGTCGTTGATGTGGAGCCGTTGCGGCCCTTGATTCGGCAGACGCGTCAAACTCGCCAAGTAATCGTTGACTGCATCCTCGTCATTCCCGCGCACAAACGTATATGCCCCGAAAAAGTTGCCGTCAGGAAATTCTTCAATCACCGCGACAGGTTCACGAACTGGAAACGCGAACGCGTGAGAATTTTCAAGCCGAACGAGCTCAGAAACATCGGGCCATGCCGCGCGTCGAACATCGAAGTCATCGAACAGCGTCACATGCCCCACAGGCCCCAAACCTGCGCTCAGGTACCAGTTGCGCAGCGAGAATTGCACTCGATCGCGACTTGCCAAATCCTTGGGTTGCAGCGAGGTCACGTTGATCCGCGCGTGAGTTGTCCCTTGTGCCGTTATTGTCGTCATCTGACCCTCCGTGGCAATAGGTTATTGCCAAATAACCTTAACATACCGCGACGGCCGCTGTAAAGCTTATAATTTATCCAAAATTTCCTCTAAAAACTTCTCAAAAATATCACTAATTTTATCAAAACTTTCCGCGTAATATCCATTCGGTGCGTACGTCGTTCTCACACTCTCACCACCCTCAAATCCAATACCCGCGATCACCAGCGAATCGCTATCTGCCGCACGACCTCCGGCCGCGAGCCGTTCTAAACTTGCAATTTGAGCTTGAATTGCCGAAGTATCAGATTCTCCATCGGTTAAAAACAAAATCACTTTTTTTACATCGCCTTTCTGCAATTTTTCAATTCGATCCTTATTAAATTGTTCCGAGCGAATCCCTTCAAATGTCGCAACTTCATTATTACTTTGATTTTCGCGCAACTGTCGCAATTGTTGGTGCATCGCGACACGTTCTTTATGCGTTAACGTCACGCCTAACGGTTTTACCACCCGATCATCATTATCAAAAATTCGAACTTCGCTACTCACATCAAGCGAAATTTTATCGCCGCCCCGTCGCGCTTTTTCAATTCGCTCTTGAAATGCTGCAAGCGCTTCAGTCACCATAATAGCAAGCCGGCGCTGCATAATTTCCTTCTGATTTCCCTTCATCGAACCAGAACCATCACACACCAATGTAAATTCCAAATCAGATGGACGAGTCCGAATCATTTCACGCTCCTCATAATCCAACATCGCACGCGAATCCATATTCCCCGTCTTAATTTCCGCAACTGCTGTCGCGATTCGCGCTGGACTTAATACCACACCCTCAACAACCGGCCGTCGCAATTTTCGCTGATACGTTTTTCGTCGCTCAATTACCGCGTCAAACGCTTTCGATAAATTCTCAATAAACTTTTCAACAATTTTAAAATCTTTTTTATACGCATCGTAATCTTCTTGCGAAACGCCGAGCGCTTTTTGAATCGCATCCGCCTTTTTTTTCGCAACCGCGTCCGTAATTTTCTTCATTTCTTTTTCCAAATCTTCAAAATCAATTGGATCTGGAATTGCGTCCTCGAAAGGATCGTCGTCAAACGGCTCATTATTACTTGGCTCACCGGGTTCTCCTTTTTCACGCTTCTCTTTTTGCTTCTGATTTTTCCGATCCTCTACATCTTTTTTAAATAATTCTAAAAACGCTGGCTCGATCAAACCCTGAATAATTTCAAATCGATCTGCCGGCTGATGGACACCTTCCCCACTCTCATCAACCGCTGTTATCAAATCCGTTAATTTTGTTTTGCCACCCTGTTTTTGCACGCGATCTAATACTTCACGTACTTCATCGGACACAATACACGGCTCATTCGGCAACAT
>JAPLWO010000069.1 GCA_026396555.1 Candidatus Magasanikiibacteriota bacterium
AAAAGCCAAGCGTCGCTTGGCTTTTTACTTAGGCTCCGGGAGCTGGATTCGAACCAGCGATATCCGCGTTAACAGCACGGCGTTGTACCACTCAACTATCCCGGATCGTTAAATTAAAAATGCCCGCTAACTGCGGGTCATCGGATATATGACAAAGTTACCGCAGTGCGAGCTATGGATTGCTATTATTATTTACGGCAACTTGGTACATCATATATACAACGTACCAAGTACGAATTTTTCTGTCAAATAATCTGTGGATATTCGATTTATGCCGCAATTTTACACACCATTTTATCAATCTCAAATTCCGCAGCACCCTCACCTGCCGTACCAAATTCAAACGAACTTACGGTCGCACGCGCAAATTCTTCTGCGTTCCGCGTAATCAATTCTTGAATTTCTTGAGGAGCTTCCATTGTAAACTTCGTCATCTCTCCTGGTTTCAATCCGCGTGTTTTACGAATCGCATTAATATTTCGCACCAACTCGCGCACCAATCCTTTTTCGCGAAGCTCCGGAGTAATATTCGTGTCGAGCGCCAATTCATCACCAATCAAAACTGCTTCAACATTTATTTCTTCTTTGATAATTTCGAATAGCGGCTCGAGCGTTGCAGCAGTTTTTGGAACTGTTAGACTTGCGAGCGCCTGACGAATTGGAACACCAACTTTTGCACGCAATTCAAGCGCACCCGAAACAAGCGCGCGCAATAATTCCATCTGCTCCAAAATTTCTGTATTAACCGGCGCTGTCGCTGGCCAATCTGTTAAGTGCACCGATATTTCCTGACCATTTAATTCGCGATACACTGCATCCGCAAACATCGGAGTGAATGGCGCAAATAATTTTACGAGTGTCGTCAACGTATAGCGCAACATCGCGGCTGCTGCGGCTGCATCGTCGCCACCATTTTTGAAACGATTGCGTGAACGACGGACAAACCACGTCGATAAATCATTGACGAACGCGGCAAGTTCACGAGACGCATCTGTCGCCTCACAGCTTTCCAATTTTTCCGTGACAAAATTAATTGTTTTTTGGAGACGTGCGACGAGCCACGCGTCGAGCGGATGCGCTGTTGAAATTTCTGCCGCGATCGGACCTGAATATAGTTTGAAGAACTCGAGCGTATTCCATACGATGAGAAAAACTTTCTTCACCACATCGTCCACACCTTTTTGGTCAAATAATTTCGTATCGCCGGGCTGTGACATCGAATACAAATGGAAGCGCACTGCGTCAGCGCCGTACGCCGTAAACATTTCCCATGGAGAAATTACATTACCGAGTGACTTGGACATTTTTTTGCCTTTTGCATCCATAATATGGCCAAGACACACAACATTTTTGTATGGCGCAGGTAAATCCAATAGTGTCGCAACCGCGAGCAACGTGTAAAACCAACCACGCGTTTGATCAATCGCTTCGGAAATATAATCCGCTGGATAATGCGATTCGAATTGTTGTTTTGCTTCGCCCTCGCTGCCCCACTGATATCCCCACTGCGCAACAAACATCGCGCCTGAATCAAACCAGCAGTCCGCAACTTCTTTCACACGCGTGCGTGAGCCGCCACATGAACATGCATATGAAATTTCATCAACGTATGGGCGATGTAGATCTTCTGGCGCAGTCATTCCCTTTTCTGAAATTTCGGCCGTCGAGCCGAGCACATCAAACTCGCCACATGTATTACACTGCCAAATTGGAAGCGGCGTTCCCCAGTAACGTTCGCGCGAAATCGCCCAATCTTTTGCATTTTTAATCCATTCACCAAAACGACCATCGCGAATGTGTTCTGGGACCCACTTAACAGTTGCATTGCGTTTTTGCATTTCACCCGAGAGTGATGACATTTTAATAAACCACGAATTTTTTGCGTAATACAAAAGAGGCGTTGAGCAGCGCCAGCAAAATGGATATTCATGTTCGTAATTTTCCGCGCGAAGCAAAAGTCCACGCGATTCTAAATCCGCGATAATCTCTTTTGCGATTGTTTCTGATTTTACAAATTTGCCCGCCCACTTCGTGACGAATGGTAAAAATTTTCCGTCTTCTGCAACCGTATGAATACGCGGCAATCCAACTTTCAATCCCAACGCATAATCATCTTCACCGTACATGACAGCTGTGTGCACAATTCACGTACCGTCAGTCGTGGTGACGAAATCTGCCGCGTAGACTTTGTATGATACGGCGCGCAGCTCTGGCGACATTTGATCAGCGAGATAAGGAAATAGTGGTGTATATTCTTTTCCGACTAAATCGCTGCCTTTAAAATGACCCACATCGGTATACACTTTTCCCGGCTCGCCCGCTGGCCCGTGTGCAACCATAGTCCCGCCTTCTTCGATAAGCGGCGCGCCAAAAACTTTATCGCTCAATTCTTTCAAAACAATAATTCGTTCAGTTGCATTTGTCGCAACATCCAAAATTTCCCACGAAATATAATCGCCATCCGGCTTTACCGCGAGCGCCACATTTCCCGGCAATGTCCACGGCGTTGTTGTCCAACCCAAGAAAAATGTATTCGCCTCGCCAACAACTTGAAATTTCACAAATACCGATTCGTCAACGACCGTCTTATATCCTTGCGCAACTTCATGACTCGACAAGCCCGTTCCACAACGTGGACAGTGCGGCACAACTTTATAACCTTGATACAAAAAACCACGGCGGTTCACTTCTTTCAAAACCGACCACAAACTTTCAATATATTCATTTTTATACGTGACGTATGCATTGTCGGTATCAACCCAATATCCCATGCGGTGCGACATTTTGATCCAGTCATCCAAAAATTCCCACACGCTCGCCTTACATTTTTCGTTAAACTGAATAATCGACGCGCGTGGATCGCCGGGAACCAAATTTTCAATCTGTGGTTTTCCGGAAATTCCAAGTTGCTTTTCAACCAATAATTCTACTGGCAATCCATGTGTGTCCCATCCACCTTTACGGTCAACACGACGGCCGCGCATTGATTCAAAACGTGGCACCACATCTTTAAAAGATCGTGGCAACATATGATGCACGCCAGGCTTCCCATTCGCGGTTGGTGGCCCTTCGAAAAACACGAACGGTTTTCCATTCTTATTTTTTTCGCGCGTTTTTTCAAATAAATGTTCAGCTTCCCACACGGCAAGCATTTTTTCTTCTAATTCCGGAAATTTTGGGGTTGGCATAGAAATGATGAGTGCCCACGCACTTTAGCGAATAAACAGTCTGTTGTCTAGCCGATGATCCTATTTCCGTTCGAATCCTAATTTCGTCAAAACATCCGATGTTTTTTCGAGTACATGCCCTTCGTGATGTAATCGCTGGTACACTTTCGAAGTATTGAGCGCGTCTGAAATTAACGGACTGACGCCAGTCACATACACTTCGCGTCCCTGATGTTCAATATGGTGCACAATTTCGTTAAACGCTTCAACACCATCCAAATCCATCAAATATAATTCGCGCAACCGAAGCACAATCGTTTTATACCCGTTCAAATCGCGATCAAATCGATCAATATGCGCGCCCGCGTTCAAGTATGCGAGTTGACCTTTGATCGAGTACACGAGCGTCTGTGCGCCTGCATTCACGAACGCACGTTCTTCGCCAAACTCGCGTTCGATTTCTTTATCCGCGTGATTCGCCGTCAACTCGAATTGACCGCGTGACAACTTATCAACAAAAATCAGAAGCGCCGCTGCAGTTCCAAACAAAATACCGGTAATTGGATCTTCATAGACGGTAATAAACGCAACCAAAATCGACAACGCAAAATCCATGCGATTAAACGCGTACATGGTCGAAAAGTGACGCACCTCAATCATGCGAAGCGCGACGTACACCAAAATCGCAGCAATCACCGGCAGCGGCATGAACTTAAAACCAGACAATAAAATAAACGAAATCACCGCGATGCTCACCGCATTTACCACGCCCGACATTTTATCCGTCGCGCCACTTTTAATATTGAGCGATGTTCGAGCGAGCGCTGCAGTTGCCGGAATTCCACCAAACAAACCTGAGCCAATATTTGCTAAACCAAGTCCCAACATTTCGCGACGTTTGTTGTGTTTAGTTCCGGTCATCGTATCGCCAATTTTTGCCGATAACATTGTTTCCAAAATTGCAACGAGCGCGACGGTAAATGCAGGAATAATTATGGTCGAATCAAACGTAAATGAACGCGCTTGAAATAACACCGGCGTTAAATTTCCGAAACGTGTTTCCAATGTTTGCAACGCAAACGGAAGATGGCCAGTCGTGCTTAAATATCCGAGCAATACACCGAATGGACTAAGCGCAATGGCGCCTGGAATTTTTGGCGCGTATTTTGCAAACGCGAAAAGTCCGAGCAAAAAAATCGCAAAAATTCCGACTGCGATAAATGATGTTTGACCGACGTGGCGGAATGATTCGAATAAATTGTCGATAAAACGTTCATGACCTGGCAATCCGTGTAAACCAGTCGCAAAATTAAATTCATTAAACGCGATAATGAATGCAACGCCCAACGTAAATCCATGAATCGCACTTCCAGGAATAAAAACCAAATATTTTTCAAGCTTTAACGCAAACGCAGCGAGGATAATCACACCAGCCGCAATTGCCAACACTGATAATTTATCCGCGCCGTGCACAATCGCATACGTCGCCAAAACTCCCGAAAGCGCGCCGGTTGGACCCACAATATTAAAATTACTTCCCCCAAAAAGCGCGGCGATGAGACCCGCCCAAATTGCCGTGACAATTCCATCAATTGGCGATGCGCCTGACGCAACCGCGAGTGAAATTGAGAGTGGAATCGAAACAAGCGAAACCGTGAGGCCGGATTTCCAATTTTCTTTCAGTTTTTTCAAAATCATAGCAAAAATAATGAGGTTTTTGGGAGGCCTCTATCATACTCCGCTCAATAAAATCTGCAAGTATCCTACCGCGCACGATCCGCAAGCATCTTTTTTGCGCGTAAATATGTGTTAACAACCGTCGCAACGCTATATTCATCCGGCGTCATTTCTCCTTTTATATCATCAAAAACTTTTTCCAACGTTTCATATACTTTTTCCGGCCGCTCGTTTGGATAGCGTCGTCGATAGCGCTCGATAAACTGCAAAAATGAATCCATCACGCGCGTTCCCGGCGGTTTTCCGGAATCATACTGCACATGGAGCGATCGCTCGCGTTTCAATTCTTCCCCCACAAACGTCAGCAGCGTCACGCGATCCTGCACACGCGCCCAATCCATGCGATCGAGCGACACCGGCGAGTACAATAAAATATTTAACGTGTGTTCAATCGCGTTTGCGTCCTCTGGTTTGGTTCCGACCGTCGACAATTTCGCATTAACCGCGCGTTCGAGTTCGCCATTCGTCATTGATTTTATTTTTTACGGATCTTGCGCGTTCAATGTTTCGACAATTTTTTCAAACTCCGCAGTCGCGCGCTCAGATTCTTTCTCTCGCGCCTCTTCTTGCTGTTCTTCAAGCTGCGCGATCGTCGGCAATTGTATCGCAGCTAATTCTTGTTCATGTCCTGGCGTTCCGGCGTGTGGAGTTGCATCAACATAAATTGGCTGATACTCATGTTTTTTCTCTGCGGGAAACGCAGCCCATGCAGTTCCATGTGCGTTAGTATTGAAAATTTGTGTTGTCGCGCCACCAATCGTCGCGTACGCACGCGTCACACCGCCCACCAGTCCCGACGCTTGAAACATCGCATACGTCAGCTGTGCAAAATCCCCACACTTTCCAGCAAACATTTTTCCTTTTAGTGCGTGCGCGAGTTCCGGCGA
Source organism: Candidatus Magasanikiibacteriota bacterium (assembly GCA_026396555.1). Taxonomy (GTDB): domain Bacteria; phylum Patescibacteriota; class Patescibacteriia; order Magasanikbacterales; family 2-02-FULL-50-9b; genus 2-02-FULL-50-9b. Next base: position 5,792 of record JAPLWO010000069.1, read on the forward strand.
TCGACCACTCAATTGTCGCACACGGGCGCGCATCAATTGAAATTGTTCCGTCAATGGAAGTAGCGCTGACGCAGCTCGAACTTCATCATTATCAAAATCATAAAATCCTTGTTTTTGAACAAATTCCTGAATTTTCGCAACGCGTTCGTGCGGCGCCAAACTTTCAATTGAATTTACAAATAATAAGCAATCCGGCGGCAACTGAGCGATCGGCAGATCTGGTACGAATTCACCCGCTTCGTTTCTCTGCCACGCACGGCTAAATGCGACGTACTCAGTATTCGTAACTTCGGGCGGAAGCGCCGGCATCGTTGGATAACGAACAGAAAAAACAATTTCAACTGCACCGCGCGGAATTTTAATCGACGGTGCGCTCAGGCTCAAGTCGAGTTCAAGCGGCGCCGACCATTCCCCGTTTTTAAATCGTGCCTTCACTCGATCTGCAATCACGTGGCCGCCCGGCATACACGGCAAAATCGTTTCCGTCAGTCCTGGTGCGACTGGAATCGAAATTGTATTTTCATGCAGCATTTCGCGCGACGGTTCAATTGACATTGTTCGTTTTTGATCAAGCCATTTATTTTTTTTCGCATCAAACGCATCGAATCGCTGCTGAACAATCAAACCCTTATAAGGTTCGCGCAATTCAAACATGACGGTTTTTTCTTTTTTTAATTCTGGCCGTAAACCTCCACCGATCAAATCTGTTTCTTCTTGCGGAATCATCGCGTCTGTCACTGTGTCTGCAACCCACGACTTATGTTGTCGAGCCGCTGCGTCCGCCGCTTTCTGCGCCCGCAAGATTGGCAGCTCTGGAAACATCAGATCAACGATTTCTTGTGCAAGCAATTCGTTTTTGCTCGTCGATGTCGCGGCCAATGTTTTAAATAACTCACGTGCGAGTGGTAAATTTCCAGCCGCTGATTTTACCATCTCACGCAAATTATTCATGAAACTGCGAGAACTGAGCGCTCGTTCTTTTATGTGCGCCTCGCGTTCTGCAACAGTTTTCGGAAATAAATCCGGCCGCGCATATTTCTTCAAAAAGGCATCAACACGATCTTCGGTCGGCGCCACGGTCACATTTAACAAATCTAATTTTTCTTGCTCTTCGGCCGTAAGCGCTGGAGTTTTTTGCTGCGAATCTTTTCCTAAAATTTGTGGAATTGGAAATTCATAGAGATCTTCAATTTTTTGATTCTTTCCCGTCCCTCGATAAATTATTACGCGAAATGCAGGAATTCCTTCGACAACTTCGATTGCAACACGATCTAATTTTGGATCACATGTAACAAACGAGCCGTTTGTATGTTTTAAATATTCTGGAGTTATTTTTCCATCAAAATCTTCTGAGCCACTGTTTAAAAATATACGTCCGTTAGCTTCAATTTGAGCAACACAATACGTACTTCCAAAACTCGCACCTTGCAAATTATCCAAAATTGACCACACATGACTTTTATCAGGCATTAATTCAGCACATTGTTGTGTCAAACGATTGCTTGCCATGATCACTGAGTTACCATCCTTATATGATCCCGTCGTAAAATAAAGCGCGTCAAATGAATTTTCCGACGGATTCGTAATATCAAAACCCGCTGGAAATGGCGGCAAAACTGTTTCTGTAAGTTTGGCGCCATTCTCACATGTTAATAATGAAAGCTCATCGCTATTATTTGCACGCGCAACTATCCTTAATTTATCGTGCGTCAAACTTGTGTGAAGTACATAGCCCGCGCCAACTCCCATAGCGCCTGCAACATTCGCCCCATCGTCATCATAAATAGAAAAAAATCCATCACTATATTCGCGCAAAAAATACGCTTTATTTTCTGAAAAAATTCCTGTGGTCGTTGATCCCGTTTCCTGAGTTCGTTTTACGACGATCGATGGATTATTCCAATCATTAACATCATATCTTTTTACTTCGCCATCAATTTCATTTACTGAATACACAAAATTACCAACCGCACCTTCAGCTTTTTCCGTTAAAAAAAGAAATTGGCGACGTTGCCGAGCTTCCATATCAAATACCACCTTTGAATGATTGTTCGAGGCAGAAATAAAACGCTTTTTCGCACCAGCACCGAGCAGAGAAACATTTTTTGCACTATAACTAGCTATCGGTCCATTAAACGGTTCAACAAAACCAAATCCCTTTTTGTAGTGATATGCAGCACAGTCATTACTTTGTCCATGTTGCATCCACACAATCGGCTCATCAGGGTCAACATAAAGCGGTCTGTCTTCAGTAAATTTTAAATCTATCGCACTTTTGGCTGATACTGGATGTGCCACGCCACCAATTACAAATACCAATTCTCCTCTTCCACTAGACAGAGACCAATAGTTAACACTCCCGTAATTGGTTTCAAATTTTAAATGCTTCGGATCTTCTGGCTTATATTCATGCACTTTTTTCGGTTGCTCATTTGGCGTTTTGGTTCCGTCCGCATTTTTCCAGTCTACCGAATATTGTTTCGTAATCGAATCGCGCTGTAATTCATAGCGATCGTCATTGATCCCGCGTTTTTTTAACGAATCTTTTAATTCTTTTGAAAGTTCACGTTGTGCTATCGCCTGTTTCCCTTCAATAATTACATCGAGCGGCAACCAGCGCTCAATTTCAACACGTTTTAAAATCACTTTTTTTTGTGCTTCAGAAATTCCACTAAAAGAATCAAAAATGCGCTGGATTTCTTGCGGTGTTATGTACACACCTTCAAGCGGCAATATTTTTTCGTATGGAACTGCCCGCACGAGAAACTCCCGCATCAATCGACGCTTCTCGTCGTCAATCGCGTATTCACGCACCGCCGCATGTTGATCTGCAAATTCAGCTTTCAAATCTTCTTTGCTCGGCAAAACATACTCGCCAATTTCATCAACTAAAATATTTAAAAAATCTCCGGTCTGCACTGCGTGATTCATCACATTCACTCGATCGCGTACCACACTCCACGCAATATTTTCCGCTGGCGTTCGCGTGTCAGGAAATTCGGGCTGTGGAATTTCTCGTAGCGCAAGCTGATGAGAATAATATTCGTCGATCATTTCAACCACTTCGGGAAAATCTGCTTTTGATACAGCGAGCTCTTGTCGGCGCATGTAGTGCTGCCAATCAGGACGACCTGTCTTTTTAGTGTTTACTAAATCAGGCGTCTCAACACGTCCAAACAAATGAGCAGGATCGATCGATGGAAATTTTTGCACCGCGTCTCGTGTCAACTTACAAATACGATCATACAAATCAGGATGCTTCACTGCGAGTGATTCACGAAAGTTAGTAAAAAAGAATGATTCAGGTTCAAAAAAATTGTCTGGAAACCGGCGAAAAAAATCAATAGCGTCTTCTGGGTTGTGTTCAAAAACACGCTGGAGTTCGAATGCTGAGCCCGGATTTTCTAAAACTTTTTTCTCAAGCGCATCAAAAAATTCGTCGCGATTCATCGGCGCTGGGCGTTTTTCCTGTGTTCGTTGCATTTCTAATCGGCGTGATGGGCGTGGCATAAGAATTGTTTACCAGTATATCATTTTATCCACCACCTATACACTTGACAAACTATTTTTTAGATGGAACCAATGTTTATACGCGGCGAATAACTGCCGTGAACAACTGAAGAGGTTTTCCATGAATCGCTGGATTGTTTTTTTCGTGTTTTTCGGCGCGTGCGGAACGATTTCCGTGCGCGATGCGAGTGAAGATGTGTCAGTCGATGCTGTGGGCGGATTAGAAATCTCGTCTGCAGCAGCACCATCTCAAACGAGCGCTGCTCTCACGGGCGAGCTCGAAGACAAAGATCATGACGATTTTCCTGCATGGATTGATTGCGATGATGACGATCCGGATATTTATCCGGGTGCATATGAATATTGTGATTTTCGCGACAATGATTGCGACGGAGAAACAGATGAGGTGTGGAAAACATTATGGGACGGGCTGTATGGCACGCCATGTTCGACGACCGACGAAAACAATTGTGTCTCTGTTGGAATTTGGACATGTGACATGGATCGCGATTGGCTGGTGTGTAGCGCTTCGCCGATCACCTCGCACGTTGAAAAATGCAACGGACTCGATGACGACTGCAACGGAATCACCGACATCGACCGCTGGGTTGATTTGGGAAAACCATGCACCGCTGATGTCGACGGATGTGTGGTGACCGGAATCTGGCAGTGCGACAGTTACGACGAAACCGCGCACTGCAGTGCAGAATATCTTCTCATGCCCAGCCCGTGTACGGAAATTTAAGTGTGGAAACAAAAGAGGCCCTGTCGATAAACCCGACAAGGCCTCTGGAAATTTTTGCTACGAGCTTATTGCTGAGCTGGTGGCTGATTTGGTGCGCTATTTTGTGCCCCTGCTGGGTGCTCTGGACGTACCTGAATTGTTTTTGCTGTCACGATACCATCCAACGTCGCGTCACCTGTCACAGTGACATTTGTACCGACAGAAAGATCGTCAACAGTTCCTGTTGTCATACGACCAACCGAGGTTGAAGAAGAAAAGTAAACAATCTTCGAACTGTTGTCTTGTAACTGGACAGTCAAGCTCGTTGCGTCCTTACTTAAAATTTTTCCTGACACAAACCCTGCGCCTGCACCACCAGCCATACCGCCACGGCGACCTGCACCACCGCCCGCACCGCGCTGAGCACTCAATGCTGCTTTTGAAGTGGCCGCGCTACTTGCACCATATTTCGTACCCGCAAAAAACGATCCACCACCGATTACTACTGCGAGAATTATCCCGATCACGTACACGTTATTTTTTTCCATAAAAAAATATTAATTAATAATCTTACTCATATCGCAACGCCTCAATCGGATTCAGATGCGCCGCGCGTCGCGACGGATAATATCCGAAGATAAGCCCAATTGCCATTGATACACCACACGCAAGTACAACTGATGAAAAAGAGACGTTCGTCGCAATCCCCGCAAATTGTGTCACTGCAAGTGCAATCAACCATCCAAGAAAAATTCCCAGTACACCACCAATCGTGGTGAGCAAAACAGATTCCGCCAAAAACTGAAAACTGATATCGTGATTTTGTGCCCCAATCGCTTTGCGCAAACCAATTTCTCTCGTGCGTTCGGTCACCGTCGTCAGCATCATGTTCATAATTCCAATACCGCCGACGAGCAACGAAATTCCAGCGATTGATCCAAGCAGCGTGGTAAAAATATCCGTCACACTCGAAGCGGTCGCCACAATATCAGCTTGATTCAATACACTAAAATCAGCAGCTGTTGGATCTGAAATTTTATGGCGCTGCATTAATAGATCAGTAACGCTTTGTTGAATTGACGGCATCGAAGTTTGATCCGGCGCCTGAACACTAATTGTTGTCACATACTGATTTCCGATCAAATACTGTTGCGCAGTTGTAATCGGAATAAATATCATATCATCCTGGCTCGTAAAACCACTGCCGCCTTTTGCCTTATTCACACCAATAATTTGAAACTCAATTTTATTGATGCGAATAATTTGTCCAACTGGATTTGCACCAGCACCAAATAAATCATCACGAGTCGTTGGACCGATTACTGCAACTTTTGAACGACTGAGCACTGACTGGTCCGAAAAAAATGAACCGAGATCAACGGTGATGCTGCGCACAGACGTATAGTCCGGAACAGTTCCCACAATCTGCGTATTTGTATTGGTGCCGAGCGCCGTAACTTGCAGACGCTTGGTTGCTTCAGGCGCAACACCTGCCGCTGCGGTAATCTCGGTTTTAATCGCAGTCGCGTCATCCTGTGTTAACGTTTGTGCAGATCCACGACCCGCACTTACCTGCACACCCGCGCCGCGCTGTGCACCTGGCGTCACCAAAATCAAATTAGATCCAATTGATTGAATACTCGATTGAATTGATTGCTTTGCACCTTCACCGATCGACACCATCGCGATCACAGAACTGATGCCGATCACAATTCCAAGAATTGTTAGACCAGTTCGGACCATATTCACGGTAACTGCTGCGTATGTCTCCTCTAGCAAGTCTTCAGTTTTCATAATACGCGTTTAGTTTTTACGTCACTCACAATTAGTCCATCACGCACTTGAATGATACGGCTTGCATGCTCCGCAACTTCGCGCTCATGCGTAATCAAAACAATGGTGTGTCCCGCAGCATTTAAATCTTGAAATGTTTGTAATACAATTGCACCTGTTTTTGTATCAAGATTTCCTGTTGGTTCATCTGCTAATAACAACGCTGGATTATTTACCAACGCACGGGCAATCGCCACGCGTTGCATTTGTCCGCCAGACAACTGATTTGACAAATGCATCCACCGCGACTCATCAAGCCCAGCCGCGGTCAATGCTTTTTTTGCTGCAATCTCACGCGTCGGCTTATCAACTTCTGCATAAATTAATGGCAGCATTACATTTCGAAGCACGGTCGCACGTGGTAATAAATTAAACGCCTGAAACACAAAACCGATTTTATTTTTTCGCAAATCAGCAAGATCTTTATCTGAGAGTGATGACACATCGCGTCCGTCCAACGTATATGTTCCACTCGTCAACGTATCGAGTCCTCCCAAAATATGCATGAGCGTGGATTTTCCAGAACCTGACGGACCCGTAATCGCGACAAATTCTCCCTCCGCGATATCAAAAGACACACCGCGCAACACATGCGTTTCTTGATCGCCACTCACGTAAGTTTTCGTGATATTTTTACACGAAATCATAACAATTATACGATTAATTTGTTCGAGCCGCTCCGCCTGTTGCTGCGCCGCCACGATTTCCTCCAGATCCTCCGCCGCCAAACGCTCGAGCTGTGCCGCCGCCCAATAATTGTAATCCGCTTGCACCCGCGGTTGCAGTTGCTGTGGTTGTCGTTGGTTGAATAATTTGTGTAACAACTTCGTCTCCTTCCTTTAAATCTCCGCCCGTAATTTCGGTATCACTATCATTTGAAATACCAATCGTCACCACATGTTTTACTGGCGCCCCATTTACCAAAGTCTGAACGTATGCCGCACCTGTTGCATCAAACTTAACCGCCGCGCTTGGAACGGTCAATGTATCTTGTTTTACATTTGTAATAATTTTCGTCGACACGGTCATACCTGGTTTTACACGATCATCTCCGCTATCAAAACTAACTTTGACCGCATACGAAACAACGCCTTGCGAAACGGTTCCGACTTGGTCAATACTTGCAACTTGTCCTGCAACGGATAAATCGGGAACCGCATCAAACGTCAACGCCGCTTTTTGTCCAACAGAAACTTTTGCAACATCAACTTCATTTAATGTAATCGCTGCTAATTTTTGTTGCGCAATAATTGTTGCGAGTACTGTTCCGGTGCCTGCCGTATCTCCAACGCGCGCAGCGACACTCGCAATCACACCTGGAATTGGTGCACGTGCAGAATAATTTCCCAAATTTTGCTGCGCATCCGCGAGTGCAGACAGTCGTTGTTGCAATGACAATTCTTGAGATTTCAAATCAAGCGGATCAGCACCTGAAACTAATTTATCAAGCGAAGCCTGACTTTCAGCAACTCGAGCCTCAGCCGCCGCCATATCTTGAGGATCTGTAATTTGCATTTGATTAAGTGCGCGCGACGCAGTCACTAATGTATTTTTGTTATCACTGAGTGTTTGTTGAATCACAAGCAAATTCGATAAATAAGAATTTGATTGACTTAGGTCTGTGCTGAGTGTCGTCTGATATGTTTTAACAATCGAATACACTGACATTTTCTGAATCGTTCGTGCATCAGCCCACGCACCATACAAATTACTTTCACTTTGCGCTGATTGCGAAACCGATTTCATCGCGTCGATTGTTTCAGCGAGAAGCGATTCGATTGTCGCGTTATCAGAATATCGTGTCGCGCTTTTATAATGATCAAAGTTCGTATTATATTTTGTCCGCGCCGTTTGATAATCTGATTCAGCGCTCAATTTAATCGATCGCAACTGCGTTGCACCCGTGTTCGGAACTGTGTTCAACAAAATATCTGTATTAAATTGACCAACCGAACCTGCGCTCGGTTCTGCAGTTGCAATTCCCGTTCCAAATAATGCATCATTCAAACTTGTCATGACTGAAGGCAACGTCAAATATGCATTAGAAATGGAATTAAAAGAATCTTCATACGCTTTTGCAATTGCATCCTGCGCTTTTTGCTGAGTTTGTACCGCATCATCGTGATTATTCTGCTGCGTAATTTTTAATTTTGCTAACGCATCCTGAGCGCTCGCCAAATTATTTTGTGCCTGCAACAACGTCAACGTATCTGCAACTTGTTTTAACTTTTCTAAAGATAGACGAGCACTATCAACATTCAGTTGCGCATCGCGTACCGCTTTCAATCCATCTTTCGCATCAAGTTGCGCGATCATTGCACCTTGCGCTACTTGCTGACCTGCACTACCTGTAACCTTGATAATTTTTCCAGAAGCCTCAGCCTTGATATCGATTTGATTTGACGAAGAAACCTGACCACTTCCCGAAAGTGTAGAAATCAATGTTGAGCGTGTAACGGCTGCTGTTTTATATGTAACAGGTCCCGCACTTGCAGGTTTTTTTAAAAAATAATATCCGCCGCCCACAATAAGCAGCAGCGCGATTGCTGAGTAAACCTTATGTTTCAAAATAAGATCACGAATTTGCGGTACATTCATATAATCTTCATACGAACTCAGTAATAAAAATGGTGCATAAAGATGCTTATCCACAGTATGAACAAATTTTTCTATGCTATAATTTGGTCGTTTAATTCACTATCATTTGAGGCTATGACCAATCTCATAGATCCCCGAGAGTACGACCTTGTTGTCACGCGTTTGCGTGATTTTTTTAAAAACAAGGGTTTTCTAAAACATTTAATTACAGCGGCGACATCTGGCCGCTCCCGCAAACAGGACAAATGTGGCTCGAGCATGAATTGCTTTCCAAGCCCGGTATTCCGGGCTTTTTTTGTATCACGACCAGTTATCGCAATGAACCGAATCCAATTCCGGGTCGACATGAATTAATTTTCCCGATGTTTGAATTCGAAACACATGGAGATCAACGGGAGCTACAAAAATTAGAAACTGAATTACTCGAATTCATCGGACTTGGAAAGCTGGAAAATTTTGTCGAGATGGAATATGCCGCTGCAGCATCGCACTGTGAATCACATGAAATTCATTCTGCAGAAGAAGCGCGACTCGGTAACGAATTCGGCCCTGTATTTTTCTTGAAAAATTTTCCAATCTACACATCTCCGTTTTGGAACATGCGAAAAGAAGGTGATGTCGCTCGGAAAATCGATGTGTTGTTATACGGCGTTGAAACAATTGGATCTGCAGAGCGAAGTTGTGACCCAGTTCAGATGCGAGAATTATTTCACACGATCAGCGATGGCGGTTACGCAAAATTGTTATACGAAAAATTCGGCCGCGAACGAGTCGAGGCCGAATTGGAAAAATTTCTCGCGCTCAATTTCTTTCCCCGATGCGGTGGCGGAATCGGAATCACTCGAATGATTCGTGCATTCAAACTCGCAGGAATTTTATGATTAGCGGCTCTGCTTAATTGCGTATTTACCACTTCCTGACGCAAGAAACGCGAGACTTACAAAAAATAATGATAACGCTGAAGTAAGTGTGTGTGGATCATGACGCACAACATACGCTGCGACGATCATGGTGATCGCGGTAAAAATGGAAGCGACGCGTGTTCCAAATCCAATGACCATCGCGATGCCTCCCAAAAATTCTGCAGCAATTGCGCAATAGGTCCAAAATGCGTTGAATCCCATTTTTGAGAATCCCGCCAATGTCGCATCTAAAGAAATAATTTTCTCCCAGCCGGCATAAATAAAAAGTGCACCAATACCGACACGGAGTATAAGGAGGGCCAAGTCGGTATCGCAGCGCTTGCATTTCTTAAACCAATTACAAAACATAAAAAAAGAAATTAATAATGTCCCAAGTATAACACCGCCCGTGAATTCGACAATGCTGGCCGTCTGCGCTATTCTGGCTGTATGAAAATTGCAATTATTGGAGGCGGCGCTGCAGGCCTCATGACCGCGGCAACAATTACAGAACAAAATACCGGTGCTGAGATTTTTTTAATTGAGCAAAACACAATCCTCGGTAAAAAGGTTTTGATTTCTGGTGGCGGTCGTTGTAATGTTACGACCGGAATTAGAAATATTCGTTTTTTATTTACGCGCTATCCACGCGGTTCAAAATTTTTATCATCAGCGCTTTACGGATTTCCGCCAGAAGCAGTTTACGGATGGTTTGAATCACACGGTGTCCCACTTAAAATCGAAGAGGATTTACGTGTCTTCCCTGTTTCGAATAATGGACAGGACATTGTGGGCGCATTTGAAAAACTTTTTTCTCGATCGCGCGTAAAAATATTGCTTTCACATTCAGCGAAAAGCATTAGTTACACCGATGGCGCGTTTACTATTGAATTTAGAAACTCACCGACGATTGTTGTCGACAAAGTTATCATTACCACGGGCGGACAAACATTTCGACAAACTGGATCAACGGGCGATGGATATACATTTGCAGAAACTCTCGGACACACGATTACACCGCTCGCTGCAAGTTTGAGCTCATTTATTTCACGCGATGAGTGGTTAAAAAGTTTGGCGGGCGTTTCTTTTGAAGCCGTTGGATTACGAACTGATCGCATACAATTTCCAACTCCGGTTGAAGGCGCGATGTTGATTACACATTCTGGTATTACAGGTCCAGCGGTTTTTGCATTCTCAGCCCTCGCAGCATACGAAATCGCGACACCGAAAGAACCGCTCACCATTTTTATTAATTTATTTCCTGGAGTTACTTCAGAAAATTTCTTACTACAAGTAAAATCGGCGTGTGCAGGAAATGCAAAACGCACAATCGAAAATGCAATCGCAACACTTGTTCCAAAATCAGTTGCAAAAATGTTATGTGCAATGGCAAAAATCGAAGGCGAACGTCACGCAGCTGAAGTTTCAAAAAAAGAATTGGAGGAACTTGGGGTATTAATGCAAAATCTTCCCGTCCGTGCGATCGGACGTGGTGCCGGCGATGAATTTGTAACCGCCGGAGGTGTGAATTTGTCTGAAGTTAATCCGAGTACCATGGAATCGCGCATCACGCGTGGATTATTTTTCGCGGGTGAAATTTTAGATATTGATGGATTTACCGGAGGTTTTAATTTACAAGCTTCATGGGCAACAGGTCGTCTTGCAGGACTTTCAGCTGCAAAATAATTCGACAAAACAAAAGGGCCCTTTCGGGCCCGTTTGACGCTGCAATTACGCTGCTACTTCGTCTGCTGCTGGTGTTGCTGTAGGTTCCTCTGTAGGAGCTGCTACGATTTCTTCTTCGTTCATAGTGAGCGCGTTAATGAATGAGACAGCGTCTAAAAATATCCGCTGGCCGGACTATAGCTTAAAAAATCGTATCTGTCAAGCTTTTTATCGCATGGCCTGTACCTTTCGGGCAGTTACCTGTAGAATACCCATACTATGAGTATTCGAACCGCAACCTTTGTTAAAGGCGTCCGCGATAACGACCCAATTTTAAAAGATGGCGTACCACAATACGCGTTCATCGGTCGTTCGAATTCCGGAAAATCGAGCATCATCAATTCCCTCACCAACCAAAAAGGTCTCGCAAAAACGAGCTCGTTTCCCGGTCGTACACAGGAATTAAATTTTTTTCTCATCAACAAAAAGTTTTACCTCGTTGATCTTCCAGGATACGGCTATGCGCAACTATCACACGAGGCACGCGCGAAACTCGAAAATTTAATTCGCTGGTATTTTTTTGAACAACCTAACGAACAGAAAAAAGTTGTTTTAATTATTGACGCAGCGCTTGGACCAACGCCGAGCGACATGGAAATGTTGCACGCGCTGATGGCGCACGATAAAAATATTATCATCG
>JAPLWO010000032.1 GCA_026396555.1 Candidatus Magasanikiibacteriota bacterium
AATTGCACAAGTGATCAAACTCGACATATTGGAATCACGAATTGAATTCCACGCACGTGGAAAGGCTTCTTCAAGCGCTGCGCTTGGTGACATTCCCTTTTTCAATTCTTCACGTGTACGTTCAAACACCAACACGTTCGCATCCACCGCCATACCCATCGACAGAATGAAACCTGCGATGCCGGCAAGGGTTAACGTTACCGGAATGAATTTAAACACTGCAAGCACGAGCACGGTATAGATGATGAGCGCGACGCTCGCGAGTAAACCTGGCAAACGATAGAACGCTGCAAGGAAAATTAACACGAGAATAAATCCGATAATACCCGCACGAGCGCTGTCATTCAATGATTTCGCACCAAGCGTTGCACCCACGGTCTGTTGGCTTACTAATTTAATTGGAAGTGGAAGTGCACCCGCATTTAAACGTTGTGCCAATGTCTTTGCGGTGTCAACCGTAAAGCTACCAGAAATCACCGCACGACCGTCAAGAATCGCCTGGCGAACTGTTGGCGCGCTGATGAGCTGTCCATCTAAGAAAATACCAACCTGCTGATCAACATCACGTTTAGTAATTTCACCAAACAATTTCTTACCCTCATCATTAAACACCAAGCTTACGGTTGGCTCGCCTGTTTTCTGATCGAATTCAACTGTTGCATGGTCAAGCTGCTTTCCAGAAAGACCAGTCGTTCTCCATTCACCACCAAGTAAGAATGAGTCTGAGGTTTTCTTTGCAAATGAAATTGCACGAACACCATACAACTTTTCATTCGTCTGCTGAGTTTTGTAGATAATGTGGTAGCCAAATTCTGTTTCAACTGGTCCTTTGATTTCACCAACTTTCATCGCAAACAACGCATCCGCAAATGGTTTCACCAATTGGCCCTGATGAACTGAACCTAAATCACCGCCTGTCTGTGCTGCGTTTGGTTCCATTGAATTTACTTTTGCCAAATCAACAAAATTTTGTGGTGTCACTTTCAATAAAAGATCCTTCACTTTCTGAAGTGCCTCGTCTTTTGTTAATTCTGATGTGCATTGCGTTGCACCTTTCCAACAAATCAAGATGTGGTGTGCTGCTGCAACTGGCTGTGACTGTTCTGCGCCACGCTGTGCAATATAATATGCTTCTTTTGCATCAACTACATCTGATACCGTTCCTGATGCACTGCGAGCTGCCCACGCATACAATTCTGGAGATTGTGCTGCTGAAATCGGTCCAAGATCACGACCTTGCAATTTAGTAAACAAGTCATTATATGAAGAACCACGTTTCAATTCGAGCACACCTTGACTCGCAGCTTGTTTTGCGGCTTCGTTTGAAGAAACAATTTCCGCTTGTTGATCACGAGTCAATTGTGTGTCGCCACCAGTTCCCTTATCGCGGAATTCGAGTGTTGGTGTTGCACCAATTTGATCAATCGCGGCTTTCACATCGTGCACATCTGGTAATTCAACCAAAACACGCCATGTGTTATTTACTTTTGTCGTTTGAACTAATGGTTCACCAACACCAAACGCATTCACACGTCGTTCAATTACGTCACGTGCACCTTCAACAGCCGCTGATTTTTCTGAATCGCTCACTGAAGATGTATCTACGTCGTACATTAAATATGCACCGCCACGTAAATCAAGTCCGAGGCGAAATGGCGCAAATGTCAAATGACCGAGCGAAAAATGCGCTTTGCTATTTACCGCGTCAGAAATCTTGTTGTACGTTGCTGGAAAACAATACCCCGCAGCTAAAAGTGCAAGCACTGCAACGGCAGCAAGACCGTTTCTAACTTTGTTTTGTGAAATTTCTTTATGTTGTATTCGGGGTTTCATAGCCATTTCGTAATAAAGTGCGTCAATTTTAACAGAATTCGCGGTTTATCGCAAACCTCGGGTCGGTGGACAACTTTTACTCAGAATGATGCGGGTTTTCGGTGAATTTATTTTTGCGGAGCATCCATTGGTGTGGGTTCCCTTTCGCGACTAATTCGTCGTACATGTTGCGCGCCGATTCGGTATATAATTTTTCTCGCACAATCGGCCGCTGATCTTTAATCCACATCCGCGCCAAATCAGAGCCTGTTGCTGCGCGTTCTGCTAATTCAAAATCAACTTCTAAATTATCCGCGTCTTTAACGATCTTCGCTTCAATACATTCGCGCTTTTTATATTCATGGAACACGTCGATAAAATCTTTGAGCGATGTTGCGCCAAGCATATCTTGAAGCGCCGCGTCTTCGTCTACCTGCACGTATAATTTTTGTACAATACTTTGATCGCCACATCGAATTTCTGGAATGTCGTGGATGAGCGCCATGGTCATTAATTTTTTGTAATCGATCTCGGCCGCTGTTGCCTCGTTTCGTGCGAGCGTCAGCGCAATCCAAATCACACGATATGAATGTTCCGCATCATTTTCCATGATGCCGTCGTGAAAATGCTGGATCCACATGCGCTTCACATGTCGATACGCACCAACTTCAAATAATAAATCAATGTCGCTCATCATATTATTTTTCAAGCTCTGCGCGCTCAGATGCTAAATCGCGATTTTCTGCATGATGGTCTGTATATTTTTCTGGAA
>JAPLWO010000061.1 GCA_026396555.1 Candidatus Magasanikiibacteriota bacterium
CGCTGTGGATCGATGGCGGAACAAGCGACACAGTCGGCGCGGCTAAAAACTTTCTTAATGTAAATACATGGGCAAGCAAATGTACGTTTATGAATAATGATGAAGCGATTTGTGCAGTACCAGATCCAACCACATTAATTCGTGGTATCGGTTTTGCGCCACAACTCGCGACAGACACCAACGACACCATCTATAAAATCAATATTCGAAACGGACTCCAAACAATCGTCGGGAAACCTGAAGGCAATCGCACCATTCAGACAGTGACTGTTTCGAGTGATGGCCAATACGCGTTTCTACAAGACCAAAACACGCAAGAGATCGTGAAAATGAAATTAAAATAATATGGAAGTCGCCCACCGCTGGCTGGTTAGCGCAGTTATCTTATCGATCATACTTGTGTGTGGTGGAGCACTTTACCAACTACGCGATTTTTTTTCAACATCACCCACATCTCAGAAAACTGCCACCACATCCACTGATACCGGCCCACTCAAAATACCAACAATTAAAATTACAGATCCCCAGCGCGGCAACGAACATGCCCCACTTACGATCGTATATTTTGCTGATTTCGGTTGTGAAAGTTGCGCAGGCACGTGGCCAACTATTCAAGCACTTGAAGCAGACCCGCAATTTAAAAATAAGCTGCGTTTTGTTTTTAAAGATTTTCCTGCACATCAAACCATTTTTCCGGAATCACTTGAATTACATAAAGCCGCTCGATGCGCTGCATCAATGGGAAAATTCTGGGAATTTCAAGCAGCCGCATTTTCACACGTCGAAGACGTGATCATCAACCAACCGACACTAGAAAAAACAATCACTGAAACAGGACTCGATTCAACAAAAGTTCACGCATGTATAGAGTCGCCCGGTATACAAAGTATGATCGATGATAATTTTACCGAAGGACAGCGACTTGGAATTGATACAACTCCGCTATTTTTTATTGGAGAAGAACGAATCGACGGAACTACAACCTATCAGATGCTTGCAGGAAAAATTCGAACGACTCTTGCACACATTGAACAAGGTGCGCAACAAACCCAGTAGCTATGAAAAAAATTTTCTTTATTACAGCTTTTCTACTCTTATTTTCTGCAAACACTGCGCACGCATCTTTTTATATTCCATTATTTAACACATGTACAGGACTTGTAACAAGCCCGTGCGACAGTAATCTGAATTGTAGTGAAATGGGATTTGGAGGTCTCGGTAGAATTTGTATTCCAAACACAGATTATTCAGCATGCGGAAACTTCGGCGATTGCACAAAAAATACAGGAAGCGGAAATACCAAATGTGTCACCGTACAATCGATCAAAACAGGAAGTGAATTAAAATACGACATGACCTGTTTAAACACAGCAACTGCACCACAGGCGTCAAACGCAAACTCAGCTGTGTGCGATACTTGTAAAACAAGCGAGCAGTGCGTCAAAGTTTTTGCTGATAAAAATATTGCATATCGCTGCATCGATGTACAGCTCCTCCCCCCAAAAGTACTCGACATGGGAAATGGAAGTTGTGGACAAAATGCACAATGCGCCGGAGATCAAAGTTGTGTCGAGAATACATTCACCACGAGCGGACTTACATACGTGTGCTACACAAAATCACTAATCGATCTTACCGGTTCATGCAATAACGTTTCGGGTCAATGTGCGTATAAAGGCGGTGGTGCGAATTCCGGAACTTGCATGAATATTTTGGATAATAACGCAAAAACTCCACATTGTTTAGACTATTCACAATTGCCAAATAGTCCAACTGCACCGACTCAAGTTGTGTGTAAAACAAGTGCCGACTGCGCGAAATTTGGAGAAAATCAATATTGTTTACAAAATCCGGCGACCAATAAAGGACAGTGTTTTCCGCAAGCAGCAATTTTTACAGACATGAACCAGTTGCCAAAACAACTGTGTGGAACCAACGATTGTACCTGCGGTGCACCAGGCACAACAGGTTGCAACAAAAACATTTCAGACCCTAATGGCTCAATCTGCCTACCTTATATCGATCAAGCAGGTGTCACCATCTGTGCAAACAACGCAGGAAATGGAGCAATTTTGGGAACTGGTTCAGGAGCTGCATCGGCAAATTCTACATCAGCTATCACGCCCACCGTTCCAAACCAAACATACACTGCATACGCACCAAAACTTGAAATCAGCATTCCAAATTTAACATTCGTCGATAAAATAACTGCCGAAGATTCTTCAGTGGCTGGTTTAAAAAGATTTTCCATCCCATATCTCGCAACGTACATAAATGCAGCGTACAAATATGCAATCGGAATGGCGGTGCTCGCCGCCGTTCTCATGATGATGTACGCAGGATTTCGATGGATGAGTTCGTTTGGGAATGAAAAAGCAGTTACGGAAGCAAAGTCACTGCTTAGTAATGCAGCTCTCGGACTTTTTATGGTTTTCAGCGCCTACACCATTTTATATTTCATTAATCCAAATCTCACTAATCTATCTTCACTGCAAATCTTGGCACCGAAGCAGGAGGTATTCAACATCGAAGATTTAACGTTCTCAGATGAAGACCATACGAGTCAGGGCACCGAAGAGAATGTGACAGTAACTCCAAGTGAATATGACAATATGTTTCAGCTGTATGCAACATGTTCAGGCATTAATTGGCAATTAATGAAAGCGGTTGCACAACACGAATCTGGACTTAAAGCAGCGATTCACAATCCAAACAGCAGTGCCGTTGGATTGTTCCAAGCAATGGCAGGAAAAGATAACAAGACATGTAAAAATGTTTTAAGAGCTGTCAATCTCGACGCAAAATGCAACGATCCTGGATTAACTGATCCGACATTAAATACTGCATATGCATCTTTAATTTTCAAAGTATCGGTTGGAAAAATTAATGCGCTTTGTTCTAGTGCAACGACTGAAGATAAAATTTTTCTCATGTATTTTGCACACAGTAGCGGACCTGGCGCAATGGGTGCAGGTGTGAAACAATACGGATGTAACCCTGTTTCAAATGGAACTGCATGGCCAGAAAGTGGAACACTCTGGCCTGACGGAACGCCTTATAAACTTTCAGGGAAAAAAGTTTATAACGGTGCATCAAAATCATACATCAATAAAATTGTTAAAAAAGCAACCAGCATTGGTGTTACAAATTTTAGCGGACCGAAAAATCCAACCTCCTGTCCATTACACACGTAATGGGCGTCAAATCAAAAAAACTTACGTTCACATGAAAAAATTTTTTTTCATTTTCGCCGCACTCATTTTCATCCCGACAAACTCAGTGCATGCATCACCTGGAATTTTAGAGTCCTGTTCAGGTGCGAGCATCTGTGATTCAGGCTTGCACTGTAGCGCAAAAATAACCGGAGCTGATGTCATTAGTTTTGATAAGGGGGTTTTATGCTTACCCGAACCTGATTTCGCAGTATGTGGCCAACTTGGTAATTGCAGCAAAAACACAAATGGCGACACGTACTGCGCAACCGTACAAGCACTCAACGACATAAGTAAATACGGCATGTCCTGTTTAAACGCGCTTGAAGTGCCACAAGCAAGTAATGCCTCTAATAACTGTACCAGCAATGCCGATTGCAAAATAAAAGGAACACAGTGTGTAAAAATCGCATCATGGACAACGGACGGCCTCGATCAACTGACCAGCGTCACACGCTGCGTTGACTTAAATAAAATACCACCAGCTGTCGTAGACCAATCATTAATTCCAGCCGCCACGGCCGGTCAAACTTTTTCACAATTTGCACCACAACTTGAAGTCTCAATTCCCGGTTTAAAATTCGACAACCAAATCACAGCCAAAGCAACTTCAGGAACTGAGATGCGAATTTATTCAGTCCCTTATATTGCATCCTACATAAATGCAATTTATAAATATGCAATTGGCATGGCGGTGATTATTGCAACCATCATGATTATGTTTGCCGGTTTTCTCTGGATGACATCGTTGGGTAATGCAAAAACTGCAGGCCAATCAAAACATATGATTGGAAACGCTGCACTTGGATTAGGGCTCGCATTTGGCGCGTACACAATTTTATATATCGTAAATCCAAATTTAGTAAATTTAAATGCCATTAAAATTTTAGCACCCAAACAAGAAATTTTTTGGGTCGACCAAAGTGGTTTCGACGATGTGACCGATGGCCAAACAGATACAGCGCCTTCAGTAGCAATAACGCCTGGCCAAATTCCGCCGTTCAAACAATGTAACCCGATATGGAAAGATGTTCCCTATCTTGACAAAAATGGAAATCAGATTACATGTACAAAATATCCGATCGATACAATTTGTACAAGCGGTTGCGGCGTCGTATCACTCGCGTCAGTTCTTGTTTATAATGGATACAGCGAAACTCCGGCGACTATAGCAGCGTGGGCTGCGGGGCTTGGCGCGCATACCTCTTGTACCGGTGGAACAAACGCACAAATGCTGTGCAACAATATTTCAACGAAATTTCCTGATTTAAAATGTACGTCACTTAATGGAAAAGATCCTGCAGCGATTGCTGCAATTGTAAAACAAGGACATCCAGTTGATTTTTCATGTCATGCCTGTAGCGGACAAACCGCACAAAATACTCCACGAACCTATAAAGCACACTACATGGTGATCACAGGCGTGAGCGCAGATGGACAGACGTTTGACATTTTGGACGGAGGGAGTAGTAATCCCGCGAAGGCAATGGTAAAATTGCCGGCAAGTGAATTTACCGCAGGAAATGTGGTGAACGCGTACGTTGTGCAAAAAAAATAATTGATTTGATCGTATGTTTATCTGTTCTGAATGCAAGGCGCGTGCACAAAAATGGTCAGGTAAATGTTTGAGCTGCAGCGCGTGGAGCAGTTTAGTTGAAGCTCCGGACGAACCGAAGAAAAAAAATGGACGCATCGGCGGTGGATCAAACGCGGCGACCGAAACAATCGCGCTCAAATCAATTTCTTTGACGGGAGATGGCGGGGTGAAACGATTACACACCGGAATCGCATCGATCGACGAAGCGCTCGGCGGCGGCATAGTCCCCGGCTCTTTGATTTTACTCGCCGGCGAACCAGGTATCGGAAAATCCACACTTGTCATGCAAATTGCAATCGCGGCGGGCGGCGTTTTATATATTTCAGGCGAAGAATCTGCACAGCAAGTTGGGATGCGATTAAAACGACTCGACACAAAAAATACCGGCGACGTACAATTTATTGGTACAACAGATTACGAAACTGCGCACAACGCAATTAAATCGAGCCGACCACGCCTCGCGATCGTTGATTCGATTCAGACCATGCGCCACCCCGATGTTCCGAGCGAACCGGGCAATGTTGCGCAAATCCGTGCGGTTGCAAATTCATTGATGGAGCTCGCGAACCAATCCGGCGTCCCAATTATTATTATTGGCCACGTTACCAAGGATGGATCTGTCGCGGGTCCAAAAACATTAGAACATCTGGTCGACGTCGTGATCGCGATCGAAGGTGAGCGTTCGGATCGTTTGCGCTTTTTGCGCTGTTTTAAAAATCGTTTCGGCCCGACCGACGAAGTTGCGGTTTTAGAAATGCTTGAAACTGGTTTGCAGCCCGTCGCAGATCCGTCGGGATTATTACTCGAAGAGCGATCACTCCCTGTTCCTGGTTCTGTGGTTACCTGTTTGATGGATGGAAATCGTCCGATCTTGGTTGAAATTCAAGCGCTCACCACGCGTACAACATTCGGTTTTCCACAACGTCGCGCACAAGGTGTTGATAACGCGCGATTACAAATTTTACTCGCAGTGTTAGGTCGCCGCATGGGTTTGCCCGTCGACCAATTCGATGTATTCGTAAATGTAGTAGGCGGTTTATCAGCCGACGAACCAGCTGCGGATTTAGCAATTTGCATGGCAATCGCATCATCGCTCGCAGATAAAACAATTCCGCAAACTGTTATTGCGTTTGGTGAAGTTGGTTTGTCGGGTGAAATTCGCCGTGTGAAAAATATGGATAAGCGTTTGAAAGAAGCAGAGCGCCAAGGATTTAAATTCGCGCTTGTTCCAGCTGCGAAAAATTTTCCAACGACAAAAACAATGAAGCTCGCGCCAATTGGCGATATTAAATCTGTGCTTGAAAAAATTGAGAAATAATTTTCCACAATTTTTCCACAACACCAATATTTGACACCAGGCATATGATGTTTTATAGTTTATTTACACATGGCAACTGTTTATTCAGAATGCCTCCGAGGCCCCAGTGAAAGCTGGGGCCGTTTGTTTTTCCACAAAATATCAGTGACACGCTGTTTAATTATTGCCAGTTGTGATGGTGGCACAGCGCCGACTTTTCTCCGCAACCGTTTGCAATCAAACATACGAAATTGCATGAGCAAAGCCGTGACTTCCCGCTCTTTTACAACTAAAGGAAACGAATAAAAACCATTCTTTTGAGAGCTCGTGAGCGGTACACCCCAAAAATAGCCACGTGTTAATCTAAGCATCACCAAAACTGGCCGCTCGAAATTATTATTCTTTCCATCTTCTTCTACCCCAACGTTCACCCCAACCGAACAAAACCAAATATCACCATCTTGAACAAAACTTTTCCATTCACGCTTATTAATATCTTGTTTTAAAGTATTCCAAGAATCAAAATCTTTTTCAAAGCTCATATTTTTTAATCACCCATTTTACCGTCGCACACAGTTTAAAAAATGTCAACGTTTTTCGTGTGATTAACATGTGAATAAAAAAATCCGACCATCTGCTCGCACGGTTTGCGAAACAAATGGCCGGTGTTAACCCAGAAGCGACAATTTACAACAACAACTTAGGCCGGGAGCAGCGGTCTAATAACTCCCTGGTCGCCAAACAAATTGCGCGCAGTGTTCTTACGCGCATCATCCGCGAGCAATTCGATGCGCTCAAGATTTCGATCAGTCTGCACAACCTCGATGCCGCCACCCATCGAATCAGTGCGGAACGTGACACCGCTCACGCCTGACAGTCGACGCGCAGGAACCCACAATCGGAGCCCGGCGTGTTTGACGCACACCTTTGATCCCGCCGTCACCGCACAATTCGCGCCCACAATGCACGCATCGCCGAGCGAAATGCCGAGCATCGAGTTGATCTCGAGCAAACCATGATCGCCGACGCGAATCGGATCCTTGTTGCCGCCGGAAATCGTGCCGATGATCGACGCGCCGCCACCGACATGTGTTCCAACACCGATGAACGCGCTCGAACTGATGCGCCCCTCAACCATATTGTCACCCGCACAACCTGCGTTGAAATTTACACCCGAGGCACCAGGCATAACCGTCGTGCCTTTGCCGAGATACGCGCCGAGCCGAACTTTCGCCGCATCGATGACTCGAATTCCGTCCTTCGCCGCGTTGATGCGATGAATATAATACGGAAATTTGTCGTCGCCGATCGGATTGAACGGTTTGCCGCCGAACGCCGCATCAAACAGACGGTCGTCGACTTGCTCCGGATCAATGGGCGTGCTGCCTTGCCACGCAACCGTCGGCAGCACACCGAAAATCCCGTCGAGATTCAGCGTATTCGGCTCGAAATGCCGTCCGCTCAAACCGTACAACCGCAACGTCGCATCTTCAACTGTCTGACACGGAACTTGATCGTACAGCGCTGTGAACACCGGCTTTCCCATACTGTTCAACAACGCATGATGCGCTGCCTTGATCGCCAGGATGTTCCCGTGCCGCTTGCCATCGTTGTTGAACACGCCGAACATGTGCGCTGCAAGATCGATTTGCTCCACAGTCGGTTCCACATTCACCACACCAGACACTTCGTCGAGCCCGAGAGCGCTGTACAGAATCGCCAGCGCGTTCAGATTTTGACCATGACCGTTGACTTGCGGAAAATGAGCAGACGCGAGAATCGACGTTCGACCCCCAGTGTGAACTTGCCCACCAAGCCCCCAAAGGAGCGGCAGACGAAAATGCGGCTGATCGCGAATCCGAGTGCCCAGTGCCTCGAATTCCGCAACCGTTGTTGGAAGTGTTTCTGTCCTGAGATTCACACGCATGGCGTGCTCCTTTTTTTGTTATGGACACAAAATCCGATGCCGTCGGACGCGGTTACGGGCAGTTTATGGGTTTAGGCTTAAAAAGTCAATCTACGGCTTACGCACATTATTTCAATGTAATCAAAATCGCTCCGCCGACCATGACCGCTGCACCGAGTGCAGTTTTCCACGTAAATGATTCGCCCAAAAATAAAACCGCCAAAATCACGACGAAAACTAAGCTCATACGATCAATCGCAGAAACTTTAACTGGATCGCCTAATTTTAATGCTAAAAAATAGCAGAGCCACGACAGCGCGCCCGCAAGTCCGGCCAAAAATAAAAAGAACCACTCACGTCCAGAAAAGCTTCCCCATTTCACGCCGCGAAATGTACCAAACATAAATCCTGCGACCAGCAAAACGCCGGACATAATAAATGAGCGGACGGTTGTTGCGAGCGTAGAACTCATGTCTTGAATTCCAATTTTTCCAAAAATCGCGACCAATGCAGCGAAGATTGCGGAACCAAACGAAAATAATAACCAGGTTGGCATATGCAAACAGTATAGCATTGAGCCACGAAAATAAAAAAACCTCCGCACCGACAACGTTCGTCATCGATTTAGAGGTACCACACCAATCTGCTCGCTTGAAGTTACGGCGCGTAGAGACGTTCCTGACTAGCGATGCCACCAATGCACAAAGGCAACAAAGCGCTTCCCGAATTCACGTCGCACCCGATCTGTTCGATCGTTTGGTCTTTCGGTTTGTCGACATTGTAAACTTGTACCGTGCAATCGAAATTACCAACTGGATTGGCGTACCGCACGTCCAAATACGGATTACCCTTCAGCTTCATCACTGCAAACTTGTGGCCGATGGCGTGTCCAGAGCGTGCCGCATGCTCGTCAATTCCCTTCTTGTACACGTCGCAGGCGTGCTCGTGTCCCTCGATGAGCAGCGTTAGGTGACCGAAACGACCAGGCCAACCCACATCTTCGGTAGTATCCATTCCAATCCACTGGAGCGGAACGTGCGTCAACTGCGCCGACGCGGCGACCGGAGCGCTTTCATGCGACGAGAACAAGGCGTACATCCCACCAAGCAAAATCGCACCGAAAAGCACTTTCCTGAACCAGTGCGAGGGGTTTTTGAGCGACATGAGTCCTCCTGTTTGAGGTTCGTTCGTGTAGATGCGAAACAACTACGCAGTAGTTCGCGTACCAAACAGTACTATTTTTTCAGCGCTTTGTCAACCCCTACTCCTGATGTAAAATTTCTTCAAATCGCACGAGCCGCGCGCGCAACTCCGGGCTGTGCGCCAACACTTCTGGTTCATCGAACACTTTTTGTGCACAACGCTTTGCGCGCTCCCAAACTTCGACCGGCACAGCCAACAATTCCTCGTATTCAAAAAATCCTGATTGCAACGTTCCCCACACATCTCCGCTTCCACGCATTTCCAAATCTTTTTCCGCCAAATCAAATCCATCCGAAATTTCTTCCATTAATTTCATGCGTTTTTCAGCAGTCGACAAATCATCGATGTTTTTCGAAATAGGTTTTCGTGACAGCAAAAATGCGTAAGATTGTTTATCGCTACGACCGACGCGTCCACGAAATTGATGCAGCTGTGCCAAACCAAATCGCTCCGCGCCTTCGATCCACATGATCGTCGCGCCCGGAATATCAACACCAACTTCGATGACCGCAGTCGCAACTAAAATATCGAGCTCTCCCGCACGAAACGCATCCATCACTGCCGCGCGATCTTTTGGTTTTAATCGACCATGCACGAGCCCCACGCGCGCGGTCGGAAATGTTTCTTTCGAAATTTTTTCAAAAACTTCTGTCGCCGATACAACGCCGAGCGAATCCGATGGATCGATAAGTGGTGTCACGACAAAAACTTGTTCGCCGGCTGTAATATGCTGTCTTAAAAATTGCTCTGCCTTCGAACGCGCCCCCGGCCCCACCACGCGTGTGATTACGGGTTTGCGACCTGGCGGCATTTGTTTAATTGAACTGACTGACAGCGTTCCACTCGCCAAGAGCGCGAGAGATCGCGGAATCGGCGTTGCGGTCATTGATAAAAAATGTGGCGTATAGCCCGCGCCATTTTTTTCTTTTATTTTTTTACGCTGCCCGACGCCAAATCGATGTTGCTCATCAACGACAACCAATCCAACCTCATCGAACTTAACTGAATCTTGGATCAGCGCATGCGTGCCGATAATAATCGCTGCACCCGCCGGCGGCGCAACGCGTTTCCCCGACCCAACCATGAGCACAATCGGCCAACCCAAACCCGCAAACAATTTTTCAAATGTTTTCGCGTGCTGCTCGGCGAGCAACTGCGTTGGCGCCATACACAAAACTTTCGCGCCCGCGGTCAAAATCGGATGCGCTGCAATCGCCGCGACAACTGTTTTTCCCGAACCCACGTCCCCCTGCAACAATCGATTCATCGGCCGCTCTGTGCCGACGTCCTGAATAATAGCCCACACCGATTTTTTCTGATCATCCGTTAACACAAACGGCAACGCCGCAACCGCGGATTTTAATTCATCGACGGAAAATGTAAATGCGCGCGATAAACTTGCCGCGTGAAAATCAGCGATCAATCCGGCCTGCAATTCTTGCAAGAGCGCGCGCTCAAATTGAAATCGCTGAAGCGCAGCCGCCAAATCATCAAAATCTTTTGGAAAATGTGCCGCCTTCATCGCCGTCGCATACGGCGCCGCGCCCGCGATTTTTACCAGCTCTTCCGGCAACCATTCCGAAATTGCCGAACCATATTTTTCAAACGCCGCCGCGACTAATGTTCGCAATTGTTTGTGCGACAATCCTTCGGTCAGTGAATAGAGTGGCACGATGCGCGCGCTGTGCAACGCCTCGGGCTTATTTGTTTTTTCATATTGCGGACTCACCATCTGCAACCCAAATCGATCTTGCTTAACCTCGCCAGTCAAAAAAATTTCCTCGCCAATCGCGAGCGTTTTAACTAAATATGATTGTTGAAACCACACCACACGAACTGTTCCCGAATCATCGCCGACCAGTCCCTCAATAATCGTCATCCCCACACGTCGCCCCGCGCGCCGTGACCGCAGCTGACGCACACGCACGCGCACCGTGGCGCTATCGCCCGCGACCAACTCCGCGACCGGTGTAATCGCCCGATGATCCTCGTACCGAAACGGCAAATGCAAAAAAAGATCCTGAACAGTTTTCACGTCCAGTTTTTCCAAATATTTCGCGATTTTTTCCCCGCAGCCCGGAATGGTCATGACCGGCTGGGTCAATAAAATGGAGGTGTCTGACATGTTGACATTTTACCTCTTTTGTAGTAGTCTTCATACACGTGCCACTCGACAGGCATCGAGGAGACATCTTTGAAAACTTTCTATAAAGTAGCATCGGTAGTTCTGTTCATCAATACAGTGATCGCGGCCGTCTTTTTCTTTTGTTCGCTATCTACAGGTGATGCAATCCCCAAGGACCATCTGCTCGAACGGATCGCGAACAAGACAGATTCGATCGGATTTGCGCTTGTAGGCATTACCATGCTCTTGGGATCCATGGTCGCTGACCTCCACCTGCAAATCCTCACTCTCTCGCCTGAACAAAAAGACAAAAAGCGCTCCTGGCCATTCAAACCCGAAGGTCGCTAAGACTTCAGGCTCCACTCGATCCCCGATCCCGTTTCCCGCGCAGCCGCCACACCACCATGGCGTCTGCGTTTTTTTTATCCAGGTTTTTTCCCCAAATAAAAAATCCAATGCCTTTTGAAGGATCGTCTCGGAGGCTCGCGAGATTGGTGTTTTGCCAGAGGCAAAACTCGCGAGCCGAGAGATAGCGCGCACCGCCGCTGGAGCGGTGTGACGCGTGATCCTGAAAAAGGTATTGGATTTTTTATGGTGCACTCGAGAGGACTCGAACCTCTGACCCTCAGCTCCGCAAGCTGATGCTCTATCCATCTGAGCTACGAGTGCATGTGGGGATATTCTAGCAGATCTAATTTAAAACTTCAAGACCTTGCCAAAGACATCGGATAAGGGCTCCTCATCCTGGCGAATATCCTCAAATAAATAGCGTTTAAGCGTGTCCCGGACCTCAGTTGGGTCCTCATCCATGAGCGGAATCGTCAAACGCGGCGTTGTCGCATTTTTGAACACAAAATAGATATTTTGGACGCCTGGCTCATATAAAATCCAAAAATTTCGAATTTCGCGGTACGGAAACAAGATGCCATGCCAAATAACTCCTTCATCTGTAATTCCAAACTGTGTAATACGCGGCTCACGCATTTCATGAAACACAAAAACAATCGTGATCAATAGCAAAATAAACGCGAACAAATAATTATCGTCGAAAAAAACTGAGTAGATAATCGTGATAAATAACAATGATCCCGCAATAATATACCACTGTCGCGTGTGTGGATATTTCGTATATTCTGGGATTTCCCAGGCGTGAAAAACAGTTTGATCAAAATCTGCGGTAACGCGCTGTGGCATAAAAAGTGTGTATGAATTATAACAGATTTCATCCAAAACTTCTAAAGTTCGAGATCCATTGACGGGAGCAGCCAAATTCGTTACAATTGGAACGTTCTTAAAACTGAATGGAGAGGTGGCTTCGAGCGGAGGAAAAACAGACACTGTCTATTTTTCCCGCGAGAAGGGGTTGAGCACTGCGAAACCCGGGACGAGCTTGCTCGGACACCTCAACATACAAGCACACCACACTTTGTGTGGTGGAATAAATTGGAGAGGTGGCCGAGTTGGTCGAAGGCACCACACTGCTAACGTGGCAGGGGGTAATTCCCCTCCAGGGTTCGAATCCCTGCCTCTCCGCCAAACTAAAAACCTGACTTTATGTCAGGTTTTTAGTTTGATGTGAGATGTTAGAGAGATTCGAAGGGCACAAAGAAATTGTCAGTCGACAATTTCGGCTGCCCCGGCCTCAGGTACATTTTTTGTACCTGAGGCGAATCCCGTTGTGCCAAAAGCGAATCCTCACATTACTTATAGCTATTTATTTCGAAAACAACTTCACGAACCACCCAAACAAGCTAAATTTATTTTCATGTGTAGTGACAAATGCATTTACTTTTACCTGTGAATCCTCCAGTGATGAAATTTGCTTAGTCAACTCATCTTTATCCACCTTTGTTTTCATTTTCGATTCCAACTTTTTGAGTTGATCAATATGATTTTGTGTCGTCGTCATTTCACTACGAAGATCCCCCAAGCTTTTAAAATCAGTTCCCAAAATGAATGTGTGAATTCGACCACGCGATTCAACCTTTGCCATTGCAGCAGTCGAGGTAGCGCTTGAATCATTTTGCTGTTGTGCGATTACACGAACCTCCTCGCCAATACCATCTTCACGATCGGCAACTTTGAGCAATGACTGAACAAAATTTGCGACAGAACTTCGATGCTCTTCTGAAGTAAATTGCCCCTTATCACCTTCTTCGGTGCTGGTAGTATTTTCATTTTTATCAGTGCTTGTAGAATGAACCTCTTCCGAATCTTTTTCTGTACTTGTTGTTTTTTTAAAATCTTCAGTACTACTTGCTTTAACTCTATCTCCAACCTCAACATTCCCTTCTGCATTCACACGAACTTCTAATTCTTTTGCGTGAACTGTAGCGACGGTGAGCATCGAGGCTGCGAGCACGAACATGGTCGAAAGCGTTGATACCAATTTTGGTTTCATATGTTAATTAAAGTGGACGCTCATTAAAAAGCGGCACTCCATATACCATACCACTACGATCATGTTCCCGCAATCGTAATGCCGAGTATTTTTTCAGCCCCTGATGCTCGTAACGCTCGAGCGCAATCTCGAATCGTACTCCCTGTCGTTACCACGTCATCAAAAATCATATAGGTCATTTGCGCATCACATCGTCGCCCCGGTGAAACACTAAACGCCTTTTGAATTTGTTTCTGACGTTCTTCTTCGTTTGATTCCGCCTGAGCGTGTGTATAAACAGTTCGCTGTAATAAACTCGTATCAATTACCATGTTGCTATTCACCGCGGCGCGCGCCAATAATTCCGCCTGATTAAACCCGCGTTCAGCAAAACGTTCTAGATGAAGTGGTACTGGAATAATTACACACGGTCCAGTAACATCCTTGATTACACGCGCAACAATCGGCTGTACCCACGTTCCACACAATTCAGCTGCATCGCGCACACGTCCATATTTTACCGCACGTATCGCCGCAGCAACTGGCGTGCAATCGTATGAATGTGCTGCATACACCGGAATATTATCAACCCATTTTATAAATTCAAACGACTCTCGCCGCGCGGTCTCACACACAGAGCACCACAATCCCCGTTTACCCCACGCACACCAAAAATACACCCCACACAGCGGAAAAAGCTTGACCCAATTTCGTTGGAGACGAAAGATGTGTCTGTGCCCAAACTTTTAAATCACCTGACATGAGCGGTAAAAGTTGCTGCAAATTTGCCGACTGTCCATCAGTTGAATATGTCCCAAAACGCGCAACAAAATCAAGTGCCCAGCGTTTTAATTGCGCTTCTTTTGAATCAGTCGGAGGTGTTGTTTCAGAAACTTTCGTCTGCGTTGTTCCCGTAGAAACTCCAGCCGCCGGTTCAACTGTCCCTTTTTTCGGCGCTGTTACTTCCGTTGTCGCGGGTGTTTGCGCCGCCGGATGTTTAATGCGCCACCAATACACAATTCCACCAACAATAATTACTGCTCCTGCAGCAATCGCAATTCCAATTTTAATTTTTTGTTTTACAGATTCGTCCATATGTTTTATTCCGGATTAAATTCGATCGGCACTACGCTTTCAAATGCTTCTTGCGCACCCGTTCCCTCAGCCGCAATATCACCACTCAATCGTCCTGCAGCTGCGCTCGCGTCAAGCACATCTTGTTCCTCACGTAATTTTCGTCGCTCTTCTTCAAGTCGTAATAATTGTTGTGGATCAGTGGTCACAATTTGATCTTCATTATACGACGCGACAATTTTAATCGCCGCGTGTTTTTGTCCCGCAAAGAAAATTCCTTCACCAACCGCACTTTCAAGCAACAAATATTTTTCTCCCTCTGTCAGTAAAAACGTTTTCACCAACGTATCAATTGCCGCCGGAGATTGTTTTAACAATAATTGAATTGATGAGTTCGTCACAATCGCCTGACCGTAGGGCGATCCCAAAAAGTCGTTC
This sequence comes from Candidatus Magasanikiibacteriota bacterium, assembly GCA_026396555.1. GTDB lineage: Bacteria > Patescibacteriota > Patescibacteriia > Magasanikbacterales > 2-02-FULL-50-9b > 2-02-FULL-50-9b. The sequence goes on from JAPLWO010000061.1 coordinate 15,233, forward strand.
ACATCTTGTGTAATCGTCGTCACACCAAGAAAATATTTACGCGCACGTTTTACCAACGCAAAAATAAATCGCGCCGAATCTTCGTGCTGCATGAGCCACCACGCTTCATCAATCATGAGCGTACGTTTCTTACGACTTGAACGAACCACATTCCAAATGTAATTCACAATCGTATAAATTGCAACCGGGCGCAATTCGTCTTCTAAATCACGTACACAGTAAACAACCAGCTGATTCCCCATGTCGACGTTCGTTGGATGATTGAGCAACCCCGAAAACGTTCCTTCCGTAAACTTTTTCGTTTTAACCAACATATTTTCCGCGCCCGTCATGCCTTCAAGCACTGATTGAAAATCTCCAATCACCGGCGCTTCAACTTTCGTTAAATCTGCGTCAGGCGTAATATCTTTTTTCGCAAATGTTTCAAGCAGCGCGCGATCAAGCAGCGAATCCTCCTCGTTCGTGACCGTACCAAACATAATACGGAACAATCCTTTTAAAGTAATAACCGCGCTACGAATAATATCTTCCGTCGAAATTTGTTCACCAACTGGTCTTGGCAAATCAAATGGATTTACTTTTGCTTCTGACGCAAGTGAAATATTAATAAATGTTCCACCCACCGCATCCGATAATTGTTTGTATTCGTATTCAGGATCAATAACAATTACGGTCACACCAATCATCATCAAACGTAAAATTTCCAATTTAATTGCATATGATTTACCTGCACCCGATGTTGCAAATACAACTGAATTCGCGTTTTGAAGCGAAAAACGATCAAATAAAATCAAACTATTATTATGGCGATTGATGCCATACAAAATTCCATTATCACTCGTTAATTCCGCAGACATAAATGGAAATGACGCAGCAATCGGCGACGAATTCATGTTCGCCGTAATCATGAGTTCATCATTCCCCACCGGAATCGTTGAATTAAATCCCTGCTCTGCCTGATACAAAACTTTTTTTGTATAAATTAATTTTGATCCAAACATTCCTTCGATGTCAGCCGTCGTTTTATCAAGCTCCTCTTTCGTCTTCGAGTAAATCGTTATGTACAGCGCAAACTGAAAAAACTTTTCAGTTCCTTGGGACAACGCATCACGCAGCGCTTCAATATCACGCAGCGCCGTTTCTGCAATCGGATCACGCGGCGCACCTTTTTCTGCGGCAGATACAATTTCAGCTTCCATGAAACCCACACGTTCTTTTAATTGTTTTAAAATAATTTCTGAAGGCACCGGATAAAAGAACATGCCGATGTCGAGTGTGAGCGGCAAATTAATAATTGGTGCAAACCAACCAACGCTAATATAGCGAGGATACGTAATCACACATAATGATCGCGCAAAAACCTCACCAATTAAAATGTGTCCAGACTCAACTTTAAACGCGGCAGGCGCGATAATGTCTCGAATATTAACAACACCAGCGCGATAAATTCGTTCGGATTCGAGCGCTAGTCGCTCCTCAGCAATTTTTGCTTGCTGCTCGTCCTTTTTTGTCGGACGTTTTTGAGGCGCGTTAGTTGTAGCGGTTGGTGAAATGGGTTGAAATGCCATACTATTCTTTTTCTACGCGCAATTGATCAGTCGGGACTAATTTTTCTGTGAGGAAAATGTCTGGGTTGTACACGGTGTAATATAGTTCAATGAGCCCTTCCGTGTCGAGCTGCTGAACCTGCAAACCCATACTCTGCATTCCGCCTAGCACCAAATTCAAACGCAAATCCAAATCTTTTTTCTGATCAAAAAATTTTTCTTCTTTTGCACGAACCGATTTTGATGGAGATAAAACTTCTGAGAAACGCTGCCAAAAACCTTTTGCTTTATTCGATCCTGGACTAAGTGGCACGACCACAAAAAAACGCTTGCTCATGATTTGGCCCAGCTCAATTAGTTCTCGGATAAACTGTCGATAATCTGAAATCTGTGTGCGCAATAATTCATTTTTCTGCACACGTTCAGACTCTTTTAATCGATCAAGATATGAATCAATATTTAATTTACGAGACTGCACCACCACCTGAATTGGAAAATCGAGTGAGTTTAAAAATCCAACATACGCCGCAATAATTGCGTTTTGCTCATCTTCCGACTTCAGCGCAAAATTAATCGACGAAACTAAAATCACCGCACGAATCGTTCCATCTTTCATGATAACGGTATTGTCACGAATTTCAGCAATATCTAAATATTGCTGTGTTGAAACACTCGGCTTCGGTCCCGCCAGTTTTTTACTGTTCAGTGTTTCTACTTTTGGATTTTCTTTTTGCGAAGGAGCAGCCATATTTTTTTATAAAACGTCTTCTGACTCAGGCTGATACGCGCCACCTGTATTTACGATGAGCGACAATTCATTCAACCGACTCGCGCCGATGAACCGTTTATGTTCCATGTGCACCGTCGGAACAGCTTGTTCAGGATTCACGAATCGTTGAATATATTCTGTACTCAAATCTTTTTGCCACACGCGCAATTTTGGTTTGCGCAGAGTTTGAATAATATTCAGTAGAAAAAAATGAAATCCTTGACCATTCACTTTTACAAATGCAACAACGATCGTAATGATCCCAACAGGAATCGATGCAATCACAAACCAATTAAACGCAAATAACAATTTAAAAATCGCACAGATCATCACACCAACGAAAACAATGATAAATTGTCGTGGTGTAATTGGCCCTAATAACTTTGGCTCAACATCAATGAATTGTGGAATAACAAATTGCTCTGGCATATTTAAGTGATATACCGAATGGATGCAAGCAAATCACGAAGCGCTGCAATTTCATCTGGCTCGAGTGATGGTTTGCCTAATTTTTTTTCTGACGCCGCGAGTTCGTCGACTGAAGTGCCTGTAAACAGTCCCCGCTTCAAAAATTCTCGATACAAACGAATCGGCTCACATTGTTCGATCGCATGAACCGCACGAACTTTTTCACTCGGACCTTCTTGTCCGATTACTTCTAGTTTACTCCGAATTTTTTGAATACGCACGGAAACATCTTCTGACAAGCGACGAAAATCAACCAGTGTCATGCTTGCGAGTTCATCAATCGGCCCCATCAAACGATGCCCCACATTTGGATGTGAACTTGGTCGAATATCTGTAATCTTTTTTACCTGTGCAGTCGACTGTATTGTAGAAACAGGCATCGCACCCGGCGTCACATTCTTAGGCTTAATTGGAAAAATCGGCTGATCCGCATCAATCAACTGACGCAATTTATCCGGAATTTTTGGAACGTATTTAGGCGTTCCGCTCGTCGCAGTAATTGGACGAGCTGCAGCTGATGGGATGGTTGCAGGTACTGCCGCTGGGGCGGTCGTAACAGCAGGAATGGATGATAAAATGGGCGCCATGTGTGATTTTGCTTCTTGCCCTGGATGCGCCGCTTCTGCAGTCTGAATTTCCCGACGCGTTTCCTTTCGAATCGCCTCAACAGCATCCCGGCCAAACATTGATACAAAGCGTTGATTGAGTTCCCGCTGATCTGATGATGTTTTTGCTTCAGGCCCCGCATTTGCCGAACCTGTCGCATTTTTTTGTACGCTCGCGATTTTTTCCATCACCGTAAATTCTGCACGTCTGTTTTCAAAACCACCTACTGTTTTTTCCAGTAGCGCTGCGAGTCGATTCACTTCAAACGCGCTCACGCCCAAACCACCCTGAGCCATCGGCGCACTCAGTGCCGCACGAGTTTGAACCGCATCACGTGCGCCTCCAATACGTGTGACCACAATCGATTTCCAGCGCGCCTGCATTTCTGGTGAGCGATCTGTCATTGGCTCAATCGCAAGCACCGCATCAACCAACGATTGCTGCTGAGTATTTAAAATTAATTCTTTAACCTCTGCTGCATTATTTTTTTTATCCGAAATTTCCACATGATCATCTTCGGTCAAGGCTGATTTTGGAATTGTGCTCGGATCAATCGTGCGAGTTGGTACTGCGTTTACGGGCGCTTCCGTTTTATTTATTTTATATGCCGCGACATATTCTCGAATTTGTCGCACAACTTTTTTTGCGACATCCTCTCTAAGTCCACAGCCGCCCTCGGTAAATGCAGCGCGCAATTTTTTCTCTACTTCAGCGCGATCAAATTTTTCTGTTTTTAATACTGCACCCACAACTTCATCTAAACGAGTTGCAGCAGGACGCGGAAGGTCGCCGACGATGTCAGAAACTGATTTTACAGCTGCATCAAAAGAAATTTCCGGTTGTATAACCTTAGAAATTTTTGAATTTACGTCGCCAGAATATGCGGGAAAAAACCATTTGACCGGTCCGCAAATAGTGCTCAAAATTTCTTTTGCAGCAGCATCAGATTTATCCGCTGAAATTCCAACACGCGAGCTAAGCGCCCCAGAAACTGCTGTGGCATCAGGAGTAAGCGCGCGAAAAAACAACTCCCCCTCAATTCGAATAATCTCATCAAAATTTTCTTCCGTTAAATTATACGTTTTTACAAACACATCATTAAAATTACCCAGCTCCTCGCTTAACAAAAAGTTAACAAGCACCTTTGGTAATTCCGTAATGGTTGAAAATTGTAAGGAAGCATTCATAGAAGAATGTTAGGGTCGCGGACCACTTAACGTAAAAATAACTCGCGCCTCACGACGTAAATTCAAATCCGGGCTGTAATGTTTAAACGCATTTCCAACACCTGACATAACTTTTTTCTTCTGCTCTGTATTTTCAATTTTGTCAGCAATTGTGTCTGCCATGGTTTGCATTTGTGCGGATGACATCGCGGAATTTGCCAACGCTCGCTGCACACCTTCATGCGCCGCCGCTTCTGGCGCAAGATTTGCAACCAATGTTGGATCCGAATTAAACGCAGCTGTAAGATTTGCAATTTGAATGCCCGAAAATTTATGAGGACCTGTTTCCTTACCATCAACAGTCTCACGTTTTCCACCCAAATCTTCCAAATTGTATTGAACACCCTCTTCTGTTCCATGATCACGATGTGTCCATTGGCGTTTCAATTCAGTAACAACAACTGCAGGATTAATTGAGGCAAAACCTGTTGAAAGAACGTTCGTCATATCATCTACACGACGATCAAGTGCTGGATTTCCTGAACGAGCTGCTGCAGTAACAGAGCTCAAGAAATTTGCACGATCAGCTTCTGGAACCAAACTTGCTGATTGCGCCAAATGTTCTGAAACCGCAACATCTGATCGGCCAGCCTCCAACGCACGTCGAACTTCCTGACCAATTCCTTGCGCAAGTTTTGCGTTTGCTGCCGCTAAATCTGCAGGGCTCATCGCAGTATTGTAATCGCCACGATACGCGTTCTGAATCGGTGTAACATTTGCTCGAATCTCTTGATTTTCAACTTTAGCCGCTTCAGCTGCATTTGCTGTCGCAACACGAGTCGCTTCAGCTGCCGCAGTTGCTTGTTGCCGTGCTGTTCGATCAGCCTCAGCTTGTAAATCAACTGCAGATTTTCCATCATTTCTTCCCATTACCACGCCGCCAACTACAACATTTTCGTTCAACTTATATTTATCTGTTCGATAATCCTTCAGCATCTGCTCCATTACCGCGCGTGACTGAGAGCCATCGCCTGCGGCAATTTTCTCGGCCGTAATTGCGTCCTTAACCGCAAGCTCCTGTTCATCAGTCCAGTCAGCCGCATCAGGATCTTCTTTCTTACGCTCTTTACGACGTCGTTCGAGTTCATCCTTAACACTTTTATCAAATTTAGGATCAACCAATTTAACTGCTGCTGCCAATTCGGTCTCTGTAATATCACGTTCGCCATTTGCCTTACGCGGCGCATTGAACTTTTTCGTCATCTCATGAATAAGTGCATCTGAACTGTTCAAACCTTGTTGCTTAAACAAATCTGTCTGCGCGCTAATTCCATGATCAAGATCATTACGCGCTTTCTGAACATTTGCCTGATAATTTGCTTGCGCTTGTTTGACTGCATCAGTTTGCGCCGTGCCAATCAGCGAAGCCGCCTTCGTCAACTCATCATGAAACTGATGCACTGCGTGATCTTGATTCGCTTCTGAATGTTCATTCGCGTCACGCACCGCAGTCATCTTCTTTCCTTGTTCACCAAAACCCAAAACACCTGCAGCATTTTTTAAAGCCTGCACGCGATCTGCTTGTGCGTGGCGACCTGTCGTACCAATATATTTTTTACTTGTTTCTGGAAGCCCTTCACCTTTTTGCGCAGTCCAATCAGCAGCTCGTTCAGCAGCACCCTGCAATCTCCGTGGAAGAATTCTACGTGCAGTTGCGGATCGCGCAAGCCCTGGCAAACGACTCGTAAGCGCCGGCGATTTTTGCGCCAATAAATCCAGCCCACGTGTTGTAAATCCACCCTCACCCTTGATTCCTTTTTTCGTTTGGGTCCAAATACCTGCCTTGCCGCTCCATGCTTGTTTTGCAACAAAGCCTGCGCCGCGACGCGCGTAACCACTCAATTTTTTATTTGCGAAACCCGTGATTTGTTTTGCATAGCTACCAGAAATTCCAACCGCCCATTTTGCGCCTAAAATAAAAATGACAATCGGCGTAAAAAATAACGCGAGATTTTCCCACTGAGAAATTTTTGTACCCGCGATGTCAGACGGCGCGACTTGTGATCCGGTTGCATTAACTTCCGCGAACGCCGGCGCACTAATCACAGAAAAAGCCTGGTCGCTCACCGCAATACTTGCGAGCGAAATCCACACCACAAACGCAACCACAGGACCAACCATCAATTGCGCGTTAAATGCGTGCCACCACGTGCTTTGAAATCCTTTGGTGACCGGCAACACTTTTGCAACAAACGCGAGCGGGGACGCGACAATCAAAAACCAGAGCGTCACAATACGCACCACCAATATAATATCGAGTGAAAGCACTGCGAGAATTCCGATAAATGAAATAATCGTTGTAAATGTATTTGCCGTAATTGTTGAAAACACATTCGCCGCAAAAGCAGCACCCTTCGCAACATATTCCGCGGTAAACGCTGTTCCACCGCTTGCGGCAGATAATTGATTCCCCGCCGTTCCCAGCGCGAGTTGCACCCAGTTATCAACTTTAAAAAGTCTGATAAAATTTCCACCTGCTGTTTCCGCGAACCCACTTACAAACGTCATCATCACAACTTGTGACGCGTCGATGAGCAAACCACAAATCATTTTACTAAAATTCACGAGCAACGCCGCGGCCAAGAAATTTTTCATGAGCGCACTTGCCTGATATCCGTTAAAATCCAAAATCGTTGCAAACGCAATAACCAACAATGCGACCACGAGAAACATGTTCGCAATATCACGCGTTACACTCCATCCAATTGTCACGATCGTCGATCCCAAAAAAGTATTGTACTGACTGATGCCAATCAAAAAGTTGATGAGAAACAAAAAAATACCGGCAAAAATCGATACCAGCATTTTTGTTAAGAAATACAGGACAACAATCCACGTAACCAACGCACCCGCACCATCGGTCAGCGACATGACGCCTTGAATAAGCGACACAAAAACCCCATCAGCCGCATGTGCCTGTTTTGGAATCAAAAGTGCGATCACGGGGATCGAAAGCACGAGCGATCGAATCGCTAATTTATATTTTGAAACCAGCTCTTCCGCGCTGCGTCGTGCGATTTTAATTTTTTCTAAAAAACCTCGCATGTATGGTGAGAAAAATTGAAACTTCGTTGACAGTATAACACATTCGTGCGAAAGTACGTACAACTATGACGCCCCAAAAAGCACTTATCCACTACCCACTCGGCCGCGTTTCGGCCATCACTCCAATTTCAGTCGGACTCATTCACGAAACGTATCACGTCGAAGCGATCGACCCGTCGACTGGTAAAATTGCACCGTTTATTTTACAACGATTGCATACCGCACTTGCATCACCGAGCGTGACGGAAGATTATTTTGCTATCACTGAGCATTTGGCAGCAGCAGGAGTTACAACGCAGAGAGTTTTACGAACTAAGACAGGCGAAATTACGTTAACCGATGATGTTGCAGGGCGCCGCTGGCGATTGATGGTGTTTGTGCCGGGCCAGGTTTTTTCTGTGGTTGATTCTGCAGCGCGTGCGCGAGCGGTTGGGGCTAGTGTTGGAGTGTTTCATGGGGCACTGGCTAATTTAAAATATAAATTCAAGTCTAAATTAGCGCTTCATCCGTATGACACGTCTAAATTTTACAAGGATTTTGTGCGCGTAACGAAAAAGTTTGCGAAAGATCTTCTTATGACGCCGGATATTCGTCGCGACGTCGATTTTTTGTTGGCCGAGATTCCGAAGTTGGCGCTGCCCGCAGGATTGTCGACGCGAATCGTACATGGCGATTTAAAAATTACGAATTTCGTGTTTGATGAGACGGGAAAAAATGTTCGTGCAATTATTGATTTGGATACGTGCGCGCGATTCCCTGTGTTGTTGGAGCTTGGCGATGCGTTACGTTCTTGGTGTGGACATGTGGAAGACGATCCACGGAATAAGTTCGATGGTGCGAAATACCGAGCTGCAGTTGAAGGTTACATAGGTGCGGCGCCACGCGGATTTTTGAGTGCTCATGAGCGAAAATTATTGCCTCGTGCAGTGAAATTGATTATCTTAAATCTGGCATCGCGTTTTTTGAAAGATTATTTTGAGGACAGTTATTTTGGTTTTGATACGAAAAAGTACTCGACTCGTCGCGCGGCGAATTTGGCTCGTGCTCGTGGACAAATCGCATTGTATCGAGACGCAGTGAAAAAATTGGCTTAATTTGGGCTTAAAAGCGGCTTTCCTATTGACAAAAAGGCTTTTTCGTGCTACTCTTAATTTAAGAGTGAAGCACCTAAACTGGTGTAGAAACTCGGCATTCAGCCACAGATCCACAGCATCCAAGCTGTGAGGAGGTCATCATGAAGACGACAACGACGATGGCTGCCCTCGTGGCAGTTGCGATGGTTCTGGCTCTCGGCGCGTGCAGCGGTTGCAGCGCGGTTGCGGGGGGCGGCGATGCGACCAACGACACGATCGGTACGGGCGACGCAGGTTCGGACGACTCCACAGGCGACGCGACCCTCTACGGCGACATCGCCGGTCAGGGCGACGCGGTCCACAACGACACGGTCGGTGGGGATGACGGAACGAATTCAGACGCGACGGACGCGGCTACGACGATCAAGATCGGCGATCCATGCGTTTACGGTGCGCCGAATACGTGCGCTCTGGACGGCAAGTACCTCGTGATCGCTCAATGTAACTCCATTGATGAAACATGGGGTATCAAGGCGTTCTGCACCGAGTTTGACTCCTGCAAAAACGGCGCGTGCGTCCACAATCCCGCCACTTGTCCGCTTGCAGGCTACCCGGAAACGACGGAGACGCTCGTGGTCGATGGCATCGAGTACTGCGTTCCGCCGGGCAACAGCATGATCAAGCGCGCGCTCCTGACGATCAGTCAGAGTATGGGTATTCCGCCCAACGGGTCGTGCAGCGGTCCATTTAACTCTGATCCTGGTAAGTGCACCATCAACTTTGAACTCATGGGTATCGGAAAAACAGGGCTCTTCGTGTTCGAATACACGTTTCCAAATAAACCCAACGTAGCTTCGCGTATCGTAATCACGGCATGTGATGAAAAAAAACAGCGCTGTGTTGGTCAGCATTACCCAGATGACAATGGCTCGCCGGGAACTGTGGTCATCGACCTCAATACAAGCACGATTGATTTAGGAGATCTGGGTTTTCTCTATCAGCTGCTCCTCAAGTAGTTTGACGTTCACGCCACTGCACCGCAGACATATCTTTCTGAGATAACAACTCAAAGATCTGTATGCGGTCTTTTTTATTCTTTTACAATAATATAGCCCTGGAATGGAGAGGCAGCATTTCCATTTTTAGTAAGGTCACATTTTGTGCTATCAGCTGAAGAATCAGCCCAATACCCCACCGCATTTCCATTCGCATCAACACCATTACAAATCCCCCAATTATCCATCAGCTGAACTTTTGGTTTAAATGCACAGAATTTCTCGCCAATATTCACAATATTTTGAAGATGAAACTGACTGATTAAAGGCCCTGTTGCTTCAACAGCGACGCCCGTTGAACTTGCTAAACTTTTTCCACCACAATCAGACGTGTATCTATATGCATGTGCAAATTGAAAGTAACCTTGTTCACACGCACCTGCATCATTAATGCCATCTCCGCCCCATGAACCAAACGACCACTTTTTTGCATTAGGTGTTGGAGCACAGCTTCCTGTAACAACACCTGCGGAATTAACGCAGTCTTTGTCTGTTGCACAAGTTGTATTGTAATCAACCACGCCCGCAAACGTACACGCAGTCGCCGGTTCCGTTGGAGTCGAACAAATAGGTTTATGGTTTCTAAATAATCCCTGTTTGGAAACCGCTGCACCCCCCGCATCGCCCCAATCAATTGTCACTCTTTGAATCGGCAAGTGATTGCGATCTGCTGATCCATAGAATTTGAGTGTTGCACCCACAGATCCTTGACCTGCCACCACAGCGGTATCACCATTTTTTCCATTAATGGTCATGTCATTTTTTCGTGCAACGCGGCAAGTTCCACTTTGTACGCCCGTGCAAGAATCAGCATCAAGCGCATACACTGTTGGAGGCGCTGATATACCTGTTGCAGTTGTGTCCATAGTTAACCCTGGTGTATTTTCAGCCGATCCACTATACGCATAAAACCTAGCAAATAATTGATGGAGCGCACTTACGCCTGTAGTAAACGAGATTTTCGCTGCAGCATTTCCATTCTCAGCACCCAAACAAAGTCCTGGACCATATTCGCAACTGTAAGCTCGTGCACCAACTGATGGAATATCAACCCTTTCTTTCCCAACATAAACAAGATCAAAAGGCGTTTGCTGCGCCGTAATAACAGATCCAAAATATTGTGATGCAAACGGAATAAATGCGTCAGATCCTTGAGCTGGCAATATAATTCCATTTTCATTAAGCGCCAATCCCATTTCGTGATTTGTATTTTTATTCGGTGCTTGCCACAAATTATTTGTCTGCGCAGCATTTTGACCGTTTAAATCCGTTTGAACAGCCTCTGTACAACGATCAGTTAAATTAATCTTGAATTTCCAGCCAGCTTTTATCGGATTTGTTCCACCAAAAATAGCAGTTCCATCGCAAGACCCTGCAACGAGCTCTGGAGCACTAACCAAACCACTCTTTATAATCAAATTAAGTTCGTAAACACGCTCATTGCCTCTAAATGCCATGCCCGCAGACCCAGCGCCCAAATCAGTACAATCACCACCAGACGGACCCATTGATTTTTGAATAAAGTCAGTTCCGTTTAGACCTACAAAATCATGTATTAACATTCCATTATAGAACAGCGCAGACTGGAATGGACTATTTTGATAATTATGATTAACGATTCTCAAAAACCACACCTGATTTGCATATGGCGGGGCTTGCGGATTTCCGCCCATATCAAAATTCGACAACAAAGTTTCAATTTCATCGTTATCAACAATTTCAGTGTGCTTTATAACCCCTGTCACTGCTTGTGCCGCAGGTTCATCAATACCATTTAAGCTCGCCGCTTGCGCAGTATTTTGCTCGCCACGAGAGCAAGAAAAATATTTCTTAACATCCACATCACCATTTCCTCCAAAATAATTATTACCTACACGCACTGCTTTACTCAACGTCTTAAGTACATCAGATTGAATGCCAGACAATGCTGACGGATCAAGAAAATCAAAATATTGGTTTGATCCAGCATCTTTTGGTTCACGAACCAAGCAATCACCCGTAACGCTTCCCGCAAGTGGCTCTGTTTTTTTTGTTTCATCTACCCAACCGCCATTAACATAAGATCGGATAACACCGTCATCCTTAATAATCATCTTATATCCTTGTGGAAAAAATGAATTTTCTGCCGTCGCTTCAATTTCAATTGAATCAATATCAGAGCTATGGGTATCTACAGGTAATTGAGCCGCTCCCAACTCTGTCGAGTAATTCACCGGAGCATCAGCAAGAACACTGTACTTTAATTCAGGAAGTGCGTATGAAAATGAAAGTTTACCCGCAGCATCCGCTTTACCCTTTCCACTGGTTGCCAAACAATACATACGGCCCTGGCCGAGCGGACCAACACTAAATCCTGCACTCGAATACTGATTATATAAATCTGTGCTTCCCACATCAATCGGCAGCCACGTCTGACATGCACGTTCATTATTGTTACCATTTAAATGCGTTCGAAAATCTTGCTCAAGACAATATCCTTCCCAACCCATCACCTTCGTCTCCTTGGTTTTGAACTGACACGTTCCATCTTCTGGCGAATAATGATAGCTCGCATCGCTGCCAACAGCCGTCGCGTCTGTCGTTGCGCCCGCCGTAATATCCTTAATCTTTAATACACGCTCATCAATACAATCAAAATTACTTGAACATGAAAGCCCTTTCTTAGAAACTGCCAAATTAGGTTTTGCCACCTGCCCCTCTTTATCGCCGGCAACATACCAACCGCCATCACACACACCAGGTTTAATTGGTGAATTTGCCGTGTCATAATAATGAGTCGTGTTTCCTTGACCATATACAACTTTCGTATAACTACACTCACAAGAACCATTTGGAACACTCGCAGGATCAAGATCGCTAAAGCCCTGAATCTTTAAAAAATCACTAAACGAAGTCCATGTATTCTTACCCGAAGTTGAACCGCCCGTATATTTCAACACCACGGAACGATAGGGCGCACAAATATTAACGCGTTCAAATCCAGGCACAGTGGATTCAGGCGCACCAAACGAAAGTTTGCCTGAACGAATTCCCACTTCTTGTGGAAATGGCGAATCCTGTTCTGGATATCCCCGACAGCTTGATTCCACAAAACCCGTTGACGTTAGCGCATTTGCAGCAATATCTGTTCTAAATCCATCGAGTGGATACCAACATTTTGATTTTTGACAAATACCACCTGACCCGATTCCACTTCCGAAACTTGACACGATCATGTCGCCTGCTTCTTTTGAATTAAAGACATCGGCGATACAGAATTTGCCATCATGAGATAGCTGCGTGCAACCAGCGAAACTCGTTTGTGAATACCATTTATACTTTGTCGCAACAAATCCAGCACCCACCACTAATTTTCCCTGCGTTCCATCCGGGCTAAACCACCCAATCGCATCAGGCTGAAATTTATTCCACAATGAATATCCGCTATACTCATTTCCATACCAACCAATGTTTCGGTCCACGTAATTATTCGTGCTCAGCGGCATCGCATTCGTAATGTCTTCAGTTGTCGGAACTGTATGACTCTTCGTCACCCAGTTCGCACACTGACCAATCGTGTTTGCATCTGTAGACGATTTATCACACACACCCAAATCCGTACAAACCTGTTTGTACTTTTGCGTTGCTGGATCAAATTCAGAAATCGAGCTTTGACATGCAAGCCACTGATCACACGTGCGATCAGGCTGAACTTTTACAATCGTATTTGCATCCGCAAAACCTGAACAAATCTTCTTTAAATTATTGAAATTCGTTGCAAGTTGCGTCTGAACTGAATTGCTTAAACAATTCCCCGCAATCGGCCCACACCAGCCGCTTCCTGAATTCTGACATGCTGCATTATATTTTGTTAATTGTGTATCACAATCAGTCGCGGTAAATAATCCGATTGAATTTGCTTCCTTACAAACACCGTAATAATCCGTAGCCGGGAGCGCAGTTGTGTCTGCAACTGGAGTCACCAAACCACCATCTGTTCGAATGTCAGCAGCTGCGACTTGTGCATAGCTGAGCATCGCTGGACAGTCAGGATCAATCGTCGGATCTGATTTACAATATGACAACATGGTCGCCTTATCGCGCGCAGACTTCGATGTATCATCAAGTGCAACGCAGCCTGCTTTTAACCCGACCTGTCCACCACAAGATGTTGTATCAAGACGACTATTCTTCAAGAAATAATATGAGCGTCCGCCTTTAACACCTTCAAGCTTATCCGCATGATCAATAAATTCAGTACACTGATCATACGTTGGAGTACACAAACCAACCACGCCTGTATACGCAGCATCCTGATTTTTATAAATTCCATAATAATTTCCACCAGAAACAAAACTCGCATAACACGGTTGATCTGTTCCCGACTTAAACCAACCAGAATACGTCACACCTGATTTATCTACCCCGTCGCGATATTCGCATTGTTTATCTGCGGCTGGATATTTAAAGAAGCGCTGCTGTTGATCACTCGTCGTAAATGTCTGGCACCATTCTTCTTCCTGTTTACATGATGTCGCAGAATAATTGTCAGGATTATTTATTCTAAACGTTGTTTCTAACGCACCTTTTGTAACAATGCCAAGTGCACTACATCCTTTTTTATCCGCAGGACATGATGCTGCGCTATTTGCAACAACATACACGAATTTATCAGCAGGAACAATTTTACTTACCGCACCAAACGAAACAGTAAGCGGCGTGACCTGCGCAGTGTTTTGAGTGTTAACAAACTGTTTACAACCTGCGACTTCAGCACGACATAGCCCCGTAAACCCAGTCAAATATACTTCTGTTGCACCAGAAGTAGACTGTGGTGTGTACTGATGACAATTTAATGCAGGGCCTGGAATGCTGTCATTTGGCGTTGGATCACATGTCAGTGGCGTTTTCCATGAGTTTTTTACCACGTACACAACGTCCGCTTGTTCTTTTACGACGATGTTATCGATAAAAATATTTGGTGCATTTCCAACAGGTTGAAAAATTAAGTTTGCCGCACCATCGCTCCACGGATTTACTGCAGTACTCACTTCAAAACGACGCCATTCTGGACTTACGGTCACTGCATCGGCATTTAATTGAACTGTGTTTGGTGTTTGTGATGAGCTAAAAAATGAAACATTAACGCCTCCGGTTCCTTTTGCCCAAAATACAATATCATAAGTTTTACCTTTCAAAACCGAAACCGAATGGTGCGCATTTGCATCGACAATTTTCAACACAGTATCACCCACTGTGATACCTTCATTTGAAATCGTGCCACCCAACCACCCATCAATACCAACAAACGATTCGTTCATGACAATTTTTGGACTGAGCGCTGCTGCGCCATTAAACGCGCGACAACCAGAATCTGCCTTCTTACAGCTCTGAGAACCGCTTGGTAAAATTCCATATTCACATGCACCCGTTGTCGCATCAAACGTTCCATGGCTCGCAACACAATTATTCTGATCTGACGCTAATTTACGGAATTGCGTACAGCTTGCAGATGCGATGATTGTTTTTGATAACAAACGATAACTTGCAATACCATTTTTATCAAACAATTCACGGCAATCCGAATTAAATGCTGGATTTGGCTGTCCGTTCAAAATACGGCCTTCATAAATTGTTTTGCTGCACGCAGCATTAAACGAAGCGAGCTCAGTCGAATCTACATAATCATAATGCGGCGTTGTATCTGCATCAACCTGCAAATCATGTTGGTGTAATTGATAGCCTGTTTTATCAGAACCTTCCCATGAGTAAAACAAGCCGTGATTATTTCCATCGTTGGTAATACATTTTTGAATATTTGCAAAATATTTTGTATCCCCACCACCTTTTTCTGTTGAATCAATATTTGTATATGTATCGCAGCCCACAACATCTTGAGAACATTGTTGTGATGACGCTGGAATAAACGCTGCTGACGAAGATTGAAGCGGCTCTGTTTGTGTGGGCGCTTGATAATACGAAGCGTATCCCACACACTCGCTTGCACACTCATCATTCCACGCAACAACACCACCACTCGTATCTCGCGTCGCAAATGTTGCGATTCCCGGAACAGATGCATCAGAAGAACCAGTTGGCTGGTACACTTCACAACCCACTTCATCAACGGTACACGCTTTTGCATAATTACCGCACTCAGTTGGGTCGGTTGATAGGCCCTTACAACCAAGACCTGCCGGCGGCAATCTCAAATAATTCTGAACGCCTGTGTCAGAATTTTGTACTTCCGTACAACCTGCATATTGCGCTTCACACGATATCGCTTTGTCAGTTAAGTAAACTTTAGATTGAGTTGTATCAAACGCACCTTGTTGATTGTAATCAGAATAAAATCCAAGACAGCCTGAATTTTTTGCACTGCACGAACTTGGATCAAGCGTGGATTCAATCAAACTTACATCTCCATATTGTCCATTTGCAAAAGTGCGACAGCCCGCAAATTGCGCTGGACATTGATCAATGTTAAATCGAAACGTGTTTCGCTCCCGCAAACAATAGCCATATTGACCCGTACACTGACCAGACTCATCTTCCTGCAGACAAGATGCTTCATCCGCACAAATTTGCTGACGATTTACACTAATACTTGATTCTGGTTGCGGCCCATATACTTGCGCACGACAAATTTCTGCTGGAATTTTTAAAATCCAATTTGGATCAATCAAATGACAATAAGGATGATCTGCATCTAGACCTCCCTGATCATTACATTTATAAAAACCGGCAACTACGTCTTTTAAGAGCACGTGATTCGCTGTCCCCGCAGTTGCTGCAGCAATTTCCCATCCCACTGAAATAATGCGCGCTTTGCGAAGCTTTGTTAAATTGCTATAGCAATAGGCAGATTTATAACAAAACGAATCTTCATTGTGTGCGGTATCAGTCGGTGGAATCATTTGCCAATCACCATGCAACTTTCCTTGATCAAGCGCTTCTTGTACGGAAATTGGTTTACCCGCATCTGCAACACGAACTGCAGCCGCAAAATCTCCATCCAACACGCAATTTTCTGGCGATGTAAATTTATCAGGACATGACGTAAAATTACTCAATAAATCCAAATCACCCTCAGAAATATTAATCACCTTGGTATCCGCATAAATCGCGCCGCCCGCCCCACTTGCAGTTGTTTTTCCACCATTTCCAGAACCGAAAATATTCGCTAAATTAAACTCTTTACTTTCAGGGAGCGTCCCTTTTCCTTGCTTTAGGCGATCAATTAATTTTTTCGATAAACTATTCAACAAAGTTGTTGCAAAAATTGCAGGAATTGATTCTGCGCCAGACGCAAGAATACCTGATAACGTCTGACTTTCTTGTTGTTGCTGAAAACTCGCCGTATTCACTTTTGAATCCGCCTCAACACTTGAAGCTGGCTCAACAACCACCTTTGAAATAGGGGTCGTCATATCCATGTGCGATTTTGTTGCCAAACGTTCATTTTGTGCACGTTGCTGTTCCGCAATAATTGAAGTCATTGCGTTCATTTGCGATTTAATAACACCATCAAACTCTGTACTTCCTGATGTAAGTGCTGTTGTAAATTTTCCTAAGAGCTGCTCTGATGATAATTCATTTGTTAAGCTTTTATAACTAATCGCGATTGATCCGGCATCACAGGAGCTCCCCAATGTTTCCGTCGCAGCGCCCGTAACGGGTGCGTTAAACGGTGCTTTGTGTGCTGATTTATTCAACGCATCATAAATACCAACCACAACACCGAGACCCGCGAGCGGGTTTGGTACACACAACAAATTAGCATTCGCCAAATCTTTTGACATCTGATCCAGCGTAGAACTTAATGCTGCCTTTCCCTGATCAACAATATAATCACCTGGTGATTTCATGTATGCGAGCGGATTTTTTCCCTGACCACCGCTTGCAACCCAGGTCGCAATCGATTCTGCTGCTTGACGCGCAACTGTCTGACTTACATTAATCGCACCCGCAACAACAACATTTTTAAATAAAACTTTTAATGTGCTTGAAATATATCCGGCAACCGTCTGTGCGAGTAACGCAGGATCAGTCGTCACAAGCTGCGCGCTTGCAACATTTGGCATCAACATCGAAAAAATCAACATTCCTGCGATGATCTGTCGATGAAATTTTGAAACGAGATTTCGCATCATACTGATTATTGTGCGGGTTGAGCAGCAGCCTGATCTGTCTGAGCTTGTTTCAATAACGCAATCAACTCGTCATCCGTCATCGCGGTCACCTGTTCTTTCGACATGCCATTTGCAATTAACGCATCTCGAATTTGTTGCGGCGTAATTGAGTTTGCTGCGTTAAATACAGCTTGCGCGTTTGCGTCCACACCTGCGGCTGGCGCCGTTGACGTTGTATTCGCGATATTTTGCAATGTTTGAACTCCTTGAACTTGTGTGATCGTCTGCTCTCCTTGTTTTGATCCGCCGGGAGCTGACGATGACGCCGCTTGCGCGGTCAATGTATCAAAAAAACAATCTTTTCCTTCTGGACATGTCGGACTCGTGCCACGACGAACTTCTTCGCCATCTGGAATTCCGTCTGAATCTGTATCGCGCATGTATGGACTGCTGTGATAGACGTACAGTTCGTCATAGTCAGATAAACCGTCGCCGTCTATGTCCTTTTTTTTCAACGCATCCATTTCATTTTGCGCCTGCTGTTCTGGACTAAGCGCCGCATCCGCTGCGAGCTTTGCTTTTACACCGTAAGAAAAAATATTTGATCTGAACTGAACACCACTCACAACAATAAGTAGCAGCGTCACTAAAACAAGTAAGCCCAGCCCGATGCGCTGACCTTTATCGAGCGTTGTTGGTTGTTCAAATTCCTGATTTTCCATCACGTTCTTGAGGGTAAGAAGTCGTGATGTAGTATACAGGGTCGCGCGGTATTACGACAAGCGTTTTAGCAACGTTATCCACTCCTCAATCGACAAAGTTTCGGCGCGACGCGTCGGGTCGACCGGCGATTCATCTTTTTTTAATCCAAGATTGTTTGCAAGCTGTTTTCGCGGACTTGAAAATCCGCGTTTGATGAGTGAAAAAAGTTTTTTCTGATCAACGTCAGCGAGTTGTGGCGCGGGCCGCGGCGTTAACCGAATAATCGCTGAATCAACAGCTGGTGCGGGCTCAAAATTCTTGCGCGTGACTGTTGTGATGTAATCAACATCGGCCGACCATTGCGTAAACAGCGCGAGCTGGCTCATGTCAGGCGGCACCGCGGCGATTCGCTCCGCAACTTCTTTTTGAATGAGCAAACAAATCACGGTTGGCGGATATTTTGATTCAATAAACTTGCGGATAATGTCGCTCGTGATGTGATACGGAATATTCGCGATAATTTTGTACGGCCCGAGCTCTGCCAAAAATTCTTCGCGTGCGATTTCAAGAATATCACCCTGAATAATCGTAAACGGAAATTTTTCTGGAATTGATTTTTTGAGATTGAGTGCAAGTTTTGGATCAAATTCAACTGCAGTCACACGCGCACCACGATCAAGGAGTGATTCAGTGAGCGCGCCGAGTCCAGGACCAATTTCAAGCACATAGTCCCCGGGCTTTACATCTCCAGCTTCGATAATTCTCGTCAGCGGCTCTGGATTAATTAAAAAATTCTGACCATTACCGCGCGATGGTTTCAGCCCGAGTTTTTTCACGCGCGCGATGACCCAATCCTTGTTGTAAATTTGTGTATTCATATTTTTATTGAGCCTGCGCGAATTATGTTCCACGTTTTGCCGGTGAACTCTGCGATTGTCGACGGCTTTCGTTTCGGAAGCGTGCCTTCATCAATTATGAGATCTGGCTGTATTTTATTATTTTTAAATGCGCGCCGTACTGCTGCTGCTGAATAACACGCCGACTTCCCCGCTTTATTTGCTGAAGTTGCGACGATTGGTGCTTGCAGTTGCTGACTGATTTCGCGCGCGAGTTGATTATCTGGAACTCGAATTGCAATTGTACCATTTTTAGAAATAATCTGTGGCGCTAAATTTTTTCGCGCATATGCGTTTGCCGGAAGCACGAGCGTGAGCGGTCCCGGCCACAGCTCACGCATAACTTCCGCGACTTCTGGAATTCGAAGCGTTCGCGCGTCAACAAATTTTTTAACCATGTTAAAATCTGCCGCGATCAACGTCATTTTTTTCGAGGCGACACGGCCTTTGATTTTAAAAATTTTTGCGACCGCAATTTTGTCGCGCGCGTCACATCCAATTCCGTATGATGTTTCGGTTGGATAGACGAAGACAGCGCCTTTTATTACACGATTCATACTGTTTTTTCTTTAGCCGGTAAAAAAATCGCGACTCCGGCAG
>JAPLWO010000084.1 GCA_026396555.1 Candidatus Magasanikiibacteriota bacterium
AACGGATTAGGCGCGCTGGTCGTGCGTCAACTCACGGTTGGAAATGTTGAACGCATAAAAAAATATGTGTTCCTCAAAAATGGTGCGATGTATTCTGTTTTATTTCTCGGCACAATTATGACGCTTGACGCGTTTGGTGTACATGTTCCACAGTGGCTTTCGCCGCTCACAACATGTACAACTATACTTTATTTTTTCTTCAAATCTCGGAAAGTGCTCGCACGGCTGGTTTAATATTCGGCATACAATCATCCGGCAATTCGTTGATCGGCAACCACGCAACTTCGCGTACATCACGCGCTTTTTTCGGTCGGCCGCCATTTAAAATCGTCGCGCGATAATGCATCAAAATCACGTATTCCTGTACGCCATCTTTTTCACGTGTAAATGTAACGACGAACGGTTCACCCTCAATCGACACATCAAGCCCCAACTCTTCTTTGACTTCACGCTTCGCATTTTCTTGCGCTGAACAATCATCGCGCAAACGTCCGCCGGGAAATTTCCACCCCGCATCATCGCCATGTTTAACAACTAACACTTTTTTATTTTTTATAATCACGGGACCTGTCGCAATCGTAATTCGTGCCGGCTCGCCGTCTGGCGTTAAACACAAATATTTATAAAACTCTACCATATTATTTCTCCCAGAAAATTTCTTTTTCGCCTGACTTAAAATTTACCCAGCGCGCGCCGACAAATAAAAAGTCGCTTAAACGATTTAAATAACGCACATATAATTCGTCGACAGAAACTTGCTGCGCGAGTGTAACGGTGTGACGTTCCGCGCGACGACACACAGTTCGTGCCATGTGCAAGAGTGCAGCTGCGTGAGAACCGCCCGGCAAAATAAACTGCGTGAGTTCTGGAAGATCTTTTGAAAGTGCATCGATTTCTTGTTCCATTTGCTCAATAACTCCACTCGGCAACACGGGCATTTTATCACGCATCGGTCCTTCAGGTGTTGCAAGTTGTGCGCCCACCACAAATAATTCGTTTTGAATCTTGTGAAGTATGTCGTCGATCTGCGAATCCAATTTATGTCCGCGCGCTAAACCAATAATCGAATTCAACTCATCGACTGTTCCGTACGCGTCGATACGTGCATCATCTTTTGGAATACGTGTGCCGTCTGTCAAAGCAGTTTGTCCGGCATCGCCGGTGCGAGTGTAAATTTTCATAGATTGTATAGTACTCGCAGTATACCAAAAACAAAAACAGACCGCTTGCGCGGCCTGTTTAAAATTTTTATTTCGCGATCAGCTGCATCCCATTGATGCGCCGCAGTTCAAGCAACGATAGCACGATCCGTTGCGAACTGTTGTGTGGCCACAGGTGTCACAAGGTGGCGCGTCACCCATTAAATTATCAAGGCCTTGCGCTGATTTCATGCCGTGACCGTGAGCTGCTGCGCTCGCGCCCGCATCGCTGTGTGAATTTTCCATCGCCAACATTGCGGTCTGCTCGCCAACTTGTGTTGCGCGCAATACATCTTCTGGCAAAATTTGCTCTGTGATTTTCACCGCAGCCTCAGCAATTTCTTGCAATTTTTCTGTGCGATTTTTTTCAATTCCTTCTGGTGGAACTTGCGCAAGATCGAAACGTCCAAGATATTCAACCGCGAGCACACGGAAAATGTAATCAACAATCGAGGTACACATTTTTACGTTTGGATGCGTGGTAAATCCAGATGGCTCGAAGCGTGTAAACGTAAACTTCTCGACAAATTTCTCAAGTGGCACGCCGTATTGCAAGCCCATTGAAATTGAAATTGCCAAACAATTTAACACTGAACGAAATGCTGCACCTTCGCGATACATGTCGATGAAAATTTCACCAAGTTCGCCGTTTGGATACTCGCCCGTTCGCAAATAAACTTGTTGGTTTCCAATTTTTGCTTCAACCGTAATGCCAGTTCGCTTCGCTGGCAGTGCACGCTTCTTTCCGAATTCCAATCCGTTTGAAACGGCTGCTGCAACCACCACCGATGAAACGACACCAAGTTCATTCTGGGACACAGAAGGCACAGAAACCGGTGAGGATGCCTGCACTGATTGGATGTCGCCAGCGGCAAGGTCAGCGTTCGCAGAAGCAGCAGGCACCGCAACCGGTTCCTGTTCCTTCTCAGTTGTGGTGGCCTTGGTGTCGCTTTTCCCCGCGAGCGGCTGACTCAATTTACATCCATCACGATACAACGCCATTGCCTTAATACCAAGCTTCCATGATTCCATGTACGCTTCTTTGATATCTTCGATCGTTACTTCGTTTGGCATGTTGATGGTCTTCGAAATCGCGCCTGACAAAAATGGCTGAACCGCTGCCATCATACGAATATGGCCCATGTGGTGAATGAAACGCTCGCCTTTTTTACCACAACGATTTGCACAATCAAACACAGGATAATGTTCTTTCTTCAAATGTGGTGCGCCTTCAATCGTCATCGTACCGCACACAAAATCATTTGTTTCCGCAACTTGTTCATCGGTAAAACCGAGTGCTGCAAGCATGTTGAAATTAAAATCATTGTACTGTTCTGGTTTGAATCCAAGACGCTTCATCAAATCTTCGCCCAATGCGTACACATTAAATGCAAACTGCAATTCGAACACGCCTGGCAATTGTTTTTCAATCTTTGCAATGTCCTCGTCAGTGAATCCTTTGGTCTTCAAAATTCCATGATTGATATGTGGAGCGCCTGACAATGTACCAACGCCACGCATGTATTCAACGATGTCGCTAATTTTATCGTCCGTGTATCCAAGTGTTTTCAATCCAACCGGAATGCTTTCATTTACAATCTTAAAGTAACCGCCACCAGCCAATTTTTTGAACTTCACAAGCGCAAAATCTGGTTCAACACCGGTTGTTGCACAATCCATGAGCAATCCGATCGTTCCTGTTGGTGCGAGCAACGTTGTTTGTGCGTTGCGATAGCCGTAAATTTCACCAAGCTCAAGTGCACGATCCCATGCGCCGCGTGCTGCACGAAGCAAGTACACCGGACATGCGTTTGGATCAATCCCCACTGGTTTAATCGCCAATTTTTCGTATTCATCTGCAGGTGCGTTGTATGCTGCACGGCGATGATTGCGAATAACACGCAACATGTCTGAACGATTTAATTCAAAGCGATTAAACGCGCCCAAATTTTTCGCCATTTCCGCGCTTGTTGCGTATGATTCACCAGTCATGATCGCGGTAATTGCACCACCGATTGCTCGAGCTTCTTTACTGTCATATGGAATACCTGCTGCGAGCAACACACCTGCGCCCAAATTCGCGTAGCCCAAACCAAGTGTGCGGAATTCGTAGCTCATCTGCGCGATTTCTTTGCTTGGAAATTGCGCCATCAACACAGAGACTTCGAGTGTGATGGTCCAGAGACGTGATGCATGGCGGAATGAATCTACATCAAACACCATTGTTTTTGAATCAAAGAAGTGTGCAAGGTTGATCGACGCCAAATTACAGGCGGTGTTGTCCAAGAACATGTATTCACTGCAAGGATTTGATGCGTTGATGCGTCCTGATTTTGGCGCTGTGTGCCATTCATTAATTGTTGTGTCGAGTTGTACACCTGGATCTGCACATTTCCATGCCGCGTCAGCAACCTTGTTCCACAAATCACGCGCTTTCAATGTTTTGCACACGCTTCCATCAGTTCTCCAGCGCAAATTCCAATCTCGATCTTCCGTAACTGCATCCATGAACGCATTGGTTACACGAATTGAATTGTTGGAATTTTGACCTGAAACAGTGTTGTATGCCTCACCTTCGTAATCCGATGCGTATCCAGCCGCAACCAATGCTGCAACTTTTTTCTCTTCATTTGCTTTCCACATCACGAATTCTTCGATGTCTGGATGATCAGCGTCAACGATAACCATTTTTGCAGCGCGACGTGTTGTCCCACCTGATTTAATTGCACCCGCAGCGCGGTCGCCAATTTTCAACCAGCTCATGAGGCCCGAAGATGCACCACCACCTGACAAACTTTCGCTGTTTCCGCGAATCGACGAAAAATTCGTTCCCGTTCCTGATCCGTATTTAAACAAACGTGCTTCACGAACCCACAAGTCCATGATACCGCCTTCATTTACCAAATCATCATTCACTGACTGAATGAAACATGCATGTGGCTGTGGATGCGAGTATGCGTCCGACGATTTTGTTAATTCTTTGCTGTCTGGATCAACATAATAATGTCCTTGTGCTGGACCATTGATGCCATACGCCCAAAAAAGGCCGGTGTTAAACCATTGTGGTGAATTTGGCGCTGCCATCTGGTGAAGCAACATGTACGCCATTTCGTCGTAATATGCCTCTGCATCCTTTTCGGTCGCAAAATAACCATATTTTTCACCCCACGCTCTCCAGCAACCAGCGAGACGATGTACAACTTGCTTAACTGACGTTTCAGAACCAAGCACGGGCGTTCCGTCTGCGTTCAGTTTAGCTGTTCCGTCTGCGTTTTTCTGTGGGACGCCCGCTTTTCGAAAATATTTCTGCGCCAAAATATCGGTCGCAACTTGTGACCATGCTTTTGGAACCTCAACAGATTCCATGTTAAACACAACGCGGCCATCCGCCTTGCGAATAATTGAGCTGCGGAGTTCGTATTCTGTTGTATCAAATGGACTCTGGCCTTCTTTTGTAAAACGTCGCTGAACGGTTAAACCTCGAAGTGCACCATGTGGAAGTGTGCTCGCGCCGCCGATCGAATTGGTGTATTGTGCTTGTGCTTCAGGGGACATATGGCAAAAGGATCAAATTGTTATTAAATACCATATATAGTGTAGCTCCCCCCTGATGAAGCACTATATGTAGTGTACTGGTTGACGTGGATTGCAGTATATCACACCCCCGAAAAGCAACAACGGTTATTTTTTAAAATCTATCCCCCTATTATCCACAGATAGCGTGTTGATACTTTTTTTCACAGACCATTCACCATAAATCTGATATACTCAGCCCGATATGCCACTCATCACCGACGAAGAAATGAATAATGTTTCAACCAACGCAGCTCCAGACGAGCGCGTGCTTGAAAACGAATTGCGCCCGCGATCGCTCGGGGATTTTATTGGACAAGAACATCTAAAAGATTCGCTCGGTGTTTTTTTACAAGCAGCGCAACAACGCGCCGAACCGCTCGACCACGTTTTGCTATACGGAAATCCAGGACTTGGAAAAACAACACTCGCAAATATTATTGCAAGTGAAATGGGCCGCAACTGTAAAGTGACGAGCGGGCCAACGCTTGAAAAAGTGGGCGACCTCGCAGCAATTTTAACTGCGCTTGAACCAGGCGATGTTTTATTTATTGATGAAATTCATCGGCTTAACCGTTCAATCGAAGAAGTTTTATATCCAGCCATGGAAGATTTTGCAATTGATTTATTAATTGGAAAAGGGCCGGGCGCGCGAACACTTCGCATGCAAATCAATAAATTTACGTTGATCGGCGCAACAACTCGTCCGTCTTTAATTTCTTCCCCGCTCCGCGATCGATTTGGCGCAACATTTCACTTAGATTTTTATACAGAAGAAGATATGCGCGCAATCATCGCGCGATCAGCAGAAATTATCGGTGTCGCGATTGATGATGCCGCTGTTGCGCGATTAGCGGCTGCAACACGACGAACGCCGCGTGTCGCAAATCGATTACTCCGACGCGTGCGCGATGTCGTACAAGTAGAAAATAAACCAATCGCCGACGAGACACTCATCAAAAAAACACTCGACATGCTGCGTGTCGATCATCTTGGGCTCGACCATGGAGATCGAAAAATCCTCAACACCATTATCGAAACATTCCGCGGTGGACCTGTCGGACTTTCAACGCTCGCAGCGGCCGTTGCTGAAGAAATGGAAACTCTCGAAACAGTTAACGAACCATACCTATTACAAATCGGTTTTCTCGAACGAACGCCGAAAGGCCGCTGCGTAACTGCGCGCGCGCTTGAACATCTCGGCCTGCCCGTTGCACCACTCGACACAACGCGGTAAACTACACCTATAATATATGGCAAACTTTCCTTTCTACTACATTTTGTTTGCGTACCTGATTTTTCTCGCGATTTTCTTCATCTTCTCCTTCGCAAATATTTCACATCTCTACGCGACCGGTACATTTACACTTCCCGCATTTGCTGTCACATCCATCGTTAGTATCTGGTGTGTATTAATTCTGGGAGCAACATTAGTAAGCCTCGCAAATGTTAATTGGAACACAACGGTTGTATTGTTGGGTCCTGCAGGATTCGTAACGTTTCAATAATCTATGAAACTCGGTGAAGTCATCAAACAAAAATCGTACGAAAAAATTGTTTTTATTATTCGCGAACATTGGCTCACATACGTGCCGACAGCGATCATGATGCTTATCCTTGCCATGCTCCCAGTAGCGCTTTATTACGTAACTATCACAACAAATCCAACTTTTTTTGACGACTTATATCAGCGCACGTTTCTTATATTAGTTCTCAGCATGTACGAACTCTCGATTGCGCTTTTTTTCTACTCGAGCTTTCTCATGTACTATCTCAACATGCTGATCGTCACGAATGATCGTTTAATTGAAATCAAACAAAATAATTTATTTTCACGATTGGTTTCTGAAATGGATTTATACAAAATTCAAGATTCTTCAAGCGAAATCAACGGAATTATTCCAACAATTTTTGATTACGGAAAATTAACAATTGAAACTGCAGGTGAACTTTCGAATTTTACATTCACGGCAGTTCCGCGTGTTAATGAAGTGCGCCGACGACTGATCCAGCTCGCAGAAGACGATCGAAAATACCACAACAGCACCGAGGCTCACCAAATTTAAAATCTATCTTTTTATTCGTACACTTTTTTAAGTTGTACGCCCGTGTAGTAGTACGTCAAAACTTGTTCATACGTCCATCCATCTTTTTGAACGCGGAATTTCGCATCTTGTGTACTCATGCCTACGCCGTGTCCGAGCATTTTTTTGCCCGCATCATATTTTGCGACAACCGGCTTCAACCATGGCTTATCTGTTCCGCCCCACACCGATTTCCATCCACGCGTCATACCATTTGATCGCGTAAAATATGGAGTGACGACAGGTTTATTTTGATATGTGACCAAAACACCTTCCGTTTCTTTAAGTGCCGCAACACCATTTGGATTCGATTTCTCCGCTGAATACCCTTTATACATTTGATCCCACACCGCGTGAACATCCCACAATCGATCTGGGTGACTCGCACCGTCCGGTAAATAAATATACGCATACGTTCGCGCCGCCGTATAAACAGCTTTCTGCAATTCGTCACGTTCTGAATTCCCTGTTTCAACAAGTCCACGCAAATAATATTCCATGGGCAATTCGTTGATCATCCACAAACCCTTTATTTTATCGCTCCATCGCAATTCAAACGAGTCACGATATTCATTATATGTAATTGATTTATTCCATTTCGCGCCGTCAGATTTATCCGCTAATAAAAATCGTGATTCTGGATCATCAGCAAGCAAACGAAACGGCTGTGATGACTGCGATGTCGTTCCGTTAAATGTAAATAAATATGTTTTACCGACTTGATCATATTCAATGACGCATTTATCGTCGATCCCTAAGATCGCAATCGGCGTTCCATCGAGTTGCGAGACGTGATAGCTTCCGGAGCTCACATGAATTGAAACAGCGCCTTCAGTTTTTCCAAGCGCAACGCGGATGCGTGGCTGTGGCAATAATTTTTCTGAAACGTCCGCCGTGCTTTCTGGATTCAAAACTTCAATCGGTAGAGAAATTGATCCACCTGACGCCATCGCACCATCGATTAATAATGTTGCGCTAATCATGTATGAGCCCGGCTGATCTGGAGCTGTTAACGAAATATCATAAAACTCCAATCGCCCTCCCGGAAGCGGCGTTGTAATTTTAATTGCATTCGCACCAAACAAACTACTGTCAGATGAAATGTATTTAATCTCGCGTGTTTTCCACGTTGTTTTTTCGACATTTTTAAATCCGTAGCGAACCGAAATTTTTTCACCTGGTGCTAAACGTAAACTGTCCGCGCTTGAAATTAAGAGCTGTGCTTTATGTGCGGGTAGCACAACAACTTTTTTTGCAGGAGCTGCCTTAACTTTAGGCTTTGCAACAGTTTTTTTTACAACCGAAACTTTTTTTGAAATAACCTTAGTAGCCTGCGCATTTCCAATCGCAGGAGTAAGTAATAACGCGCCGAGTGCCGCGCAAAAGATGTACGATCTAAATAATCTCATGGGAATAGAACCTCAACACGAGCTCTCTTTCGTTACGAGAAATAAAAATTTCGAGCGAAAAATATGAAGATCGAGGAGAGCTATCGGTAATAGCTCAACGAGATCTGAATATTTTACAGCCGAAATTTTTATTTCGCAGTAGAATATGGAGCTCGCGTTGAGGTTCTCAAGTATATCGCACCTGCAATGCCATCGCAAC
Organism: Candidatus Magasanikiibacteriota bacterium; assembly: GCA_026396555.1. Classification (GTDB taxonomy): domain Bacteria; phylum Patescibacteriota; class Patescibacteriia; order Magasanikbacterales; family 2-02-FULL-50-9b; genus 2-02-FULL-50-9b. The sequence continues at coordinate 8,465 of JAPLWO010000084.1, forward strand.
TAAAATCCAAAAAAGCACAGAAAAATCATTTTTAAAATATGGAATATCAACGAGACCGTGGATAAAAATAATACACAGCACCGCAATGATCGTTCCCGCCCAAATGCGCGGCTCACTTTTTTTCTGCTTTGTTACACGAATCATCCATACAAAAATTAATCCAAAAATCCATGCGAACGAAATAAGTCCGAGCACTCCAACTTCCGACCACAATGTCAAAACTAAATTATGCGGATACAAATAAATCTCAACATGTTTTAATTCGTGATAGGGCGCCACGCGCGTTTCATATCCTGCGAGTCCTGCACCGACAAACCAGCGCGGTTTCAACATCTCAATTGTTTCATGCCACATGTGTGTTCGAATTTGACCTGAAAAACCCTGGAGCAAAAACTCGTCCGCAAATTTTTGTTTGTATGGCGAAAGTACAAGCGCAATCGTAAAAATTACGGCAGTCGCGAGCGCCCACACACGCGTTTGTTTTCGCGCCACAAAAAATATCCACGCAGTTCCGACGAGCGCTGCAGCTGCGCCCGAGCTCTGCGTAAAAATAATTGCGAGTGTGGATACTAACAAAACAAAAACAAACCACGCACGCGACCACCATTCCTTCACAATAAAAAACATTCCAACAAAAAATGGCATTACCAATTCTACATACAATGCGACCGCATTTGGATATCCAAAAAAAGCAGTCACGCGCCGCGTATCCGCTACTCGCCAATATAAATTAGGAATTCCCCAACCGGTAATTTTTTGCACAATTGCGTACACGCCAACGACCGCTGCGGTCACGGAAAAACCCCATGCAAATGTTTTCAATTGCTCAGTCGATTCAAAATGGA
>JAPLWO010000085.1 GCA_026396555.1 Candidatus Magasanikiibacteriota bacterium
TGCGAGCAGTGTTTTTAAAATCAAACCGCGCACCTGACGAAGTGATCCTTCAAACCTTGTCTGTTTCACGTAATGTCTGCTGTTCTTACTCGCATTCCCTTGCGTTTTTTTAAGATGCGTTCCGTAATCCATGAGCGCCCAATGCCAACGTCGCGTATTTTTTTTATCAAGCGCTTCGGCGATGAGCGGCATCAGTTGCGCATCAGAAATATTTAATTCACCATTAAAAAAATGATTTAAAAAAACAGTTCGAACATTTGTTTCAATAAATGGATGCGGAATATTATACGCAAATGCCAATATCGATGCAGCGGTGTTTGGTCCAATGCCGGGAAATCGCTTCAACGTTTCAAGATCTGTCGGAATTTCCCCGCCATAGTGTGTAACAATTAATTCCGCAGTACGTTTTAAAAAAAGCGCGCGACGATTATAACCAAGCCCTTGCCACGCCGACAACACATCTGGAATCGACGCGACTGCAAGCGCTTGAATAGTCGGAAACCGTTCAATAAATTCTGGAAATTTAACAAGTCCACGCGGCACCTGCGTTTGTTGCAGCATTATTTCTGAAACCAACACCCAGTACGGATCTGTATTCGTGCGCCATGGCAACGCGCGGCCATTTTTTTTATAAAAATCTAAAACTAATCGTCGAAACGAACTTATGCGGGGATCGATTTTCTTTATGGCGCTTGGCATGACTCAATAAATTCAATTGTAACTGCATCTTTTAATAAAAACGGACCCACGCGCGTACGAACCAAGCTCGACATAAATCCGCCGACATTTAATTCGGCTCCGACATCTCGCGCGAGCGAGCGAATGTATGTTCCAGAATCGCAATGTACTCGAAGAGCAATATAAGGCCACTCATATGAAAGCAGTTCGATCGAATGGATTGTGACTTCTCGGCCGCCAAGCGTAACCATCTTCCCTTTTCGTGCCAAACTATATGCCGGAACGCCGTTAATTTTTAATGCGCTAAATGTGGGAGGCTGTTGAATAAATGACCCGACAAATTTATTAATTACAGTCTCAACCATTTCTCGCGTTGGAATTTCAGTAACGAGTTGTAGAGTTTTCTCTCCCTCAGAATCATCGGTCGTGCTGTAGGCGCCTAATGTAATAACCGTTTCGTATTCTTTTTCACCAAACTCAGGTTTCCACAACTGTTTCGTTGCTTCGCGGCCAATTCCCACAACCAAAATTCCACTCGCGAGCGGATCAAGTGTTCCTGCGTGGCCAATTTTTTTTATATTAATCGCACGTTTAACCTTTGTGAGCATCTGATTCGAACTCGGCCCTACTGGTTTATACAATGCGATAATACTTCCTTCTTCAAACACAAACTTTTATTTATTTTCTGCTTGTCCGCGCATGTTAATTAAACTCGCGATGACGATAATCGTCGTAACTATGATCGCATAAATCAATTTCGCGAAAACTCCCGTCTGCGCTAAGGGAAAAATATAATCGATCATCGATTTGATCGCTTCATTCCATGCAAGACCTGCAACTACACCAAGACCTGCCAAAACATAACCGCTGACTTGGCGATGAAGCTCTTTGGTGAGTTTGTCTGTTTTTTCTTTTAACATAAAATTATGATTGTGTCACGGCCCATTCGGCAGCGATAATCGCCGCGGTTTCGGCACGAAACGTAAATTTTCCAAATGATATTTTTGTAAGCCCTGCTTTTTCTGCAAGCAGTTCCTCTCCGTCGTCGAACCCGCCTTCTGGTCCAATGAAAACCGCGCGTGCAACATCACCAATAATACCTGTTCGTGATGCTGCAACGCCATCTTGGGCGCAAAAAAATCCTGCAGTCTGTTTTGAAATTTGTTCGAGCGCGCTATCAAAATTAATCGCTTCGCTCAATTCTGGAATAATTCCACGTCCTGATTGTTCAGCGGCTTCTTTTAAAATGGTACGGAGTCTTGTGTAGTTAAGAGCAGTTTTAATTGTTCGATGTGTAATAATCGGAACTAATCGAGTCGCACCAACCTCAACAATTTTTTGTGCGATTAATTCAAAATTATCGCGTTTAATAATCGCTGCATATACCGCAACTTCGGGCCCAGCTTCTTCTAGCACCGGTCGACTCGCTGAAACAGCGAGCGTAATCGAATCGCGCGAACTCTGTGTGATGGACGCTTCAGCTTCAAGCCCACGCCCATCACACAAAATAAGTGCT
>JAPLWO010000055.1 GCA_026396555.1 Candidatus Magasanikiibacteriota bacterium
TTCTGTTCACGGGACGGTCGGTGCAACACAGCACCGGTCGTCCCAATTTTTATTGTACTGCTTCTCCAAAATCTTCATCTGCAATATCTGCGACCGCGTCTGCTTTTGTTTTGTGAATTTTTCCGGCGATGTGATTTGGTGGCGCGTAGATTGTATAAATTTTAATCACTTCATCGCTCGTGTTTGTGAAATTGTGTTCGGTTCCGGGAGTTACGACATACGCGTCGCCTGTGACAATCGGGGACGAAACTCCGTTCAATGTCGCGACGCCGCTACCGTTTAAAAACACTAACGTTTGTTCAACATGTGCATGCGTTTCTAATCCAATGTCTTCGCCTGGCTGGAGTGCCATGACAACTAACTGACTGCGGTCGCCGGTAAAAATTACTTGGCGGAAAAAAGTATTTGCGCGTGCTGCTTCGATGATGTTGATGTGGTATGACATAAAAATTGATTAGAGTGAAAGTGCGGCGAGTGCGCCTTCTGAAATTGCTTCCGTAACTTGGCGCGCTGATTGTGCATCGCCAACACGAATTATTTTTTTAACAAGGGGTCGCAATTCATTATACAGTGTTTGTTCAGGTTGGGAACCGAAACAAATGACGACCGTGTCTGCTGAAATTGTTTTTGTGCCAGACGCATCAGAAATATTTATTTTTTTATTTTCGATCGTCTGAATTTTTGTGTTTGTCATCATCTGAACTTTTAATTTTTTCAATCGCTCGAGTAGCATCATGCGCTCATCAAGTGGTGCGCTTAACGCAATATCGTTTGTCATTTCGACAATGGAAACTTTATGTCCACGAATCGCAAAAAATTCTGCAGCTTGCGCGCCGGAACAGCCACCGCCCGCAATAACGATCGCGCCTTTTATTTTTGTCGGCTTCGTCAGTGCTTCGCGAATATTAAAAACGTGCGGTAACTGTATTCCAGGAATCTCCGGAATGTTTGGCGTTGATCCCGCTGCATAAATAATTGCGTCGGGCTTTAATTTTTTTACGAGTTCAATTGACGCCGGTGTGTTTAATCGAATATCGATTTTTTTCCGCGTAACAATTTTTTTGAAATTCGCAAGCAATTCTTTCCAGCCTTGTCTGTACGGCGCAATCATCGCGACGTTTAATTGTCCGCCAATTTTATTACTGCGCTCGATTAGCGTTACGCGATGTCCGCGCTCTGTTGCAATTTTTGCAGCTTCCAAACCAGCAGGCCCTGCACCAATCACCAAAACTTTTTTTGCTGCGCCGCGCTTTTTTTCAAAAAGTTTTTCTCGTCCGCACGCAGGATTGACCGTGCACCGCACATCTTTCTGTGCAAACAATCGACTGATGCAACCTTGATTACATGCGATACACGGATTAATTTCGTCTAATTTTCCCGCACGAACTTTGTTTGGCCACTGCGGATCTGCGAGCAGGGTTCGTCCGATTGCGATAAACGCTGCGCCATTTGTTTTTAAAACTTTTTCCGCCATTTCTGGTGTGCGAATTTTTCCAACTGCGATCACTGGAATTTTAACTGCTTTTGAAATTGCTGCAGCGAGTGGTAACAGCGCGCCATCTGGCGCTGCCATTGGCGGAATCATAAAACCTTTTGCGTACGTCGCGTAATTTCCCACAGAAATGTGTAGCGCATCAACTCCCGCGTGCTCTAATTTTTTCGCAATCGCGACCATGTCTGCAATCTTCAGTCCTCCCGCAATCATTTCATCGCCCGATAAGCGAACGGTGATTGGAAATTGTTCGCCAACTTCTGCGCGGACCGCTGCAAAAACTTCGAATAAAAATTTTTCTCGATTTTCTTTTGACCCGCCGTATTCGTCGGTGCGCTTGTTGCTAAATGGCGATAAAAATTGTTGGATTAAATATCCGTGCGCGCCATGCAACTCAACAAAATCAAAACCAGCTTTTTTTGCACGCACCGCCGCCTCTGCGTATGTGTGAATCAAATCTTTAATTTCGGCGATTGTTAATTCATGCGGCATTTCCTGCATGAGCACATCAGGAATGGGCGATGGCGCAACAGGTTGAAATCCCGACGTTTTCGACGTTGTTTGTCGACCTGCATGATATAGCTGTGGGCCGATGACCGCGCCGTGCGCATGTGCGGCTTGAACTATTTTTTTCAAACCCGGAATCATTGCATCTGTATGAATTCCTAACTCATTCACAAAGCCGCGTCCTTCTGGTCGCACAAAACTTGCTTCCAAAATTAAAGTGCCAACACCGCCCGCAGCGATTGATTTGATGTGGTCGACGTAGCGCTGTGAAACAGTTCCGTCAGCATTCGCATAATTACGCACCATCGGCGGCATGACCAAGCGGTTTTTTGTTTTGAGCGTTCCAATTGCGCCGCGTGAAAAGAGTAAAGGGAATTTCATATTTTTTCGATAAAAAAAGGGGCCGTTTCCGACCCCTTTTTGCTACTATTCTTCAAGTAATTTGTGTGCCCAGCCGAACACAAGACCTATGAGATAACCAGCAATTCCGGTTACGATTACGAGCATAAGTGCTTTTCCGATCTCGAACTGATTGATAGTCAGTGGGAGTGTAATAAAATGCAGCCCAAGAATCCAGTTATAAAAAGCTTGGACCATGGACGGACTGACTGCAACGGCGAGTGCCCAGACGGCGTGCATAAAAGCGAGACCTGCACCTAACACGAGACCGAGACGGTGTGGCGTGAGTGTTTTTGCCATAAAAATAATTAAGGCGTGAATAAAACAGTTCAAGTATAGCACTTTGCAATTTTTATCTATATATGGAACAGTGTATATCTATGATACAAAAAATTCTTGCCGATGATCGGTTTGTAAGTGACTTAGGTTTTTTAAAAACTGCGCATCTTTTTTCGTTTGCAGATTATTATGATCCGAGCAACGTCCAATTTGGCACCTTGCGCGTTTTTAACGATGATGAACTTGCGGCGAAATCGGGATTTCCAAATCACCCACACAGTAACATGGAAATTGTGACGATTGTGTTGGATGGGGAATTGACGCATCAAGACAGTATGAAAAATCGCGGTGCAATCAAGGCGGGCGAGGTTCAGTATATGTCAGCGGGGCACGGGGTTGTTCACGCGGAAATGAATGAATCTACTGCGCCGGTGCATTTATATCAGATTTGGTTTATGCCGATGGCGCAGGATTTAGCGCCGACGTATGCGCAAAAAGATTTTAGCGCGCTCCTTCGAAAAAATAGTTTGACCGCATTAATTTCTCGCGACCAAACAGATGAATCGCTGGTTATGCACGCAAACGTGACGGTATATCGAGGGCTATTGGAGGAGGATGAACAAATTACGTACACCTGCGAACCAGGTCACGGAGTTTTTATATATGTTACCGAAGGAACGCTTCACGTTAATGAAGTTAAAGCGAGTAAGCATGTTCAATTACGAATTACAGAAGATCGCGAAATAAAAATTATTGCTTCACTTGATGCAGATTTTATTTTAATCGACGTCGCACTGTAATTATTTGCGCGGCAAAATTTTGTACACGGCGATCATTCCGGCGATAATGTGATCTTTGACATGACAGTGATACATCCATTCGCCGACATTGGTTGCGAGCATATCAACTGTTTTCATGCTGCCCGGCAAAAGTTCCACAACATCAGTGTATGTATTTGATTCGCGGCTTAACACAACGCCGCCATGCCAGTGTGCGGTATGAACATCCATTTCATTTCCCATTCCGAGAAGATGCCAGCGCACTTTGTCGCCTTCATTCATGGTGAGGCCGGGAAGATTATCGAAAATATAACCGTTGATGGTGTGTTTGAGGCCGCCTTCTTTTTGATCCGCGGTCATACCAGGTTTTGATTCATCAAAAATCATGAATATGGTGACGAATTCTTTGTCGACGTCATTTGGCGTTCCGTCAGGGCGAGCATTTTTTGCGGATGTGATAATAATTGGCCCGAGCAAACCGTCATACACATCTTGCGTGATGTCTACATGTGAGTGGTACCACCAAACTTTGGAGCCGCCTTCGCTCGGTTGCGGCGCAGAATCAGGAGTTGCGAACCAGGTGTAGGTGAATTTTTCTCCCGGCATTATTTTTGCGCCCGCGCCCTCCATATTTTTATCCGCGCCCATCATTGCAGCCGAAGATCCCATGCTCGCTCCTTCGTTATCCTTATCATAATGCACGCCATGTGGATGTATGCTGTATGGTTTGTCGGCTTTGTTATAAAAATCAACTTTGATTGTATCGCCTTCAACCGCACGAATAATCGGTCCTAAAATTCCGAGCCACTCAGGTTGAATTTTTTTGGTTGTAAATGTGTCATCGGTGTATTCAATGAAGCGAACTTTTTTATATTTTGTTTGTTCTCCCCACGGCGCCGGTAGCGCTTCGTTTGTATACGGATCTTTTCCGCTCGGCGCATAATCCCATAGCACATTTTCAGCTGCGATAAAATATGTTCTTGTTTGTGGAATGTACGCGGTTTGTGTCGGAGTCACTTTGTATTTGAGGAAAAATAAATTCGCTGTCAGTAAAAGAAATAAAAGTGCGACGCAAACTAAGCTGATCGCAACTAAAATAGCGCCCGGTCTTCTTAAATTTTTCATGAACAAAAAGATTATATCTTATATAGCGTAGCAGAAAATATTTTTTATAGCGATACGGGTGTTTGTAAACGCGAATGATTTAGAGGAAGAGGCTTGTCAAGAATGCAATCAATAAAATTGTCACCAAGTTAGAAACTATATCTGAGAAGAATTTTTTTAACGCGATTTTTCGATCAACATTGCCCCAGAGAATTCCTGATCCAATGGTTGGTACCATAAAACAGAGCCAGTTCATAACCGAGAATCCAATAGCGAGCGCGAGCGGCACGCCATTTTTTACGCTCATCGTAACGACGAACACAACTGAGAATGCAGTGAGGAATGAAAGTGCCATTTGCATCGCGTACATCTTTGCCATTTTTGGTTTTGCTTCTTCGATTTTCTTTTTTTGTTCTTCTGCTGATAGTTTATCAAAGCCGAGATACTGCATGTGAATTTTTCCCATCGGCGTTGCGTTTGAATACCAGAGAGTTCCGACAATTGCGCCGATTACGGTGCCAGCGAGGGAGAGGAGAAGGATTGAGAGCATATTTTTATTTAAATGTTTGAATAATTAAAACTAGAACCAGCGCTACCATTTTCGACTCAGATGAAATTCACCTTTTAATGCGCCGTACGCCGGAATGGTTACAGTCGCAGTTCCTGAAAGAATGTCTGAGGTAAAATTACCTTGCATACTAGCTGTGGCACCACTAACTTTAACCGTTCCAAAATCTAAACGGCTTCCACTAACTTTTATCGTGATCGGATTGTATCCAGAATCAGCAGTGCATTTTTGAGGGATTTTGACTGAAGGCATTGGTTTTGGCAAAACGGTTTGGCCTGTGACGCACAGATTCGTATAGCGGACTTTTCCAACTGCGACGTTATTTGTCACAGAATCAATGATCAGTTCCATGTCGCCATTTTCATAGACAGTCGTGGTGCCCGGACCTGTTGTGAAGGATCCGTACACTTGAATTCCTTTTCCTGAGAGAGAGGATTCCCACGTTCCACGTAAATCGCGGGCGGGAGTCAAAACGTTGTCGATCGGAGGCTTAGGAGTGATGATTGATTTCATCTTCTCCTTAATGAATTCTGGTTGACTCATGATGATCGCTGAAACACCGATCGCGACTCCAAGAAAACCCCAAAGGAACTTAGTGTATTTTTGCATAATGAAAATAGTATACTCTTTTTAATTTGGTGGGCTAGTTATTTCGTTTGAACGCTGGATTGGATGCAGGTTCAAAAAGAGCTGAGTATTTTTCCATGCGTTGTTCGTCACTTGATGTGATTGGAAGTATCGTGCCAATTCTCAATTTTGCACCAAGTGCGTTTACTAATCTTCCAACCGCAAACCCGTTAGCAAGTGCGCTTTTTTTACGACGATCTAAATCGATTTGTGCAGGGTCTTTTTCAAGAAATTTGAGCGCCTCATTTAATTGTGAAAGCGTCTCTCCTTTAATCACGCTACCAATCTGGTAGGTCCAGTTACCATCCTTTTTGTAAAAAAGTACGTTTTCTTCGCCGACAAGATCGGGAATAAAATCGTATATCTCAACATAGGTTTTGAATTTGTTTAAAAATTCTTGAACAACAGCCTGAAGCTCCTTATCTTCTTCGATCGCCTGAAATAAATAGCGTATTTTTTTAGCCTCAAGAGCATTTTTTTTATAGTCGATACTCATGTCAATTTTGGTTGGATTAGCAAAACCTTCACCAGTTGCTTGCTGTGTAAACATTGCCTCGACCGTTCTTTCCTGTCCTTCAGTAACAATGGTGATTTTGTCAATAAATAAATCTTCTTTGAGGCAATGTTCTGCACCAAAATGAATGCGTAATGCATCACGTTTTTTTTGCTCATCGGCAATATATTGCTCGCCCTGTGTCCGAATTTCTGGCGGTAGTGTTGGATCAGTATTTTGCAACCTTCTTTTTAAGAGTTCGCGGTTAATTTTGATGACGTATTCTTCATGATTAGGAATGCTATATACATCATGCGTGCCGCCTTTTCCAATTTTTAGCAGCGCAGCGATATCTATGCCACCATTTTTTCGAGGCAGCTCAATTTTTTCCAAAGGTTTTGATTCGAGTGCATCCTTGACTCGGCGTAATGTTAAATCTGCCTGAGCTATTATGGACGGTTCAGGTGGGCTTGTTCTTCTTAGTTCGTTATCGAGAGTGGTGGGCTCAGCCATATAGGTAAGAGTATAACAAAAACTTCGCCTTTAAAACAAGGAAATTGCTGGGGTGGCCAACGGGGATTTCGCGTCGCTCCGCTCCTTGTCCGGGGCAGCGAATAAATGTCCGCCGGACATTTATTCGACACTCGGCTTTGCCTCGCCTCTGCCCGTTCGATCCCCGTTTTTGAGCACAAATAAAAAATCCCCGCCCGAAGGCGCGGATTTTTTATGGGGTGGCCAACGGGGATCGAACCCGTACTGTCAGTACCACAAACTGACGTGATAACCATTTCACTATGGCCACCATAGCGGGAATATCATAGCAAAGCCAAATAAAAAAATCAAGAGGGGCTGGTTGGATTCACAAATTCGCCCAAATTTTAACGCGCTTGCATGTTTTTCGCAAACTCGTATAATTACATTACATAAACCTTACCGCACCTCTTTTTTAGAGCTGTATGTTCATTAAAAAAAATTTTATCACCACCATTTCGGTGTGTGCTTTAGCGATTATCGCGTTTTTTGTTGTCCCGGCGTTTGCTGCTGATGGATCAGGAACTGCAAGTGTTTCTCCAACAACCGCAACTGCTGGATCGACGGGTAATACGCACACCTTTACTTTTACAGCGGGTGAGGCAATGGATAGCGGTGGAATTTCAATTACAACTCCAGTCGGCTGGACAGCAATGCAGGGAACAAATGGTGTTGCGGGTTACACAACTGCTGCGTCGTCGCTCGGAACAATTGGTGATGTCGTAAATGCGTTAGATACCACAACAAATTGGACTGCAACGCAACACATGGCTTTGACCGCAGACTCAGCTGATAAACAAGAGGGAACGGCCTCACTTTCAAATGCGATCACCGCGACTGCTGCAGCAAATGAACAATGGTATTTTAATTACGGTGCGGCTTCGAATTGGGGTACGAGCAATGGAGTTGCTGTAAACCATATTGGTTTTTGGCTTAAATCAAGCGTAAATACTGCAAGTGGCGATATTTCTTGGCAAGATGATAATTCGGCAAATCTTGCGAGTCCATTGGAATCTGTTGCAATCCCTGCGTTGACCGCGAATACGTGGACGTATACGTCGGTTCCTCTGGCAGTCGCGGTTACTTCCGTATCTTCATATGGTTTTCGATACACCAATGACATTGGTGTGGCGACAATTAAAGCCGATTCGATCACAAAGATTTTTGATACCGCAGATGCGACGACAGGCTGGAATAAAGATGCAAGCATTACTCTTTCTTCTTTAACGACTGCCGGAAATTTTAAAGAAGGAACAGGCGCCGTTCGTTGTTCATATGCAGCGGGTGCTGGAATTAATGGTAACGGCGATTGTTTTGATAATGAGACTGCTGCATTTACAACTGGTCCAGATGCAAAAGTGAGTTTTTGGATCCGCTCTTCCGTTGCTTTGAATGCGGGCGACTTTGCGTTTGTTGACGACGATAGCAATAACATGGCATCTCCGCGTGATACAATTAATTTGCCTGCACTTTCAGCTAATACATGGACATATCTCGTTTTAAGCGCGCCAAATATCGGATCCGCGCGCGGATACGGTGTGCGTCAGCTAGTTGATAAGGGCGTGCTGACTATTGATCTTGATGCAATTGGAAATGTGATTGATTCCGGTGATGCAACATCTGGTTGGATGGCGCCAACTGCAACAATGCAAACAGTATCTACAGATTCATCTGTTTTTAAAGAAAATAGTGCTTCGTTGAAAAATGTGATTACAGCAGGTGCGGTGGCCGGCGACAATTGGTATCAAACATTTGGTACGGCACAAAATTGGTCAGCGTATACGACTGTTGGTTTCTGGATTCGCTCAACTGTTGCGACAAATGCAGGCGATTTGAAATTTCAATATGCGTCGTCAAGTGATTTATCGAGCCCGATCGCGAGTGTGAATATCGGTGCACTCTCACCAAATACATGGACGTATCAAAAATTAACTTTGAGTGGTACGCGTACGAGCGTGAGCAGCTAGGGAATTAATTACGCAACAGATATCGGCGCGGCGACAGTGAATTTGGATGATGTATTAATTGGTCCAGGCAGTCCAACATTTCCGGGCGGTGGCGTGGCGAATTTACGTTTTGTTTCTTTGGCAAATGGTCAGACCGCGACGGTGACATACGGTTCTGGTGGTGGCGCAAGCGGTGCAACGGCTCCAATAACAGTTGAATCCGACACGTTCACGACAAAATCTCGAATTAATGATTCCGGATCTCTTGTAAATATTGCAACTTCGCCAGCCGTCTCTGTGGTTGCAGGCCCTGTTTCGCAATTTTTCTTGAACGATCCAGGAAACGCGACAGTAGGAAATCGTCTCGGTTATACCGTAACTCGCAAAGATCAATATGGAAATTTGGTAACGAACGGAAGCACAACAGTTTATCTATATTCAAATTCGACGGGCGCGAATAAAAAGTTTTACGATGCGGCGTCGGCGGGAAATATTATCACGTCGATCACCATTGGAAATGGAAGTTCGAGCGCAAATTTCTGGTACTACGATGAGACGCCGGGCAATTGGACTATTACGACTTCGGATAATGCTTCTGCACCAGATGGTGCGACGGGCGTGGCTGATGCAACTGATGCGGTTACGTATGCTGCAGGCTCGGTATCGCAGTTTTCTTTGAATGATCCAGGTGACACAACTGCGGGAACGCGTCTCGGCTACACGGTAACTCGCAAGGATTCATTTGGAAATTTGGTAACGTCGGGCGCTAATACTATTTATCTGTATTCAAGCTCGGCTGGTGTAAATAAAAAGTTTTATGATGCGTCATCGGCAGGAAATATTATAACGTCAGTTACAATCGGAAACGGTTCTTCATCCGCGAATTTTTGGACCTACGATGAGTTATCAGGAACGTTTACAATTTCAGCGTCCGATAATTCGTCTTCGCCTGATGGTGTAACCGGAATTGTAGATGCGACGGATTCGGTCGTAATTTCCGCCGATGCAACATCGCAATTCACATTGAATGATCCTGGTAATTTTGCTGCGGGCTCTCGAATTGGTTATACCGTGACTCGTAAAGATCAATTTAATAATCTTGTTACCTTAGGAAGTAATACAGTTTATTTGTATTCGAATTCTACGGGTGCAAACAAGAAATTTTATGATGCAGCGATCGCTGGAAATGTCATAACTTCTATCGCAATCGGAAATGGATCTTCATCCGCAAATTTCTGGTATTTTGATGACAAAGCCGGAACGTGGACAATCACTGCATCTGATAATTCTTCAGTGCCAGATGGTGCGACTGGAATTTCTGATGCGACAGATTCTATAACGATAAATATTTCGGCCACTCGGTTCGTAATTTTAAATCCAACCGATGCAACAGCGGGTGACAATGTAGCTGTAACGGTCCAGGCACAAGATGCAGAAGGGAATGTCGACACTGGTTATCAAAACGATGTGACCTTGGTCGCGAGCGGTTCTGCAACGGGCGCTGGAGTTATTGATATCGTGAATGGTGTTGGTACAAAAGTAATTAGCGACACAGTTGCAGAAACAGTAAATTTATCGCTCTCTGATTCTCAAAGCACGGGTTTGAATGTCGGCTCAACTCAAGATGTAATTTTTGCAGCAGGCCCAACGGCACAATTTTTGATCAACGACCCCGGAAACACAATCGCCGGTAATCGCATCGGATATATCGTTACGCGAAAAGACCAGTATGGAAATCCTGTAACGTCTGGAAGTAATACTGTTTATTTATACTCGAGCTCAACTGGCGCAAATAAAAAGTTCTATGACGCAGCGACTTCGGGAACTGTGGTGACTTCGGTCGTGATCGGATCAACAACTTCAACTGCACAATTCTGGTATTACGATGAAATCCCCGGAACATACACCATAACCGCATCAGATAATTCTTCCGCACCAGACGGTGCAGCAGGAATCGCAGATGCGACAGATTCGATTACAATTTTAGAAGGCGCAGTTTCACAGTTTACGCTTAGTAATCCAGGTGACATGACCGCGGGAACACGCCTCCCATTTTCGGTAACACGCCGCGATCAATTAGGTAATCCAATTATCACGGGTTCAGATGTCGTGTATCTCTACTCGAATTCTACCGGGGCGAACAAAAAGTTTTATGACGCGGCGAGCGGTGGAAATGTAATTACCTCAATCTCGATTGACGCAGCAACGTCGAGCGCGCAATTTTGGTACTACGACGAAACTCCAGGCAGCTGGACCATAACAGCGTCGGACAGCGCGTCAGCACCGGATGGTGCTGTGGGGATTGCTGACGCGGCACAATCAACATTAGTAAATTCCGGCACTGCAACGCAGTTTACATTAAACAGTCCCGCAAATATTGCAGCAGGAAATCGTGGTGCTTACACAGTAATTCGCAAAGATCAGTTTGGAAATTTGGCAACCGCCGGAAGTACGACTGTCTATCTTTATTCAAATTCTACGGGCGCGAACAAAAAGTTTTATGACGCAGCAAGTGGAGGTGCAGATATAACTTCGATCACGATTGGTAGTGGAAATTCATCAGCAGATTTTTGGTACTATGATGAACTTGCAGGAAGTTGGGCTATTACCGCATCCGATAGTGCAACGTCCCCGGACGGCGCGACCGGAATCGCCGATGCTACAGATAATCTTTTGGTTTCAACAGGTTCGACCGCACAATATCTCATCACGCACCCAGCGACCATGATTGCAGGTAATCGATTAGGCCATACAGTTACTCGCAAAGATCAATACGGAAATGAGGTTACCACAGGAACGAATACCGTGTATCTGTATTCAGACTCGACTGGTGCAAATAAACGATTTTATGATGCGTCAAGCGCAGGAAATGTGGTGACTTCAGTTGTAATTGGCGCAACAAGCTCAACTGCAAATTTCTGGTATTACGATGATGCTGCGGGAAATTGGACAGTTACGGTTTCAGATAATTCGAGCGCACCCGACGGTGCAACAGGAATTCAGGACGCATCAAATTCGATTGCAGTCGCTCCTGCTGCGACAGCACAATTTATTTTGAATGATCCGGGTGATATGGTAACGAGTACTCGAATCGGATATACCGTGACGCGCAAGGATCAGTTTGGAAATGAAGTCGTGACAGGTTCCGACACTGCATATTTGTATTCAAGTTCGACTGGATCGAATAAAGCATTTTACGATGCAGCAATCAACAACAACACAATTACATCAGTCGCATTTGGCGCTACAAGCTCAACTGCACATTTCTGGTATTATGATGAAGCTGTCGGCACATGGACTATTACTGCATCTGACAATTCATCAGCGCCCAATGGTACCACAGGTATTGATGATGGAACAGATAGTTTAACAGTTTCGGACACACCAGTTGTCGCGACAAGATTTATTATCTTGCCTCCAACAAACGGAACAGTGGGCGATCACAAAACAATTACCATTGAAGCACAAGATGAATCAGGTCGTGTTGATACGGCATATACACACGATGTTACATTACAAACAAATGGTGCGGCGACGGGCGCCGGCGTCGTTGATATCGTAAACGGTGTTGGTACGATTTCGATTACAGATACTGTGGCGCAGACTGTTGATCTTTCGCTCCTAGATTCGCAAGCCACAGGTTTGATTTTCTCTTCAACTCAACAAATCACATTTGCTCCAGGCGCAGTTTCACAGTTTGTCTTGAGTAATCCGGGTGGTATCACTGCAGGAACGCGCGCCGCATATACGGTGACACGTAAGGATCAATATGGAAATGATGTTGTTGTGGGTAGCGACACTGTATATTTGTACACGAATTCCTCAAATAGTTTGGGTAAATTTTATGGCGCTGCAATTGATGCAAGTGTGCTGACTTCGATTAATATTGCCCCAGGAAATGCGAATGCAAGTTTCTGGTATTACGATGAAACATCAGGCAACTGGCAGATTACTGCGTCGGATAATGCAACCTCACCTGATGATGTTGTGGGCATTTCAGATGACACTGATTTAATTGTGGTGACTCCAGGCAGCACTGCACAATTTACAATAAATAATCCAGGTAGCATGACGGCAGGAACGCGACTTGGATATGCAGCGACTCGAAAAGATCAGTTTGGCAATTTGGTTACAACAGGAACTGATACGGTGTATGTATATTCAAGCTCAACTGGTTCGCAAGCAAAGTTTTATTCAGCTGCATCGGGCGGGTCAGTAATCACTTCTTTCATAATCACCACGGGCCATTCGTCGGGAGATTTCTGGTACTACGATGAATTACCAGGAACATGGGCTATAACTGCATCTGATAATTTGTTTGCGCCGGATGATCTAACTGGAATTGATGATGCTGTCGATAATGTAACGGTGAGCGCAGCGCCAATCGTTGCAACACGATTCGTTATTTTGGATCCCGCTGATACGACTGCGGGCGGAAGTTCGACAGTGACAATTGAAGCGCAAGATGACGCGGGAAATATTGATACAACATATCAGAGCGATGTAACTTTGGTGACCGACGGTTCAGCAACCGGTGCAGGTCTTGTGAATATCGTTAACGGCGTTGGAACAAAAACAATTACAGACGCTGCGGGAGAAACAATTACATTGTCGCTTGTTGATATACAAAGCACAGGACTCGACGTCTCTTCAGTTCAAGATTTATTATTCGCAACATTGCCAATTGCACAGCTCAGCAGTTTGGGTGTTGAAGTATATGCAGCACCTAATACGCTCCGTATTGCGGGACAAGCGTATCCAGGTGCTTCGGTGACGTTGATCGAAAAAAATGCACCGGGGGATGTTATTGTAAAACGATCGATAGCTGCGGCGTCAGGTAATTTTGAGATCACGAGCAGTGCATATCAAAGTGGAGAACACTTATTTGCGCTTCTGATCAAGGACAAGGATGGTCGTTCGGCGCAAACGCGAGGGTTCTTGGCAAACTTTACACTTGGAACACTTGATGTAATGAATTTAATTATTCCACCAACGACAGCGCTCACACGTTCGACGGTAACTCGAGGCGACTTCATCAAAGTTATTGGTTATGCAGCGCCGCAAGTTGGTATACAAATTGAACTTGATCATGATATACTTTATGAAACTACATCAAACGATCGTGGTGCTTATGAGCTCTTAATTAACACTGCGCGTTTTGAACCGGGCATGCATTCAGTCCGTGCACGACAGCTTTCCGCATTCACCAATCGGCCAAGTGAATATTCGCTCAGTAAGAATTTCAATGTATCGACGCTTACTGTGCCGAAGGCTGATTTGAACAACGATGGAACTATTGATATCCGTGACTCAAGTATATTCCTTGAGTTATACAGGCAAAAAAATAAAAAAGCAGATTTGAACAACGACGGAAAAGTCGATGTTTCAGACCTCAGTATTTTTTTGCGGGCGTTTAATAAGTAACCTCATATGCGATTAAAATTTGTTCTTTGTCTAAGTATTTTGCTTGGCGTTTTTATTGCGCCAGCATCTGTTGCACATGCGGCCACCATTTTCTTGTCGCCATCAAGTGGAACATATCAAGTGGGTCAGACATTTGCAGTTGAGGTGCGTGTGAATAGTGCTGATAAAGCGTTTAACGCAGCTCAGTCAATGATTCAGTTTCCAAAAGATATTCTCGAAGTAAAATCAGTTGATTCATCGCAGGGTGCAACAGTCTTTAATTTTTGGCTAGATGCACCACATTTCTCAAATGCTGACGGCTCAGTTGGATTTGTAGGCGGATCAACCTCGGGCATAACAGATAAATCTGTTCAGATCATAAAAATTATTTTTAGCGGAAAAAGCGCGGGATCTGCAACGGTTGCGATTAGTGATGCCGCGGTAACCGCGTCGGATGGAAGTGGAACGAATATTTTGACAGGCACACAAAATGCACAATTTACAATCACTCCTGGTGTATTAATACCAACGACTGCCACAACAACGCCAGCGCAAGTTGTAACAAGTACTGCGCCAGTTGCGGGGATCGGGTCAGTTTCTGGAGCTCCCGCGCTGACCACTCCTCCAGCTCCATCAACACAGCCCATAGTTCGTACTGCAACGCCAGCAAAATCATTGCCAGAAAAACCAAAGGTGTACGTTCCACTTTTCCCGGACCCGCTTAAGTGGTCAAATATTAAAACAGATTTTTTGGTTGCATGGTCAATTCCAAGTGATATCTCAGGAGTTAATGTTGTGGTGAATGAGAGTAAAACGTTTGCTCCGCCACAAAAATCAATTGGTTTATTTGAAGCAAAATCATTTCCAGCGCTTAAAGAAGGAATTTGGTATGTACATGTTATTTTCAAAAACAGTGTTGGCTGGGGTCCTGTCGCGCATTATCGTTTAGCTGTCGATACTACCGCTCCACAACCATTTCAGATTACGAGTGATGCGGGGCAAAATACGGATAATCCAACGCCGACACTTCATTTTAAAACAAACGATAATTTATCGGGTGTTGAAAAATATATTCTTCAAATTAATAATGAAGATCCTGTAGTTTTAACGAAAGATCAATATACTTTGTCAGCTCAATCGCCAGGAGAAAAGCAAATCACTATCCAAGCAATTGATGCTGCTGGAAATGCAACAAAGGCATCTTTGCTTCTTGACATTATTCCGCTTGCAGCCCCAACGGTTTCATTACAAAATAAAAGTGTATATACGGGTGAAATGGGTGCCGTTGTTTCAGGCACTGGCTTACCAGGAGAGCATGTTTTATTAGAGACAAAAAATAGCGTTGGAGTCGTAATGGATAAATTAGAAACACCTGTCGATGAATTTGGAAATTGGCAAGCGCATTTTAATGACCCACTTCCAAAAGACACTTATTATGTTGAGGTGACGTCGCATGATGCGCGTGGCGCTCGAAGTTTTCCTATACGCTCAGATATTTTTACTAGTCGCGAACATCCGCTCATGACAATTGGCGGTATTGAAATTTCTCAAACGAATTTCTTTGTAACGTTATTTTTGATAATCGCTGTAGGTTTACTCCTTGGTTGGATTTTGTATCGAATTTGGCGATTACAACTTAATAGAAGATCGGTTATTGCTCAACGAGATGTAATGAACACATTTACATCATCACTTGAATCATTAGATAAGATTTTGCTTGGGCTGGATGGACGTCGTTTAAAAACAGATCCGTCTGAGACGAAATTTCTACTTGCTGATCTTAAGGAAAAATTAAAAAAGGCGCAAAAATATATCATTGATAATATTAAAGAGATTGATGAATAGTTTTTTGTATGAATAAAGATGACTTGCATGAGTGCTCAGCCACAACTGAGCTTGAGGCGAAAAATCTTAAGTTTCAGGAAATATCGGAAAGGTATCGAACGCTTATTGATAATGTGCCTGTTGGTGTTTATCGAAATACGTCAGGTCCGCACGGTCATTTTATAGAAGTAAATCCTGCAGCTGTTGCCATGTTTGAGGCAGACTCGAAAGAGGATTTGATGAATCATAATGTGAGCGATTTATATCAGGATCCTGAAAATAGAAAACTTTTTGTAAAGAAAATTTTAGAATTAGGTACAGTAAAAAATGAAGAATTAGAGCTGCGAACATTAAAGGGAAAAAAGCTGATTGGATCAGTTTCGGCAACCGCAAAAAAAGATTTAGAAGGGAATGTTTATTTTGATGGGGTTATTGAGGACATCACAGGTCAGCGTCAGAGTGAGTTTGAGCTCGAACAAAAAGTGAAAATTCGTACGGCTGATTTAGAAGCAGCGAATCAAAAATTGCAGGAGATTAAGCGAGCACTACTTACGGGGTTGGAAGATTTAAATGAGGAACGGAATAAATCTGAACACGAGCACATTTTGGATGAGGTAGTTTTAAATTCAATTGCGAGCGGCTTAGTTGTCGCTGATAAAGAGGGTCTAATAATCAAAGCTAGTAAGAGTTTTTTTGATTTATTAGGATGGGCGCGCGAAGAGGTGATAGGAAAGAAAATTACTGACTTGGTTCGTATAGAGGATGAGTCAGGGCAAAAAATGTTAATTACGGAAAATTATCTTGCACAGATTCATGCTGAGAAAGAAGGCTCGGGTTTGACGCGTGTGCACTGTTTTTTAAGACGTAAGGATGGTGCACGACTATCGGCGCTTGTTATTATTGCTCCTGTAAATAACGATGGATTGTCGGGTATTGTTGAAACATTTACTGACACAACTCAGGAGTTGGAGGTTGAACGCGAAAAAAATGAATTTTTATCGCTCGCATCTCACCAACTCCGAACGCCGCTTTCTATTACGAAATGGACACTTGATTTATGTAATCAAGACCAAACCAATTTAACGGAGGCGCAAAAAAAACGTTTAGTAGATTTATATGAATCAAATGAGCGACTGATTTCAATTGTGGATGGTATTTTGCATACTGCAAAGATTGAAGCGGGCAAAATTCTCTTGAAGAAAGAATTGGTGGATGTGTCGGATTTAATTCGGGAATTGTGCGAGACCATGATGCCGGCGGTAAATAAAAAAAATCAGAAGTTGTCAATTTCAATCAAGTCAAAACTAGATCATGTATTTATTGACTCAATGCTTTTTCGTGAAGCGTTTATTAGTTTGCTTGATAATGCAAATTTATACGCTCCTGAGGGTGCTCATATTGATGTTGAAGCTGATACGTATGATGTCATGACGTATATTGTGTCTATACATAGTGCGGAGTCATTTATTGCAGAACAGGATAGAAAGCATTTATTTACCAAGTTTTACCGCGGTGAACATTCGCAAAAAGTTACCGGATCAGGTAACGGTTTGGGCCTATTTATCGCAAAATCAGCAGTAGAAACTAATGGAGGCAAAATTTGGTTTGAGTCAACTATTGACAATGGTACTACATTCTTCTTTACTATTCCGCGGAATATATAATATACTACAATCCATATGAAAATTCTTATTGTTGAGGACGAAGAGGTTTTGCTTAAAGTTTTGATCGAAAAATTTGAAAAAGATAAATTTACCGTTGATTCTGCAGTTGACGGAGAAAAAGCGATGGAGCGTGTAAAAGCTTCGAAGCCTGATCTTATTTTGTTGGATATTATTTTGCCGAAAAAGAATGGGGTCGAGGTTTTGCGTGATTTGAAAGACGATCCAGAACTCAAAGACATCCCGGTTATTATTATTTCTAATTTGGGCGCAGACGAAAAAATTAAAGAAGCACTTGCGCTTGGTGCAGCAGATTATTTAGTAAAAACACAGCACCCAATTAACGAAGTTGTTGAGCGTGTTCGCAGCTGGTTGTTAAAAGCAAAGTAAAAAAACAGGGGACTGACTCACGTGTTGCGTGCGACAGTCCCCAGAAACAGGAGAATCAGCAAACTCATTCTTCGGCAGCGCTCGTTGTGGCATTCGCGACGAGCGTTTCGTTTTTCAGGGCTTGCGCTGCGTCCCATGCGTGTGACACGGTTTGGAAGAAGTAGTCGTAGTTCCGGCGCGGCTTGTTCGTGCCTTCCGGATTCATGGGGCGAGAAAATTCGACAGCTTTTTCATGTTCTAGCGCACCAAGTTCGACCAAGGCTTTGAGCAGAATTGCTTCGTCGAGCTTTTCAGTGTAGCCGGAGAGCGAGATAGCGAGTGCGCCAGCGTCAAACAAGACGATGAAACCGCCGCCGTAGCGTCCTTTCGCAATCCGGATTTCAAATCGCGTGTCGAACGCAGAATCCTGACGCAGGCGAACGTAACTGATTGCTAGTCGTTTGCTTTTTTCACGCGAACTCATCTCAGATTCTGACGGAAGTTTCTGCGTGCTTTCTTGGACAGTCAAATGCTGCACATAGATCACTGGGGCTTTGAGCTCCTCACGTCGTTCAGGGACGATACATGCGGTGAGCGCTGCGTTCATGCTGACCTTTCGGCTCATGCGCGTCACGGGAATTGCCACGGTGGCGATTCCTTGGACGAGTGTGCCGAGCCGCTGCAAAAAAATCTCAATGTTTTGTGGTTCCAAATTCACGAGACACCTCCTGGTTGGAAAATAATAATAGCCTAAAAAAGGCCGGATGTCAAGTTTAAAGTTATTCTTCAACGTCGATGTTTTCGGTAGTGGTTTTTATGTCGTGCACGAGCAGATTTTTGAGCTCTGTGAGCTTTTGTTCCGGAATATCCTTCCATTCACCAGACGCGAGTGTGCCGATTTCAATGTTCATGATGCGAATGCGGTGGAGGCGCTTCACTTTGTATCCGAGCGCGTCAGTCATGCGGCGAATTTGTCGATTTTTGCCCTCTGTCAAAATAATGGCGAATTTATTTTCGCCGAGCGCCTGGAGTTTACAAGGTTTAGTCGTGTAACCGCCAATATCAACTGTGCAGGTGACGCCGAACGGTTTGTTGTACATGATGTAAATTGCGTCTTGTTTGGCTGCGAGCTGCTTTCCATCGATCATAACAACGTCGTTTTCGCCCACCTGATCGCCCAGGACTGCTTTTCGGTCATTAATTCGAACACGGCCCGCTTCGATGAGCCGGTCTGCTTCACGGCGAGAACAGTAGCCGCGGTCCGTAAAATATTTGTTGATGCGCATTTTTAAAAAGTTATTTTGACCCCGGTTGGAGTCGAACCAACATAAGCAGCTTAGAAGGCTACTGTACTATCCGTTGTACGACGAGGTCAGGTGGGTTTAGGATACCGGGATTTTTGGACTCGGTCAATCTTTTCCCCAGGATGTGCACCTACGTGATACCTTGACATTTGTAAGACAGTGTCTTACAAATTGAATATATGCGCAAAACCATTACCTTCTCGCTTAATCCAGAATTAGCAGATGCCTTGGAGTACTATGTTCAGCTACATGGACACGCAACAAGAAGCGAATTTTTACGACGACTTATTCGAGATTGGCAATATATTCAAAAAGAAAAACGGCTAACCCGTGAATTACGCATTCATTTAGAACATGAACATATTTTCAAAACAGGCCGTCTTGATTAAAATTTACTTAAGTGCTATCGTTTGTGTGGAATCTAAACAAATTCGCGGGAAGGAGGCGTCATGGGATCAAAATATCCAAAATATTCTGATGTCGATCGCGAAGGGTTCTTGGCGATCGTGAGAGTTCACGTGAAAAACACGGCGCACGTCGCATTGATCGAATTTGCATACGACATCGCGCATGAGTCGCATCACGGACAAACGCGTCATTGCGGTCGCCACTACATTGACCATCCGGTCGAAGTTGCGATTATGGCAATGAAGGAACTCGGGATTTCTCGGTGGGACATTATCGTGCTGGCTTTGCTCCACGACGTACTTGAAGACGATCTAAAGTTTTCGCGTCACGCAGAAATTGTTCAGTGGTTTGGAAGTGATATGCTGGTCTCAATGGAGCTGCTCAGTAAAAAAACTGGTAAAAATGTTTATTCTGAGATTCGCGCGCGTGGAACGCTTCGTGATTATGTGGTGAAGTTGCTCGATGCACTGCACAACTTGCGAACGCTTCACGCCTGTCCGCCGGACAAGCAAAAGGCGATTTTGAGACGCGCCAAAGATATTTACATGCCGTACACGTGGATGCTCGGTGCTCGCTTTGGCGACGAAGGGCGTGCGTATTGTGCATATCTAGCAAAGGAATTCGGCGTGTTTACGGAAAATCGTGTAAAATAGTGGAAGCTTTGCCGCGGAACTCGCGGCCGGGCAACCACTCTATTTTTTTATGACACATACACAAGTTGCGGGCGGAGTAGTTTTAAATTCGCGGGGCGAAGTTTTAGTTACCTGTAAAAGCGGACAATCATGGTCACTACCAAAGGGGCACATCGACGAAGGGGAAACGGCGCGTGTTGCGGCTGAGCGTGAAATTTTTGAAGAAACAGGAGTGAGCGAGCTACATTACGTCGCGGATCTTGGTGCGTATGATCGCTACAGAACATCGCTCGATGGCGGAGACGATACGAGTGAGCTCAAAACAATTACGATGTTTTTGTACACAACGCCGGAGTCTGAATTACAACCTGCAGATCCAGAACATCCGGAAGCACGCTGGGTGGCGCGAGAAGAAGTCGCGAAATTGCTCACGCACAAAAAAGATCAGGAATTTTTTAGTTCTTTGGACGATCGAACATTTTTCGTACCACCGATTCAAGAGATTCCTCGCTAATCGAAATATCTTCGACAGGAAAATTTTTGAGAATTGCAGCTGCAGTTTCCGGAATATCTTTTTTGAGAACTGAAAGCAGTACATGATGTGGTTCGTGTTCTACAATGTCGCCAAGTGGGCGCAAATCTTTTTTAAACACTGCTTTATTAAACGTGACGTCCAAAATTTTGTGATCAACATATTTTGCCATCATGTCCGCGAGTGGTCCATCGTACATTTTTTTTCCGTGGTCGATCATAATGACGCGCTTCGTTAACGCGGTCACATCTTCCATGTAATGGCTGGTTAAAATAATCGTTGTCTTTTTTTCTTCGTTGTATTTTTTTAAAAACTCACGAATTTTTTGTTGTGAAACAACGTCGAGGCCAATCGTCGGCTCGTCTAAAAACAGCACGCGCGGATTATGAATGAGCGCTGCAATTAATTCTGCTTTCATGCGCTGGCCGAGCGAAAGTTTTCGAACGGGGCGATCAATAATATCAGAGATATCAAGTAAATCCGTTAGTTCGTCGAGTCTGAGTTTATATGCGTGATCGGAAACTTCGTAAATTTCTTTATTAAGCACGAATGAATCAACTGCAGGCAAGTCCCACCAGAGCTGATTTTTTTGTCCCATCACAATTGCAAATTGTTTTTGAAATTCTGCGTGACGTTCCCAGGGGCGAAATCCTAAAACGTGCGCATCGCCGCTCGTTGGATGTAAAATGCCAGACAAAATTTTCAGTGTTGTTGTTTTTCCTGCGCCATTTGGTCCTAAAAATCCAACGAATTCTCCTTCTTCAATAGAAAATGAAACGTCGTTTACCGCGTTTGTAAATAATTTTTCACGATGAAACAAACTTTTAAAAGTAGCTGCAAGTCCAGCGTCTTTTTTATAATATTCGTATGTTTTCGTTAAGTTCGTAACTTCGATTAATGCCATATATTTTGAAAGTATAACAGCTAGCCTGATGCGCCGCTATAGTGTGATTCAGCCCAACGCCACATTCGATTGCTGAGATACAGTGACACAGCGGCGATCACGAAAGAAAACGCGAGCCAATTTAATGGATTTTGTGTGGTCAGTATTAATGTTGGAATGCTGCCGAGAAACGCAGTTGGGATAATGCTGAAAAAAATCCATTGAATTTTTTTAGAAAAAATTGTGTATGGATATCGCGCCATGTCATTAAGATCGCTGACGATTGCCCAGAGCCCATCAAGTTTTCCAAGAAAAAATGCGAGTGAGCTCACAGAACTCAAGAGTGCAAAATAAATAATAAGGCTGCACAGAATTGATACAATATAATATCCAACATGAAGCAATACCGGAGTCGCGATTGCAGCGCGATGTGGAATGATGAGTAACAGCGCGGTAACAGCGCGCGTTAAATCTTCGATATCCATGCGCGTAAACAACGCGAGAAAGTGTGAGGGAAGCGGTTTTACAAAAGATGCTTCGATTTTACCATTTCGAATCCAATCAGGCGCAGTCGATGTTCCAGATCGAAAGGTAAACCAGCTGAGCCACTCAAGCAACATCGAAGTTCCGACGATAAGAAATAATTGATCATGAGAAAAACCAGCAACGTGTGGTACGTATGAAAAAATGACGTTTGCGAAAACAACGTAAATAAACATGTCGATAAAAACACTTCCAATGCTAAAGAGCGTTGACATTGGATACGTGAAACGGCTCATGATTGATAATTTAAAAACCATGAGATACACGCGCCACATGTGTCGAATTTTAATTACCGCTTGCTTCATATTTGATTGCGGCAAGGCGCCACAGTGAATTGCACAGGATCAGTAAAATAATAAGCCAACTGGAGATGAGAATGAGTTCGTGTGAGGTGAGTGCTGTGCGCGTGCCGATAACAAATTCAATGGGGACACCACTTACAAATGGAAATGGTGTGGCGCGTGCAATGGTCGCGAGCCAGTGTGGCATGACAGAAATTGGAATAATGCGACCAGATAATATGGCGCTCAGTGAGAAAAAAAGTGAGCAGGTTGTGTGCGAATTTTTGAAAAAAACACTTCCGAGCGCGGCTAGAAAACCAAATAGCGCGGTTAATACGTAACCAAAAAATAACGTCCCTGCAATCCAGAGCCAGATGCGCGGATCGTGCGGAATTGAATGGCGAAAATAATAGATGATGCCGAGAAATGGGACTGAGAAAGCAAGTAATACTGCAGTGCGCGCGCCGGCTTCACGCATGAATTGAAAATTTAAATATGAAACGGGTTTGACTAAATATTCTGAGAGGCGGCCTTCGTGAAGTGCTGACGCAATATCCCAAATAAAACTATAATCAAACACGACGACAAAAACCATGCCGAATGAATAATATAAAACAAGTTGCTGAAGTGTAAACGTTCCGATCTGATTTCCTTCGCGATACACAGCTGTCCAAAAAAGTAGTAACACGGCCCAACTGATCACGGCGCCAAGCGTCATCAAAAAAAATCCGAATCGCCACGCAAGCATGTCGGAGACTCCGATGCCAAAAATTTTCGAATACTTTCGTATCGCGTGTGCGATCGAATTCATAGAAGTGCGATTATCGTTTCGCTCGTCTATACATTTTCCTCAATTCTTCGATAAATAGCAAGCTCGATGCAACAGCGATTGCTTCAAACCAAATGCTTGGCGGTACAGAAGTTGTTCCTAGTAATTTTTGGAGTGGTGGAAATGTCACCGCAAGAATTTGAAGTCCGAAAACAATTGCAGTCGCTCCAATCAAATAAGGGTTGCGCGTAAGTGATGTTTGAAAAAAAGATCTGCGCTCGGTTCGAATCGCCCAGGCATGCATCCACTGGAACATCGCCATCACGATCAAAATAATTGTGGTGCGTTCAATCGGTCCCATGAATTGATATTGGAAGTACATGAAACCGGTGCCGAGCGTCATGACAATACCGGTGATTATGATACTGACAAAATCAGATTTGTGTAATAAATAACGGGTGCGTCGGAGGCGGGGAATTGCGTCGTTTGAATCTTTTGGTTCAAGTGCGAGTGCAACATCTAAGAATCCGTCAGTTACTAAGTTGAGCCAAATGATTTGCGCGGCAGTGATGGGTATTGAAATTCCAAGCGCAAACGCACTGGCGATGATACAAATTTCACCAAAGTTTGTGGCGAATAAATACACCAGAACTTTTCGCAGTGAAATATACATGATGCGACCTTCATCGATGGCGGCGACGATTGATTCCAAATCATCGTTCAATAATAAAATATCAGACGCGTGTCGTGCAACATCGGTTCCCGAATTTCCCATCGCGATTCCAAGATCAGCAGCGACGAGTGATGGTGCGTCGTTGACGCCGTCACCAGTCATCGCGATGGTGTGGCCAGATTTTTGATACAGTTCGATGATGCGTAATTTATCTTCTGGAGTTACGCGTGCAAAAACTGAAACGCGGGGAAGTAGCGCATGTAATTCATTTTCAGGCATGTTATGTAATTCTCGGCCCGTTAAAATATGGTCGCCGCGTTCAAATAATCCAACGTGTCGCGCGATTGCGCGCGCGGTTGTTGGTAAGTCTCCAGTAATCATCACCACATGTAGCCCTGCGCCTTTTGCGCGTGCGACAAGCGCTGCAGCGCCGGGGCGAACAACATCAGCCATGCCAAAAAACGCTTGAAATTTGTAATCTCGTGGATTTGTTTCGGTCGACCCATCAGTTTTTTTTGTAGCAAGTGCAACTACACGCAGACCTCGTTCAGCGAGTAGTTCAAGTTGTGCCGCGAGCGCGCCTCGTTCTTCGGAACTTAAATGTGTGCACGCATTTAAAATTATTTCTGGTGCACCAGCGATAACTAATTCTTGTCCGTCAGTCGGGTGTTTAATTTCGCCGATCGAAAACTTTTTTTCGTAATCAAACGGAACTGATTTTGTTACAGCGCTCGCGTCGTTCAAATTCATTTTTTCTGCGAGCACTACGAGCGCTCCATCAGTCGGATCTCCTGAAACTGCGTATGTTGCCATTCCATCTGCGCCAGTTTTTAAAATTTTTGCATGGGTCACTGAAGGAAGCCGCGCGATAATTTCTGCAAATTTTTTGAGCGCATCACCCTCAACCAATTTTCCATTAATTAAAAATGATCCGCGTGGCATGTAACCTTCGCCGGTAATCGCGAGCGTTCCGTGCGGTGTCCACATCTCAGTCACCATCATTTGATTGAACGTGATGGTTCCGGTTTTATCAAGTGCCAACACGCGAACTTGCCCGAGCGCTTCGATTGCGAATAATTTTTTGACCAACACATTTCGTTTCGCCATGCGCCACATGCCGGCTGACAAAATAATAGTAAGAACCGCTGGCAAACCTTCTGGAATTGCACTGACAGCGAGTGCGGATGCGGTAAATAAGATTTTGGTAAGTGTTAAGCCGGTGTGTAAACCCAGCAAAACAATCACAACAAGCAAAAGTGCAATAATAAAAATAACGATTTTAGAAAGCATCGCTAAATCGCGTTCAAGCGGAATCGGTGTGCGCGATGGACGAACGTGTGAGCTGACCATTCCTAATTTTGTTTTTGGGCCGACTGCAGTTACGACCGCGAGACCGATGCCATGTGTGATTGTTGTTCCTGCAAAAATCATCATCGGTGCATCGAGTGCGTCGAGATTTCCACCGCGTGCTTGTGCGTCTTTTGCGACAGGAATTGATTCGCCGGTCAGCAACGATTCGTCGACGCGCAAAAAATTTGTTTCAATTAATCGTGCGTCGGCAACAACATGATCGCCTTCAGCTAAAATAATAATGTCGCCCCACACCACTTCTGTCGCGGGGATAGTGATGATCGTTCCGTCGCGCCGCACGACAGCGTTTGACGGAGTTAATTTGCGCAGCGCGCGAACGGTTTTGTGCGCATGATATTCTTGTTGCGTGCCGATGATGCTGTTGATGGCGAGCACAATAAAAATAACACTCGCGTCTGTGGTGTGTTCAAGTAATGTCAAAACTGCGCCGGCGAATAATAAAATGCCGATGAGCGGACTTTTAAATTGTCGGAACCAGATTGTTAAAATTGATGTTTGTGGCGGTTCTGGAATTTGGTTGCTGCCATGTTCCGCGCGGCGATCTTTAATTTCTGAACTTGATACACCAATCGCACTATCGACGTCGAGAGTTTTGAGAGTTTTTTCAATTGTCAGAGAGCGCCATTTGGGGGAATGCAATGCATCTTTCATGAGTCCATTATAGCATGCGATATTTTCTATTTCAGCTCACGCGTCGGCGCGTTCCTGCGACGCGCCGCGCTGTCTCTCGGTCGTGTCAGTTTCGCAAAGCGAAACGCCAAGCTGACACAACCTCCGAGACGAGCTTCAATAGCAAATATCACGTGTTAGGATGGATATCCTGGACAGTGCGCTGTAATATTGTTACCATAAGCGCCACGCGGGGAGAGGTGACCGAGTGGTTGAAGGTACCGCTCTCGAAAAGCGGCATGGGTGAAAGCTCATCGAGGGTTCGAATCCCTCCCTCTCCGCCATACATAAAAACCTCGCCTTGTGCGGGGTTTTTATGTATGATGTGGGTGATAGGATTCGAAGGGTGAGCGCGCGAGCGAACGTGCGTAGCTCGCATCGCGCGAGCCCGGGCCCGAAGGAGCGACTTGGTTCGCGACTGAGGCGAATCCCTCCCTCTCCGCCAGATGCCCAAGTTAGAACCGAGGTAAAATAAGGGTTTTTTGGTACAATTTGATTAAATCATTTTATGAAATTTGAGCTTAAAAAAGTTCATAGAAATACACCTATAGATGAGCTTATTGCTGATCTTAAAAATACTGCAAAAAAATTAAATCAAGATTTTGTTACTAGAGAACAACAGGATGAATTTGGAAAATTTGATAGTTCTAACATAGCCGACCGATTGGGAGGTTGGGCGAAAGCACACGAACGGGCAGGTCTTAATTTAGCGAGACATCAAAAGAGTGTCAGATTGAGTGATGATGAGCTTTTCCAAAATTTGGAAGAAGTTTGGACAAAACTCGGACATCAGCCGATACAGGCTGACATGTTTCCACCATTATCAAAATACAGTGCTGGCGTTTATAAAAAACATTTTGGTACTTGGATGAAAGGGCTGGAAATATTTGTCACTAATATCAACAACGAAGAGGATATTTCAACAGAAAAATCAATTACGAATTTACAAGTCGAAACCTCAACGAAACATAAAACAAAGCGTGAGATAAATTGGAGACTTCGTTTTATTGTTATGAGGCGAGATAATTTCAAATGTAAAAATTGCGGTCGGTCGCCCGCGACTGACCTAAGTATCATCCTTCATGTTGATCACTTCAAGGCGTGGGCAAAGGGTGGCGAAACAGTTTTAGAAAATTTACAAACACTTTGCTCGGTATGCAATATCGGCAAAAGTGATTTAGAATAAAATCATGAAAGAAAACATTAAAAAAATCGCCAAGTCGTTAGGCGTTCCTATTGAGGAATTATTAAAATAATTTTAAACTATGTATATACCACTTTGGATAATTGTTATCGGTGTCGTAATTTGGTTCATTTATGCACGGAACAAAGAAAAAGCACAGCAAAATATTTCCGTCATAACCGAGGAAAAAGAAGTTGTAATTAGTGAGGAAACTG
Source organism: Candidatus Magasanikiibacteriota bacterium (assembly GCA_026396555.1). GTDB lineage: Bacteria > Patescibacteriota > Patescibacteriia > Magasanikbacterales > 2-02-FULL-50-9b > 2-02-FULL-50-9b. The sequence continues at coordinate 27,446 of JAPLWO010000055.1, forward strand.
TCTTCAAAGTTCAATCAAAATTTGAAGACAAGATAACAAACGAAACTGAGTTCCCCGATGCTATTTCGGGAGATGAAATTTACATATATAAAAACTTGATGCGTCCTTGGTTTGATAAGCTTATAGCTCAATATCGATACGATGAAAAAATGATCCAGAAATTGCGAAACGATTGGCTGGATTATATGGAGGCTGTTGGTGACAGAAGCACATATAATTATCTTTCGTTGGAATCTCAAGACGAAAAACAATCAGAAAAATATAGGGAAGATCATATTGTTGCGTCGAGAAAGATGTTCGCAATTCAAGATGCATTTGCAACTGCTATTGGAGCAGACGCTGTTTCTGAGTTAAAGAAAGTGAAAGAAATGGGCTTTATGTCCTTCAGCCGAAATGGAGAATTAGCACTGGAAGGATTTAAATGGGACTTAGGCAGACGAGAATTGGTACCTATTAAAGAAATGAAGAAAACGCATGAAAAGTAATATTAATTAGGATAATACAATATTTCTCCATAAATTATGGATGTTCATACAATCACAAATTGGGCTAATGAAAATCAAGGTCTTATTGCAATAGGTATTTTTGTACTTGGAGTAATAGGATTTTTTATCAAAAAGTTATTTTTTTCTGAAGCAGGAAAAACTCATATTCAAAAACAGAAGTCTGGAGATAATTCGGTGAATATCCAATCTGGAAGAGATACTAATTATGGAAATAAGTAATCAAAAATCAGGAGATAATTCAACGAACCTTCAGGCGGGAGGTGCTATTACTGTGAACAATAATTCTGTTGCACTTTTTTCTATTGAAGAAGTTTCCAAGCAGTTGTTGGGGTCGGTATTTGGAGAATTGCCAGATGAAACAAAAACACAAATCACACAAAATCAGAAATCATATTTTCAAGCACTTTCTGAAAATTTACAGAAAATTATCAAAGATGGTTCCGATATTAAAAAAGTTATTGATTCTCCAGATTTTCAATATATTTCTAAAAAAGCATCTATTTCAGCAAGCCGTTCATCCTTAACAGATTTACATAAAAATCTTTCGTCTCTCATAATTCAGCGAGTGAATTTTGATAGTGAGGATTTAAAAAGAATTGTCTATAACGAAGCAATAACTACTATTGAAAAATTGACTACAGACCAGTTGAAAATATTGACTCTTTGTTTTTTACTCAAAAGAACAAGATTAAATGGACTAACTAATATTGAACAATTTAAGCAATATTTAGATCAAAGAATAAAACCATTTATTGATTTCAAAAGAACTACTGCAGAATTTGAACATCTTGCTTATACAGGTTGTGCAGGTATCAGCATTGTCAGTCACGATATAGTTGGTCTATTTAAGGGAAATTATCCTGATATTTTTAAGGATACTGATAATCCCGAAGAATTGTTGGCTGGCAATGATACTGCAACAAAGTTAATTTCAGCTTGGAAAGATACTCAAATTCAAAATATGAATCTAACCTCTGTTGGAATAGTAATTGCTAGTACTTACTATGAGCAGATAACTAATGATAGAATGAATATAGATATTTGGATAAATTAAAAGCCGAGAATTTTTTTCCGAAAACCCCCAGTCCGAAACCCGCCCGCATTCCTCCCCAGACCCCTCCTGCGGGCGGGAATACAGCCGAGGCAGGGCGAATCCTCTTCCGCGTAATAATGATGATTCATGCTATAATTTTTTTGTAAGATTAATACTATGAATCAACTGATTAAACAAAATGACACAGAACATCGACTTGAAATACAAAGGGATTTTAAAAGGCTGAGTGACGAAATGTGCGTTGTTGTCGAATCTTTTGTTATTTGGAAAACATTGGTTTTTTCACGATCAGCGCTTATAAATAGTGAACAGCAAGCAGAAAAAAATGTAAATACGATCAATATTTATAAAGATTTCTTTAGTGCGACTGAACATGCTCACATGCACATGTTTATAGTAGGGATTTGTAAATTTTTTGATCATGACACGCGGTCGTTAACAATAAAAAGTTTAATGAAAAAAATTAAATCAAATTTAGATATAGATGCTGAAGGAACTTTACAAATTGACGTTAAATTTATTCAAGAATTGATAAATAGAAATGAACGACTCATCGACGAACTTGATCGCATTAGATGCAAACAATTTGCAC
>JAPLWO010000064.1 GCA_026396555.1 Candidatus Magasanikiibacteriota bacterium
GGGCAAATGCGTCTACTGTCCGACTGAAGTGCGCATGCCGAAAAGTTATATTGAAACAGAACCTGCAGCACAACGTGCGCTTAAAAATAATTTTGATCCGTATAACCAAATTATTTCGCGTCTACGCGCGCTGGAAAATAATGGACACCCAACTGATAAAATTGAATTAATCGTCAAAGGTTGTACCTGGTCTGCGTATCGTTGGGATTATCAGCTCTGGTTTATTCGTCGTTGCTTTGATGCGTGTAATGATTTCGGGTCTGAGCGAACAACCGAATCAAATGCGATTACCCGCGATCACGAATCTGGAACATTTAAATTTGTCGATTTGCCAGACATGCAAACGCACGACGTGATTAGCAAATTTACCAATGAAGAATTAGTTCGTCTCGAAGCTGCGCAAGTTTTCAACGAATCGTCGGCGCACCGTGTGATTGGTTTGACGCTCGAAACGCGACCAGATTGGATTCGTCCACACACGATGTGGCAACTTCGAACGCTTGGCTGTACACGCGTCGAACTTGGATTGCAGCACACCGACGACGACATTCTCGCACTCACGAAACGCGGACACACGATCGAACAGACCGCAGAGGCAATGGAATTATTGCGCCATGCAGGTTTTAAAGTTGATGTGCATACCATGCCACAACTTCCGGGATCAACACCGGAAAAAGATTATGCGATGTTCGAAAAAATTTTTAATGACGAAAAATTGCGTCCTGACATGCTTAAAATTTATCCGTGCGTGGTAACACCTACCGCGGAAATTGCTGAGTGGTACGCGGCTGGATCGTACACGCCATACCCAACACCAGATTTAGTTGAAATGCTCGTGCGTGTAAAATCAAATTTAATTCCGCGCTACTGTCGCATTTCGCGTTTGATTCGCGATATTCCAGGCGACGAAATTATCGCGGGAAATTTAGTAACGAATTTACGCGAAACAATTCAACACGAACTCGGTGTTCGTGGTTTAAAATGCGTTTGTTTGCGTTGTCGTGAGATTGGTCACGCGTCACAACATTCTCCCGCTCTCCTCTTACAGCTCGGCGACGCGACTGTATTTATTGATGAATACCGCGCGTCTGACGGAACGGAATATTTTTTGAGCATCGAGGATGCGGAGCGCCGCGCTGTTTTTGCGTTCGCCCGTCTCTATATTCCAGACGCAAACGCAACTGAAATGGTAGAAAAATTACATGAATTACTTCCAGAAACGCGAAATACTGCATTTATTCGAGAACTCCATACATATGGATTTTTGGTTCCACTTACCGGCGACAACACCAAAGATCAACAGCATAAAGGACTGGGCAAGAAATTAATGCTCGCAGCTGAAGAAGTCGCGCGCAAACACGGTCGCCCGACCATGACCGTTATTTCTGGAATCGGAGTTCGTGGATATTACGAAAAAATCGGTTATCGACGAGTTGGCACGTACATGGTAAAATCGTTGCAGTAATTTAGCTTAACCGTCGCCTATGTTGTACCCTCACCTTGCTGAGCGCGATCCTGAAATTCGCAACATTATTTTGAAAGAATTGACTCGACGTCGCCACGGAATCGATATGATTCCGTCAGAAAATGTAACGTCCGTCGCTGTTTTGGACGCATTAGGCTCAATTTTGACCGATAAATACGCCGAGGGTTATCCAGGAAAACGATATTACGGTGGCAATGAATATATTGACCAAATCGAAGAACTCGCGCGCGAACGCGCTAAAGCGTTATTCGGCGTTTCCCATGCGAACGTACAGCCGTATTCTGGCTCTCCTGCGAACCAGGCAGTGTACATGGCGCTCTGTAACCCCGGTGACACGGTCATGGGTCTCGCGCTCTCATACGGCGGACATTTGACGCATGGACTCGGTGTAAATTTTTCTGGAATTTATTACAAACCAGTCAATTATAAAACAACACCTGACGGCTATATCGACTACGACGGATTAGAAGCGCTCGCAAAAGAACATCGTCCAAAAATGATGATCTGTGGAACGACTGCATATTCACGTGTTATTGATTTTGAACGTATCGCTGCAATTGCAAAATCTGTTGACGCATTTTTACTCGCAGACATTTCGCATATCGCGGGATTAGTAGTCGGTGGTGCGCACCCATCACCGGTCGGACACGCAGACGTGATCACAACCACCACGCACAAAACATTACGCGGTCCGCGCGGTGCAATGATTCTCTGTAATGGAAATCCATCGAATCCGTTAAAAGCACCAGAACGTACACGCGAAAATATTCCTAGCTTAGTTGATCGTGCCGTTTTTCCAGGTTTGCAAGGCGGTCCGCATAATCATCAAACAGCCGCAATAGCAGTCGCATTAAAAGAAGCGTCTGAACCTACGTTTAAAATCTATGCAGCGCAAGTTGTCGCAAATGCGCGTGCACTCGCAGCAGCACTGATCGAAAAAGGCTGCTCAATTGTTACGGGCGGAACTGATACACATCTTATGATTATGGATGTTACGTCGCTCGGCATCAGCGGCGGACAGGCTGAACTCGCACTTGGAAAAGCTGGAATCACCGTTAATAAAAATACAATTCCAAATGATCCACGCAAACCATTTGATCCATCAGGTATCCGATTTGGAACTCCTGCACTCACCAGCCGTGGCATGAAAGAAGCTGAAGTGCGTGAAATTGCAGAATATATGCACGCAGCGTTAACTCATAGCGAAGACGAAGTATTTTTGAATGATATCCGAACAAAAGTTGATGCACTTGCAACGAAATTTATTCCATATCCTGAACTTGATCCGACCGTATGATTTTGTCCGGAACCGCTCTCAGCGAGGAAATGCTCGCTCTTGTCCAAAATACTGTTGCCGAAAGTGGTTTGACACCTCGCCTCGCGGTTATTCAGGTTGGCAGCGATGCAGCGAGCGATATTTACGTGTCGCTCAAATCAAAAATTGCTGCGCGTGTTGGAATTGCGCTCGAAAAATTTCATCAAGATTCTGCAACAACTGAACAACTCATCGAGTTAATCCACTCATTAAACGAACGTGCGGATGTTGACGCAATTTTAGTGCAGCTTCCATTGCCTGCAGGAATTGATACTGACGCGATTATTTCTGCGATCGATCCAAAAAAAGATGTTGATGGTTTCCATCCAAAAAATATTGGTGCATACGTCACCGGTCAAGCAGTTCACACCCCTGTTTTATTACAAGCGATTGAATGGCTGCTCGGAAAAACAGGCGAAAAGTTTTCCGGAAAACAAGCGGTCGTCGTTGGAAAGTCAGATGTTTTTTTGCAACCACTCAGTTATTTACTCGCATTTCATGGCATGCAGGTTTCAGAAATTAAACCCGCGGAACTTTCGGCTGAAAAAACGCGCGATGCAGATGTGCTCATCGTAGCAACCGGTAAACCAAAAACAATTACCGCAGACATGGTAAAAGATGGCGCGATTGTAATTGATATTGGAATCAATCGGCTTGATGATGGAAAAATCGTCGGCGATGTTGATTTTGAATCCGTACAACAAAAAGCTGCGTGGATCACGCCAACCCCGGGAGGCGTTGGACCTGTCACCATCGCAGCTTTAATGTGGAATACGCTTCGTTTAGCTCTCGATCGTTCCTAACACGCGCACATCGTTGACTGACGCATGATATTCAACCACCTCGTTTCGTGGCGTCACAAGATACGCGTGTTCTCTATCGTTTAAGAACACGCGTACAATCGTACCGTCTGGTTTTTTTACTGCAACTTCAGCTGGAAACGGTTCTGGTAACATACCTAATTCTCTAAAACGATTACCATGACCATCGAGGTCTCTTAATTTTGTTGCAACGCGTCCGTCAGCCTCAAAATAGATATCATTCATGTGTTCGTAAATTGGATGCATGCGCTCGCCCAATGTTTTATACATCCACACTCGTTCTGGTTTATCAACAAACCGTTTTCCTTCAAACTGACCACGGAATTTCATTGATTGATGTTTGTCAGCTTCCCACACATTCACTACGCCATCTCCCGCATCCTGATAATACGTTTGCGGTTTTCCAGATTGGTCAAATTCAAAATACCCAGGACGCTCACGTCGTGTGTTTCGCGCGATTTCAATCCGAAAACCAAATGGCGCGCGCGAATCCTGAATCGCAGTTAAACGATCACCCTCATAGATCGGCGTTTGAATAATTCCGTGCGACATAAACGTGCGCTGCTTTTTATCTCCCGCCTCATACACCCAACCTTTGTGCAAAAACTGCGCCGTCTCGCGTGTGAGCATGGGGCCCGTTTTTGTTGTATCAAATGTTTTTATCAGCTCATACACATGAGATTTGATCGATCTCCCTGGATCAACATCCATGGAATGTCGTAGCCCCATCTCCACCGTTTCTGTGCCTTGTGTGGTTGCGGTACCAGGTGCTGGAGGAGTCCCACGCTCATCAATCGTCCGCTCTTCCAACAACGCAGCGATCCACGGAAGATCATTATCTGGAAGTAACGAAAGATGCTGTACACCATTACCCAATCGACGTGATAAATCCTGTTCAACTTGTGCGAGTTGCTCCTCGATAAATACGAGCACCCGTCCTTGCTGTTCACGCAGCTCTGGCGCAACGTACGGAATTGTTTCGTGATATGCGACCAACAGTCCTTTGAGGGGATCCCGCTCGATCGCTGATTTAAGCGGAATTGTTTTTTGAATAGTACGCTCCAATTCCTTAACAATTTGCTGCTGAATTCCAAGTAAATACGCTGGAAAATCAATGGTCGGTTGTGTTTTATCAATTAGTCTTCGATGTGCCATTAATTCTTGTGGTGTTGCGTCAGCGCCCGCCGCTACTGCACCACCCGCATCAAACATACCTGTTGCACGCGCCGAACCTGCTTCCAACATCCACGGTTCAATTGCTGCAGGCGCGTTGTGACGTGTGCCATTCAAACTACTTAACACGGTTCCCTCAGGCGATTGTGTCATTCCGGAGCGAGCATTTGGTCGAGACCAACGAAATAAGTTTCTCGTCGCATCTATTGCAGCCACACCTGATCCGTTTCGTTCTCCCCATCCATACAATCGTGCAAAATCTATATCCTCCAGCTCGTCAATTACCGCGCTGGTTTGTAATGCGACTAGATCTTGTTGAAGTGCAGCAATTTCTCGATTCAGTTGTTCTTCACTCGCAAAATTTTTCTGAGCAATATCTTTTTCATGCGCAAAAAACGCTTTCACATTTCCAAAGAATCTTAGATGTTTTTTTCGCGCATCCAAAAGCACCGACAACGCAGTCTGCTTCTCTTTGATTTGTTCTGGAATTCGAATGAGTCGATCAGCGCGCTCATCAAATCGCAAACGATCTTCTGTGCTCAAACTTTCGAACCAGTCATCAACAATAAATTTATTCCAATTTTCTGCTTCTTCGTGCCCAAAGCCGAGAGGAGCAGATAATTTTTCCCCCTCTTTCACGGCCATGTACAGTTCATACATACGATGCGGATTGCGCTCAAACATTCCACCTAATAATCGACGATACCCAACAATACGCGATGCACGCATCTGTTCTTCAACTTCGCGCGGTGCTTTTGGCTCAGCTTCGCGTCGAGCCGCTGCAATAAAATCATGCTTCGCATCTTGACTCAATCCTTCCCACCAGTTCATGACGATCGGCTGCCAAATATACATCCACTGCTTCAAACCGAAACTTTTCCTGCATCGGTGGATATGGCGTTGCGGGAGCTAATTTCATGTATGATTCGAGCGGCACCTCTGTTTCTGCTTTTGGCTCTACTTTTGGTTCTGGTCCTGTTTTTACAGTTTCATTTTTTTCAATTCCTGCCAAAACATGCGGCATCATATCTTCAACCAACCCTGCGGCTGTGCGCTCGAGCTCCTCATTATCTTTCGCCTCTAACGGCTCCATAACGATCGGTAGCATGTCGTTTAATAACGCACGTGCTAAATCTGCAATTTCTTTTGATTCGGCAGAATCACGATGTGGTCGTCGTTTATTGTCATGCTGACCCGGCGTCCCATTTCCTGGCTGTAAATCCGTTGAATTGTTTGGTAAACCTTCAGCCATATTATTCAGCTTTTTCAGACTTCAAACCCCACACTTCCTGTAATTTTCTAAGCCATAATTCATCAAGCTCTTCACGCCGTTCTGCGAGAATATCTCTATACGCAATCAGTCCTGAGCTTTCAATAAATGCCCGACGATATGCAAGCCAAAATTTCTCAGTTCCAAAAAATTTGCTTTGTTCATACGCAGTACGTATTTTATCAGTTGGTGGAGCTGACGCCATTTGCAACATTGTTTTTTCAGCATCATCATAAATCGTTTCGTCCATATCTTCGTCATATCGCTCAAGATGCTTATACACCTCATTATCATTTTCAACTTTCATGCGATCATGCAGCGCACGTCGAATTTCGGTGAACGATTTTACAATAGTCTCGCGCAATTTTCGTCCATCTTCTCCATAACGATTTGAATGATTTCTATTCAATCTTTGCAAAGCATCTTCATACGTTTTTTGCACCTCTGGTGCACACGACTCAAGTGCGAGACGTTTCTGCTCATCCAATAATTTAGCACCCTCTTCACCCGATAATGGTTTTTCAATTTTTCGCATGCTTCCAAAAATTTCACCAGAAAATTTAAGACGTTTTTTGCCAACACGCGATTCTTTTCCAACTTTCCCTTCTGCTATGTCAGCATTTTCATCTGCAATATATTCGGCAACTCCTTTTGGAGATTCAAATGTCTGGTCACCATTTTGCATAACCGCGGTCACCACTTGTTCGAAATTTTTGAATGTTGCGCTCGATGAGTTTGTAACTAAATATCGTCCATTTTTAATCACCTCACCAATCTGTCTTCCTTTTTCATCAATGTACAATCGCTCAGGAATCTGAATGCCGTCAGCCTTATTAAAGGGTGCCAAATTTATCACCGCTGTTTTTAATGACGCATTGTATGAAACATAGCAATCATATCCTGCAGCAAATGCCGCACGACCCTGAAGTTTTATGTTTTTATGTGGATCAAACAAAGTTTTTCCAAATCGTGTTTCACCTACAAATCCATCGCGTTCCAATAATCGAATTGCCGCAAGTGACGCATCGACCTGTTCACCCAATTCATGCGTCATCTCCTTCGTTTTTTCTAAATCTATATCGCCCAAATATGGACGAACATCAAGCGTCACAAAACGGCGCAGCACTTCTTGACGTAATTGTTCACGCTTATCTTCATCGCCAAGTTCTGGTCGATCAGCCAAGATTTTACTTTCGACTTCAGGCAAAACTGTTCTAAAAAATTTCACCACAACGTCATAGAACCCAAGCTTTGCCAGTTCGTTTCCAAACCCGTAAATATTTCTATCGTAATTTTCAATAATCGCACGCGTCCCTTCCCGACTTTCATATGGACCAGTAAAACTATCCTCCTCACTCACGAACATCTGCAAATAATCGCGCAGCGCCATTTCCTCAGGAAGATCACCATCAAAAAATCCCATTTCTTTGAGCTGTCTCAATGTTGCTTCAGTTGAGCTTCTAATTTTTTTATTATCTTCATCCAGAAAAACACTTGCAACATCTTCGTTCTCAGCGCGATAAAGACCTTGTTTTCCATGTGTAATATCTAAATGAACTGCACCTGGAATATATGCGCCCTTGTTTCGTACAGAATCTGGCATGAACGGTGTGACTCGTGTTGTAATTCCTGCTTGTTCAAACAAATAAATTGCTGTTTCACCATCTAAATCTGATGGAAAATACAACGCACGCAGATTATCTGTTCCAAATGCCTCGGCAACCTCTGCACTCTGTAAACGCTCAAAAAATTTAATATACGCATCCCAATGATTTGGATTCAAAATTTTCCGAGCATTTTTTGGCGATTGTTTTTGACTTTCGAACGCTCTAAATGCTTTAGCAGCTGATGCATGCAATTCGATTATTTCGATGATAACAGGATCAGTTACCATCGGTATCGGTTTAACTCGTCTATCTAAAAATGCTCCAAATTCATCAAAACCGTCACCCAAGACTTTTCCCGACGAACTCACCACTAAATTGAGCGGCTCTTTTTCTGAGCCCTCACGAATCAAATCAATTAATTGATGCTTATTTTCACGACTATACGATTGTCGAAATGTGGAAATATTAAATAACGCCGGATTAATCGGTTTATTTAACTGTCTTTTTGTCGTAGACCTAAAATAATGCGACAGAGCCATGTCCACCTCAAACTGAAATTTAACTTCCTCCGGCGTCAAAATTTTTCCGTAATAATCTCCAAGTTCAATATTGCCACCCACTAATTTTGATTCTCGTGCGCGTAGTTTCTCATCTGATTGATACCCACCGACAATTCGAACAATTGGAAATTCTCCCGTTGGTTTTCCTTCATCATCAAGTAAATATCCAGTTTTAACATCAATAATTTTGCGACCAACATCATCAAGCGAAATTTCAAAGGTTGCATCATTGGGCAACGTGTATAAACCCATGGACGGATTAAACGCAATAGGTTGCATTGAATCTCCATCGTCAAATGCATTTTTTTCAACACCAAATTCATTTTCCTGTCCTGTCATTTCAGCTGGGTGTGTCACTAATTCGTCGGTTTCAATATCAGGCTCGCCAATCTCTTCTGTGCCTGGTTGTAACATTTCTTCGTGTTTTGGATGCATAATTTCCGCCAGTGCGTGAGACTGTTTATTACCCACTCCTTCTGTTTCATATGCGCTCTCCAAACGACGCAGCGTTTCTCCTGCAATCTGAGCGCGATAAAATAATCGCACATCGTCACTACCCGGCACCAATTCGGCTTCACTATCAGCCAATTTTTTTAATTTTTCAACTTCTATTCTCAATAAATCTACACTTGCGCGTCCGGCTTCTTGCAAATATTCAACAGTGCGATTTATTTTTTGCTCTCCATACACCAAAAACATATCATTCAAAACTTCCGTTTGATGATCTTTTATTTTTTCATTGATATATGTAGCAGCTGCTTTTTGCATCTCAGTTCCATGATCTATATACGCAACTAATTTCGACTGAGTTCCAATTAATGTTTTAACATCAACTGCCTTATCTGATTCAAATAATTGGCCGACGGTTGATTCAAGCACCTGTGCAAATTCTTTTGATTCCAAAATTTCGTCTTCTGAAAATTCTTTTACTTGCTCAGATGCAGCCGGCTCTGGTTGTTGTGGCACAACTTCAATCGGAGCAGATACTGGAGCTACAGGCTCTGTCTCAACTACCGTAATACCTTCCTCCTCACGATATCCAAACGCCTTTCGAACCTCCGCAAGTGTATTTTTATCAGTATCTTCGTGCAACCCTTCCATCACCAGCTGCGCAGTCATCACCTGCAATAGTGCACCCTTCAATTTTGAAGGCTCCATTTTTTTACCTTTTGGATTATTCAATAAACTATTGATCAACGTTTCCACGCGCGCATTTGATCCGATTTTTTTTGCAGCAGCGACAATTTTTTCTGCATCCTGATCTAAAATTGTCGCAGATTTTTTTCGAATCTCTGAATATACGCTCGCAGTCAACGTATCAAGCTTCATGACCTCTAAATCTGCTGCAAGCAAATAAATTTCATCGTTTGGATCTTTTGATTGCGCTTCGATATCCGCGATAACCTCTGTTGGCTTTTTTCCATTAATAAAAATTTGCGCGAACGCATTCTGTAATCCATTTCGATATGACGCGCTCATGCGCAACTGCTCCTCAGTTTTTTGTTCAGGTTGTATTGTTGGTTCACCAATTCGTTGTTCATGTCACATAGTAATAGTTTATACAGCTTGATAGTTAAAATCACGCGCTTCTCCACGAGCTCGATTAATCGTCCGGTTAATTCATTTTTTGTTCCGGTCGTTGCACCTGAAAGTCCGAATAGTGAAAGAATATTTTGTTGAAGGAGCTGTGTCATAGATTTAAAACATCAAAGTCATGATAAGACTTGAAATAATCAACTTCACGAGCCATCCGAAAATCTGTGCGCGTGTGACCTGTCGTGGATATTTCAAAAATAATTGTTGTGTTGCGTATACAGGAACGGGACCAATCAGCCACAATGTTACGCCGAGTACAATTCCGCGTGTTACCGAATTTTCAAACACAATTCCCGGGCGCATCACTAAATAAAAAATCAAAAACGAAATACAGTATCCGAGTGTAATGAACAGTGATGTGCGGACGACGCGTTTTTGTGTTGCAACCGCATCATTACTTTCCATGGGTCGCCAAATTTCAGGCGCAAGCGCATAAAATTTTTGTACCCATTTCGCACCGCTGAAAAACCAGTCAACAAGCAACGAACTTGCGAACATGAGTAGCAGAGAACCTATGAAACGGACGAGTAATAATGTCCACATAAGACGAAATAATTATAGCACAAGTTTTGTCTGCATGATAGAATGAGAAACGACACCCGCGGTGCGATAACATAGTGGAATATTTGTACACACTCCTCTCGCTCGAGAGGACAGCAACTCGCTTCGGAATGCGCACAAATATTCCAGTACCTCACCAAAACGCGGGTGTTGGTCACCAAACTTTTATGCAAACAAAAATAGAACTGAAATCAATAGAAGATACGGAGAAGTTGGCAAACAAAATCGCGAGCGAAATTTTTGGTGGACAGATTTTGGCGCTCGAAGGTCCGGTGGGCGCGGGTAAAACAACTTTTGTAAAAGCACTCGCAAAAGAATTGGGTATTACTGAGACCGTTGTCTCGCCGACATATACCCTACTTCAACCTTACGAATTACCGAATTCTGTTAACGGCGTGAATACACTTATCCACATTGATGCATATCGCCTCGAATCCGCAGAAGATTTGCGCGCGATTGGTGTCGAAGATTTTTTAAATGATTTTTCTGCGCTCGTCATCATCGAATGGCCAGAAAATTGTGCAGAAATTTTTGAAAATCGAAAAGTAACTTTTTTAAAATTCGAAATCATCGGCGAAAAAAGAACAGCCACGATCCAATAAATCCAACAACGGCGAAAGAGACTGCGCACAAGTATTCGTGTGCAACTTTACGTTGCACATAACGAATACGCGGAGGAACAAGTAGGGCCTGGCTTGCGCCAGGCCCTACGGTCTCTTGAGTCGTTATTGGATTGAATTTTTATCGTCCGTTTTTCTTTCGGTCATTCGGGCTGAGCCACTGTTTTCTTACGCGAATAAATCCTGGAGTAATTTCTACCCATTCGTCATCTCCGATATATTCAATCGCCTGTTCCAAGTTCATTGGTTTTGGTGGCGCGATTTGTGCAGCCTGATCAGCACCTGAAGAACGCATGTTAGACAATTTCTTTTCTTTACAAACGTTTACTTCCAGATCTTCATCCTTTGCATTCTGACCAACTACCATGCCCTGATACACTTCAACAGCCGCGCCCACAAACAATGTGCCGCGTTCCTGTGCTGATTCAAGCGCGTATGTGGTTGTCACACCTGTTTCGTATGCAATCAAAGATCCATGTGAATTTGTCGTCAAGTTGTTCACCCATGGTACGAATCCATTAAACAGTGAGTTCAAAATACCGGTACCTTTCGTGTCAGTCAAAAATTCATTACGGTATCCAATCAAACCACGTGTTGGAATCACGAAGTGCAAATGAGCCTGACCTTCGCGCACGCCATAATTTTTCATTTCACCGCGGCGTTTACCCAACTTTTCGATGACAGAACCTGCATATTCTTCAGGAACTTCAACGAACACATCTTCTGCCGGTTCCATTTCAACACCATTTTCAGTGTGTGTAACCACCTGAGGACGCGTAACACAAAGTTCGTGGCCTTCGCGGCGCATCTTTTCAATCAAAATTGCCAAGTGCAATTCACCACGACCTGACACAACGAATGCATCTGCAGCTTCTGTGTCTTCGACGCGCAAAGCAACGTCAGTTTCGAGCTCTTTCTGTAAACGTTCGCGAAGCAAGCGTGAAGTATTTTTTGTGTTTCCTTCCTTGCCGTTAAACGGTGAATCATTCACGCGGAACGTCATCTTAACCGTAGGCTGTTCGATTTCTAAAAGTGCGAGCTGCACTGGATTTGTTGGATCTGCGAGTGTATCACCGATTGAAACGTCTGCAACACCTGCAACAGCAATGATATCACCTGCTTGTGCGCTTTCGATTTCAACTTTTTCCAAACCTTCAAACGCCATGAGCGCCGTAACTTTCTGCTTGGTCTGCACGCCTTCACGGTTAAAGTGCACGATCGTGTCACCTTTTTTAATGCGGCCGTTGAAAATACGACCAATACCGAGTTTGCCTTTATAGTTATCCATCTGCAATGTAACAACCAACATCTGGAGTGGCGCTTCTGGATCTCCTGCTGGAGGTGGAATTTCTTTGATCACGCAATCAAAAATTGGAGTGATGTCAGTCATTGATTCCAAATCTGCGGTGTAGCCTGCCTTGCCCGCGATTGCTGATGCGTAAATAACTGGAAAATCGAGTTGGCGATCAGTTGCACCCAAATCACTAAACAAATCAAATGTTGTGTCGAGCACAAATACTGGGCGCGCATCTTTCTTATCAATTTTGTTAATAACCACGATAACTTTGTGGCCGAGCTCGAGCGCTTTCTTCAACACAAATTTTGTCTGTGGCATCGGTCCTTCTTTTGCATCAACCAAAAGCAATACACCGTCAGCCATTTTTAACACACGTTCAACCTCACCACCGAAATCAGCGTGGCCTGGAGTATCGATAATATTAATTTTTGTGTCACCGTAGTGAACAGACGCATTTTTTGAAAAAATGGTAATACCGCGTTCGCGTTCCAAATCATTGTTATCCATCACACGCTCTGCAGGGCGTTCGTTACCAATTTTGGTATGAGTAAGTTTCAGCAAAGAATCCACGAGTGTGGTTTTGCCGTGGTCAACGTGGGCGATAATTGCGATGTTGCGGATATCCATAGATGCGATTTTAAACGGTTTTCAGATTGCAGAAGTGTAGCAGATATATCTAAATTAATCAAGTTTTGGGCCCAGCCACCGATAAAAAATGAGCGCAGAACCCTCCGTTTGGGAGAATTCCGCGCTGTTGACCTCTTTTTCCTACCTTAGATACTGTAAAAATCTCGTTCGTGTTCGCCCATTTCTGCGATATTCCCAAACCGGTCCTGCGCGGGGTCGATGATGTAAATTTGGCCCCATTCACTCGTAAACCGTACCCACGCATGGCTCATGCGATAAAACTTGCCGCGCTGGAGTGACACTTTTCCACCCATGTGGCCGTGTTCCTGCAACAACTCGACGAGTACTGCGTACAAACATACTTGGTGACGACACACGCCTGCACGAGCTCGGATGAACACGTCGAGCGTCAATTTCACGTCGTTCTTTGCGTTGTATTCAGCTACGAGCCGCTCCGCGCGGTGTTTATCGAACGGCATTTCGTCTTGCACAAAACGCATGAGCAAAAACAGTTGTTCGCGCTGCATGATTCCGCGATTCATGCGCGCACGATGTTGCCACAAATATTCTGCCATGAACCGCAACCGCAGCCACCGAAATTTTCGGTACAACCGCATAATTTCGCCTTCTGGCCGCGGATCAATGACGAGCGCCTCCCGTGGACTGTGGCCCATGTACACACTATCCGTAACCCGCGTGTCAAAACCAGCGATCCGCCGATCCAGATACACGCCGTAGGGGGCATCTGGGCAGTCGGCACTCGGCGGCGTATAATGCGGATTGTCGGCCAGACGGTTCATCAACACGCGTGTGTTGCGCATATCGCTTTTGCGCGGCGGATTGAGCATCGGACCGATGAGCGTATCAAAACTCGCGGTTTCGCGCGTCGCCAGGCCTTTCAGGTCGATAGGCGGCTCGTCAACGCGGGACAAATCAAGAGAAATGTGGTTAGGCTTTGTCGTTGAATCAGTTTTCATGAACACCTCCGAAAAAACAGTAGCTGATTTTTTGTTTCGTGTCAATGAAGTAAAGGTTTTTCCAGACCTTGAAAAAAAGTTTATAAATTGCTAGAATGTTTTTGCTTAGCGCCAGCTATTTGCTTTGCAAATAGTGTCGCCTGCGTTCGGAGTAAAGCTGGACGCACGCGCCCGCTTTAACTCCTCACTTGGCGCTATCGTCTATCGGTTAGGACATTAGATTCTCAATCTAAGAAGACGGGTTCGACTCCCGTTAGCGCTATAAAAATAATCCACTCTTCATGAGTGGATTATTTTTATTCTGGCACAGTGAGCCGAGCGGGTTTGTGCGCGACCGAATACATGCAGGTCGCATCGCAGATTGACAATTTAGACGTTCGATGGTACCGTGCAACCAGAGCTCGATCGACAGAGCCCATAGGGAGTCCCCGTGTACAAACCGACATTAGTCATGAAGTTTCTGCAAGCGACCCCGGGAATTCCGGTTCCACGCATTCGATGGTTTCTTGATGATGTACCACTTGGACCGCCCACGTACTCAATGCAACGCGCGCTTTCCGCTTTGGATGCAATGCCAGCGCCCATGCGCGAAGCACTAGGCATTACACAAAGTGTTATTGAGAACTACGCCGTGCAAGTCAAAGACCTAGCCACACAACATGGTTTGCCACCTAATCGTACAGAGGACGATTTACGAAGCTTGAATATCGCAGCAATTTCAAACCTGGCTCGAGCGAAGCATCCAGGGAAGCACGTCAACAATCTCTACATCATGCTTGAGATGCACTATGCGGCCTCCGACATTCCGGTCGTTATGTCCTGGTGCGGAAAAAGTTGTTGCCCATCAAATCCAACACCTGGGATTCCGTGTGTTCAGTTTGGAACGGTCCGCGATGGACTACTGAGTCTCGTCGGGCCACCACTCGCATCAACACGACTCTTCTACTTCATCATCGAACAGTCCGAACTGCACCCGGTGGAGCTCAATCAATTTCGACTGCCTGAAACCGCGCGTCGGACGATCGAGGCGTCACTTACACCTGACATCGGCATTGCGTTTGAGAATCCGACCTATGACCTGCACGCGCTGAGGATCATTGAAAAGATGACGCACGTACAACTTGCAGAACTCTACTTCGCGACTTGAGCAAGTGACTTTTCATCTGCCCGCTTGGACTTCCGTAACGGAGTTCAGGCGGGTTTTTTAAAACCAAAAATTAAAATTCTAAAATCATCGGCAAATGATCTGAGATCGGCGCATCTGGTACTTCAAATTTTTTTACAGAGATTCCTGGCGACACAAATGTAAAGTCAGCATACTCCTGACGAAATACAAATTCAGGATGTAATTCTTTACATAAAGTTCCACGCGTCGATACAATTTTAAAATCTTTTACCAAATCTTTATATCCCGCACGCTCAAACATTTTTACACTTTCGGTTTCAGGTAATAAATTAAAATCACCACAAATTATTTTTTCTCCCGACTGATGGGCAAAGAAATCTAAAATTTTCTGGGACTGTGCAATTCTCTCCGGCGTATCAAATTTGTCACCAGGAAATGGCATGCCGTGCATGTTACAAATCATGAGTGGTGCGCCGTCAATCACGAGCTGCGTATACAAAAAACTATTTGGCTTAGATAAATTATCCTGCACTTCATAATCATTCGGCGAGCCCCATACAAAAACGTCCCCCATTTTTTCAACCGAAAAACCTTTTTTTACAAACATTGCTTTTCCAAATGCAATTCGATCACTCACGTTGTGACATTCAAATAATTGCGTTCGTGTTGGTTTAAAAAATACGTTAAATTCAGGCAAAACCGCAGTTAATTCTTCCAATAAATTCGATCGCCACCCGCGTTCATTTTCAATCCCGTGGCGTCCATCTAAAATTTCCTGAAAACAGAAAATATCAGTGGTCGCAGCTTCGCGCTGCACCCATTCCATGAGAGGTTCAAAAACTCTTCCACCAAACGTATTTAATGAAATCAATTTCATATATTATTTCCAACCCTTTCCCTGTCGTACTAATATTTTTTCTGCCTGAGCAGGATCTGCCATTAATAATTTTACGATTTTTTCACATCGCGCACCCTGCGATCCTTTCACCAAAATAATATCCCCAACAGAAATTTTTTCTTTAAGAAATTCACCTGCCGCAACTGAATCATCAAACGAAAAAATCGCATTTAAATCCATGCCGCCAACCCGCGCTTCATCTGCAATAAATTTCGCTGCAGCACCAACGGTCACTAATATATCACAACCTGCCGCAATAACTACGCGTCCAATTTCTCGATGAGCTTGTTCAGATAATTCGCCAAGCTCCAACATGTCACCAAGCACCGCAATTCGTCGCCCATTCGAACTTACATGAATTTCCTTCAAAACATCAAGTGCAACTTTTGCCGCATTGGGCGACGCGTTGTATGTGTCATCAATCAAAATCGTTTTCTTAATTCCTGAAATGATTCGGAGACGACCGGGCGGCGTTTGAAATGCACTCAAACCCAATTGAATCTCTTCAATGTCCAACCCACACGCGCGACCAACTGCTGCGGCTGCCAACGCCGCATACACACATGGCCGTCCAAGCACACCCTGAACAAACAAAGACACATCCTGTCCAAAAGTTTTTATGGTTGCCTGAGTTCCAATCGGCGCACCCTCACCATCATATTTAATTGCAGCTTCAACGCCCCGAACCGTCGCAGATTCATTAAATCCAAATCCAATAATCGGCGCGCGAATTTCATCGATAATTCCGTGCACATTTTCGTCATCAACATTCACCACCGCATTTTTATCTGTCCCTAATTCTGTCAAAACTAATTTTTTCTCAGCCAACACACCCGCAACCGATTTAAAAAATTCTGTGTGCGCTGCAGCAACGGCTGTCACCACGCCGACATCAAGTGGTGCGATTGATAATAAATGTGCGATATCACCCGGATGATCGGCACCCAATTCCAACACTAATAATTCTGGATAATTTTTATCGCGCCACAGAAGCAACCGCAGCGCGCGCGCAAACGCTCCGAGCCACAAAAAAATATTCGATCCCGGCGCACCAACTCCAATAATCGTAATCGGCACGCCCAATTCATTATTATAATTTTTATCTGAACCGCGAACGCGGAATCGCGAACTCAAAACCGCAACGCACGCCGCGCGCGTCGTTGTTTTTCCAACAGATCCGGTAATACCAACAATGCGCGGCTGATATTTTTTCACAATCGCGCGCGCAAGTATTCCGAGGAATTGTGTGAGCGCGCGAAGTACCATATTAAAATGGAAGTGTTAAATTCATTCCCGTTCCAGCCGGTGCACCTTCTGCATCTGCCACCACACGTTCCACTCCAAATTTAACTGGAATTGGTTTCATACCACCCGCAACTTCTGGATAAAAAATCTGCTTGTGCGTTTTTCCGTATTCGTATACATCGCGCGTGATTCGAACGTCGTCCTCACAATATTTTTCAATTTTATCCCACTCACCCGCCTTAAACCATTCAACCGCCTGCAAACCGTGGCCAGATTTTTGCGTTCCGAGTGTTGCTTTCGCAATATCATCGAGCTTTGGACGAAACCCCGCAGAGCGACGAATCTCTTCAAGCAAATCGAGATGTGGAATTTTTGATAAATCACCGGTGTAATAATTTTGCAACACCGGTACATCAAAAAATTTCGAGTTATATCCGATGAGCCGTTCCGCACGTTCTAAAATCGGCCACAAATCTTTCAAATTTTCTTCACGAAATGTATGGAACGAATCATCCTCATAACAATACACAACAACCACCGAGACTTTTAAGCCACGATGATTACCTGCACCAACTTCTTCAAACGTATTCTGTGTTTCAATGTCAAAGACCACTTCGCGCGACATACATCGAAGCGCTTAGCCCTTGTGAACAAAATCTGCGCCCGGCTTCCAACCAAGTCCGCACAATTCACCGGTCTGCAAAGCCTCAACTACACGCAATGTTTCGTCGATCGAACGCCCCACGTTCAAATCTGATACAACCGTGTAACGCAAAATTCCATCCGGATCAATAATAAAGGTTCCGCGAAGCGCAGCGCCCGTATCCTCGAGCAATACGCCATATTCGCGGCTCACATGATGTGTCGTGTCAGCGAGCACTGGAAATTTAACTTCTGGTAAATCGCGTTCAAACCATGCGCCATGTGAAAATGCGCTGTCAGTCGATGCGCCAACAATAACCGCATTTAATTTTGCAAATGCACTTTCTGCAGCAGCGAAACCTTTAATTTCGGTTGGGCACACAAATGTAAAATCGCGTGGGTAAAAAAACAACACAACCCACTTACCTTTATAATCTGCGAGTGCAATATGTTTTGTTTCGCCTGCGACGTACGCTTCAACATCAAACAATGGGGCTGGAGATCCAACTTGTAACATAGAAATAAATATTAGTTTAAATGTTCGTCGACGTAAAACTGAAACGCGCGTTCAAGTCGCTGCAAATGGCGCAGCATTTTTTCGTCATCAAAGAAATCATCAGGATCAATACTGATACGCTGTCGCACACGATCTGCAATTGAACGAACGACGAGCACTTCCCGAACTTGTTTGTAACAATCTTCAAGAAGATCAAGCGGAAAATCGAAGCCGTATACCTGAGAAAGATATGCGGCGATATCTTCAATCTCTGCCTGTGTGTCTTGCGAGAGCTCTAACATGTTTGGGGATAGTAATGCCATAGATGATGTAAGGAACTTTATGCGCGCGAGACTGCAGCGTACAATTCGTTTGCTTTCGTCCAGTTCAGTTGTTTTAAGAATGCTTCAATATAAGCCTTGCGATCCGAGCCGTAATCGAGAAAATATGCATGTTCATACACATCGAGTACGATAAGTGGAATTGCGCCCCACACACCGCCTTGATTATGTGCGTCACAATTAAAAACTTTTAACTGCTGGTCGCGTGTATCAAAGGCAAGTACAGACCAACCGCGTGCAGCCATGCCGCATGCTGCAAAGTAACCCAAGAAATTTTCAATGCTTCCATGAATCGCCACGAGTGCATCCGCGAGTGCACCTGTAGGCACACCGTCGCCACCTAAGACATCGAAATACCATTCATGCAAATATACACCGTTCGCTGCAAAAGTTTCGCCATCTTTTAATGCGCGTAATTCTGAATACGACTGGTTTGCTGATGAAACATCACCACCTGTTTGAAGTGGAATTAATTTTGTTTCGATCTCATTTTTTTTATTAACGTATCCCACATATAATTTATCGTGATGAATCGTCAAAGTTTTTTCTGAAATGCCGGGAGGCGTTTGTGAAAATGGTAATTGTTTTGGTTGGTAGTTCATACAAAGGTAAGATAGCTCACGTTGAGAAGATTTGCAAGCTGTGGACAACACGACAAGCGTAAGGGACAAAAAAGCGTCTCTTTCGAGACAGCTTTTTAACTAACTCCGAGACAAATTCTGATCACTTGAACATCAGAACGCTTCCTCTGTCTCGTCCTCAAAATCCTCGCAAAAGAAGTTTTCCCGCATCAAAATTGAAGCTAAGCGCATAGTTTACATGAGTTAGATGGGTCTATATGGCGTCACCTTACTCCCCCATCCTCCCCTTGGCAAGGACAGTTTTCCACAGGCTTATGTTCGGTTTTTGTACGGTATTTTTTTAATTTATTTTGAGAGATTTTTTATATCTTCCAAAACTTCTTCCGCGTGCGCAGCTGGTTTTACTGATTCGTATATTTTTACAATTTTTCCATCCGGATCCACCAAAAAAGATGTTCGCGCGGTCCCCATATATTCGCGTCCCATGAATTTTTTCTTCCCCCACACACCATACGCATTCACCACTTCTTTTTCTTCATCAGCGAGCAATGTAAATGGAAGATCAAATTTATCAACGAACTTTGCATGCGACTTTACCGAGTCAACACTAATACCAAACACGGTGATATTTAATGTTTTGAACTTCGGAAAATTATCTCGCATCGAACATGCTTCAACAGTACATCCTGGCGTATCATCCTTTGGATAAAAATACACAAGCACGAAATGACCGCGCTCATCGCTGAGCGAGTGCATCGAACCCGTTTGATCAGGCAAAGAAAATGCAGGAGCGCGGTCACCAAGTTTCAACATATTATTTACATGCGCAGTCACCCTTTCCGCCACAGCATCCACCCTTCATTTCTTTATCACCCTTGCCAGTACAAACGCAGCAATGATTGCAGAGTGCGAATCGTCCAGGACCGATCATGCCCATACCGAGTGTTGCAAGCAATAACAGGAATTCAAATTCATATCCCACAAATCCACGTCCGAGCTTTGCTTTAAAAATTGCAACGAGCATAACAATCGCGAGAACAGGGCCGACAGCTTGCATGTAAACGCCGAACAATAATGCAAAGCCGCCCAATGTTTCACAAATTGCCACGAGCCATGCAAAAAATGATGAAAAGCCAAGGCCTGCAAAAAAAGCGATCGTACCGTCAATATGTGTTAATTTTTGTACGCCGTGCGTCAAAAAAACCGCTGCAAGGCCGAGACGAATTAAAAGCAATCCCCAATCCGCACATTTACAGAAACCTTTTGTGTTCAACATAAGATAATTTAATTAATATGGACAAGATTATAGCATAAACGACTATCGCCCACCATTGCACGTTGCGGTCGCCCACAAGCCACGACCCGCCGCGTGTGCAGCGGTTTGCAATTTCAAAAACTCAACAGGTTTTTCAAATTTGAATTTCGTATACGCACGCGCATAGCCCTCATTAATCATTTCTGCATTCACTAAAGTTCCGTCTTGCGCATACACATATCGCAGCAAACGATTGTATCTATCTCGATCCGCACTTTTTGCGTCAGATACCAGTCGCACCGGCTGCCCATTAATAAGCTCGTGTAGCCGCGCACTCGCTTCATGCGCAAAACATTGCACAAGTTTTCGTGGATCAACTGCTTCTGGAGTATCAATGCCAACCATACGCACTTTTTCTTCCACCCCATTAACGTCCGCCACAAACGTATCGCCATCAACTGTTCTGGTGACGAGCGAAAACCCAGGAGGTGTTGGAGCTGCTGACGGAACTTCTGATAATGGCGACGCTTGCACATCAACCAACCTGGTTTTAATCTGACCAGCTGCAATAACTAACAAAATCGCAATCACCCATCTTATTTTTTTGTTCATACAATAAATTCAGGGAGGATGATTCAAAGTACCACAACAAAAAATTTTGTCAAAACAAAAATCCGCCAGTTTTCCACCGACGGATTTTTTCCTTTATTATCGCACAAGACCACCGGGGCCTCCGATATCAAGTGGACGTGATTGAATAGCACGTTTCTCTTGTCGCTTCTTACTTGCTTCCAAAAATGCTAATGTCTGCGCTTCTGCAGTTTGCGGACCGTATACAACTTCAGGAGCACCTGCAACACGCAAACTTTCAACTTCATTTACCAAATCACGTTCGTCCTGCGCAAGTTTATTATATTCTGCGACCACCGAATCAATCGCTTTTTCATTATCATTTTTTCCAATTACGAAACTTACAAAGCGACCAAGGCCAGACTTTACAAGTTTGTATTCATTTTTGAGCGGATCTTTTGTAACGCGTCCACCTGCAATCGCAGCAGTCAAAAACTCATCCTTTGTTTCAAGTTTCTTCATAGTGTTGCGCGTATCTGCGAGTTCCGCTGCAGCCGCCGCAAACGGATCCTCAACCGCCACCATATTTGAACGTTCGACGGAACCCTTTGCACCCGCGTTTGCGAATCCTGCGACCTTACGAGACCCACTGAAACGTTCTGCGGGAACAAATTTATTTACCAATTCGACTTCGATATCTTTAAGTTCATTAAATCGTTTTACGCCCTGCTGAACGCTCCACACCTGATTCGGTGTTAACAAATTCTTATTTATCATTTTCAATTTACCCGAATATTCGAAATCAACACATCCTGAAAACTTTGTGAAGAGATCGAGCTTAATCGCTTCCATTTCTTTCTCATTCCGCTGCTGCTCCGCCTCATATGATTCTGGGCTACGAATCGGCTCCTTTTTTTCTAACTTATCAATTACAACATTTGATGCAAGTTTTTCTGCATCCGTAACTTCCGCAGGAGTCATCCGATGTAATTCATCCGTTGCCTCAAATTGCGCATCCTGTTTAGCAATTCTCTGTGCGCGCACAAGAGCTTCGTCTGCCTCTGCATTAATTTCTCCTGCAGTCCGAGTAAATGAACCTGGACTTGGCTTATAAGGAGCAAATTGCGGTTTCGGCTCTTCCATTTTCGGTGCAACTGCAGCAGGCGCGTCAGCTGGTGAAATGTCAGGCATCATCTTTGACAAATCTCTTGTGTGAAGCGCTTCACGAACGTCACTCGCACGCTGTTCGTCTTGTACGCTATGGAGTTTTGCATCAGCTTTTTCCATTGCTCCTTTTACCGCAACTAATTCATTAGGATCTTTTAGTAAACCTTTTTCTTGTGCATCTTCTAAAAGAGTGTCGCGTTCACGATAGGTCTGTAATAATTTCTGAAGTGAGTTAATAACATGCGTTCGGTCTGCGGTAATCGCTGCAAGTAAACCCGCACTTTTTTCATCATCAACTGAACCTAATGAACGCTCTTCTGCAAGTGACGCCTGGTTTTCTTTTACCGTTTCTCCAGTACGATCAATTTCTTTGAGTAATAATTTTAGCGCGCTTTCGTTAACTGCGAGTTGAGCTTTTAAAAATTTTTCTGGACCGATACTTGATGCAGCCTCCTGTTTTTTCTGAGGCTTCTCCGACTGCACTGCAGTTGGTTTTTGTAATTTTTCTGCGGCTGAAGATCTCATACTATGAGTGTTTAGAGGGCGTAATGATCGTATTAAAAATTCTTACTAAGAATTATAGCACATCATACCAAAATTTTGTAATCAAGTTCATTTCTGGATAACTACAGGAATTTCGATCGAGTCATCATTAGCGACGAGTCCAGAAGGGTTATCTTTTTTGAGAATCAAGGTACCTTTATTGCTCGACACTGTTGTGTTTGGCATGAAGTTCAAAGTGGCGCTAAAAGGCACAAACTCTTTAGTCATCCAATTACTGTCAGCTTTTCCAATTCCTTGTGCAATAATTTTTCCATCCACACCAATAAGAGTTATCGGAAAACTTGCCTCAAAAAACCATGTACCCCGTGCTTCACCAGAAACAGTGAGCGGACTTGTAATCGTCGCTCCTGGAATGGGCGAGTCTACGTGAATCATGTCAGATGCGTTCCATTCAACACGGGTGATCCCGGGAATGCGCAATAAATTTGTCTCAACGAGTGGTTGGCAGCTACACATGGTAATCGATACACCAGCCCACGCATCAACAGGTGGAATATATGCCACACCCTTACTCACCGTAATCGGAAGTGACATAAGCGTGGTATGACACATTCCTGTGGTTGCTGCAGCGATGGTCGCAGTTGCACGCTGTGCTACAGTTGGATTCATGAGCGCCGTGCTTGTGGTCATTTCAACCGTCAGAGTTTTTTTATAACCTGCACTATCCATGTCTGCGCCATTACAGTATTTTAAGGCGTCGCCATTTGAGACTACATACGGAATCGTTGAGCCTGTAATTTTAGTCAGTGTTAAACCATTAAGTTTTAAATACATGCGTGCACCGATTGATGGGGAAGCAGTCATCGGCTCAGCGGGCTTGCGATCAACATAATTTGCAATGATCTCGCCATTAGAAATGGTTATGTTTTGAGGTGTAATGCGATCGCCCAACAAAATTGCATTAGTGCCGCTTGCAATTCCTGCGGCATTAATTGTAGATGCGACATAATAAAATGTTCCACTGCCACCCGGATTTTGCGTGATAATAACTGCTGCATCCAGCACGCCATCGCCGTTCAAATCACCCGCCACTGGTTGACCAAAAATTTTTGTGGTACCGTCAGTTGATTGTCCATTCACTAAAGGAATCTTTGCATTTTCAAAAGTATATGTCGCATTTAAAGGGCTAAACAAAGCGGGCTGAGCTACGGCAGCTGAAGACGAACATCCGGCGCCTCCGAGCACAAGCAATGCGCTACAGAGTACGACGAATTTATATTTTTTTTCCATATACCGTACTATGCGCTAAATATTGAGTAGTGTATATAGAAGAAACTATTCATTACAGTTCAGAAAATTAATCAGGATCCTCCCAATCAAAAAATCCAGCGATCAGCTGGATTTTTTAGTGGCTCCGAGACATGGATTCGAACCATGATATACAGCTTCAAAGGCTGCTGTCCTACCATTAGACGATCTCGGAATGCGCACGCATTGTGCCAAAAAAATACGACTTTGTCAAACTAATCGCCCGCGTTACGTGCGTAAATGCTTACGCATCGCAAGCATAGCCGTTAACCATGCGAGTAACAGAACCACAACATATTGCAAGCCAAATGTTGAAATCCATGAACCGAAGTAGTATTCGTACAATGAAAAACCATTGCCCGTAAAAATAGGACCGAGGTACGGATCCAGTGCACGAGACAATGCGCCAATAAGCCCTGCTGTTGCCGCAAACGCAGCAGTCACATACACAAACACTTCGATAAAAAAAGGCGCGCGAATAAATGCATTTGTTGCACCCACCAATTTCTTGATTGCAATTTCTTCGCGCTGTGTATAAATCGCAACGCGAATTGCATTAAAAATAATGAGTATCGCAATAAGTGCAAATAAACATGCGAGACCAAAAGAAATTAATTGTGCACGCGATGTAAACAATTCCACATTCCGAACAATTTTGCTGCGATCTTCAAATGAACGCTTCTGAATAATTGTTTTAAACTCGTCGGCTGAAAGTGCGGTCAAAATTTTCTGATAATCTGTAGCCTCTTTTGCGTGGATCACAAGAATTGCGCCGAGTGGATTTGAATCTAACACGCCCAGAGATTTAATAATGTCTGGATCATCCGAGTGGCGCTCTTTAAAGGTTGCAAGCGCTTGATCCGGGCTTACATAATCACTATTCGACACGCTCGCAACTTGATATACGTAATCTTTAACTTTTTGAATTTGATCTGGCGTCGCAGCGGTTGTAAAAAAAATACTGACATCAACTTGATGTTCGACCGCAGTGACCGCTGCATTCGTGAGTGCACGCAAACCAAGCAATGCGTTAACGGAAACAAGTGCGAGTGTCACGATGGTAATTGTAATGAATACCATCCCGATATTACGCGCTAAATTTTGCAGCGCATATTTTCCAGCGCGACCCCACACAGTCAAAAAAGAAATTCTACCCCGATTTTTAAATGACATATTTTCCTGTTTTTTGATCGTGTGTTATGTGACCTCCATCGAGTGTGATCACGCGGCGTTTTAATCCGTTCACGATTTCGCGATTATGCGTAACGAGCAGAACTGTTGTTCCAAACTCATTTACTTTTTTTAAAATGCGAATAATTTCTTGCGCATTAATCGTATCAAGATTTCCCGTTGGTTCATCTGCGACTAAAATTTTTGGACGATGTGCAAGCGCACGCGCGATCGCGACGCGCTGTTGTTCGCCGCCTGACATTTCGTGCGGAAAACGATGTGTGGCGCCTTCAAGACCAACGAGACTTGCAAGTTGCTGAACTGCGCGATTAATGTGACCGCGCTGCTCCCCCGCAACTTCTAGCGCAAACGCAATATTTTCGTGCGCCGTTTTGTTTGGTAATAATTTAAAGTCTTGAAAAATAATTCCCATCTGGCGACGGAGCAGCGGAACTTCGCGATCGCGAATGCCGGTTATATCCCAGCCACCGATTTCGATGCGGCCGCGCGTTGGGCGTTCCTCGGCGATCAATAATTTAACCAGCGTCGTTTTTCCCGTGCCACTTTGCCCGACAATTGATACAAATTCGCCCGCCTCGATAAAGAGATGAACGTCTTCGAGCGCGTGAATGCCACCCGGATATGATTTTGAAATGGAGTCGAGGCGAATCATGAACAGATTATATCAAGACAACTCGATGAGCGCTATGGGCTAGACAAAAATGTGGAAATATTTTATACTTGGACGACTTAACGTCACTCGCCAAAGCTCCTTCGCGCCTCTCGGCGCTCGGGCTGCCGGCTCCGTTCGAAAGAAATTTCGAACGTAAGCGTTCAAATTTCTTTCTCGCTACGCCACTTTAGCTCAGCTGGTAGAGCAATGCTTTCGTAAAGCAGAGGTCCCGAGTTCGATCCTCGGAAGTGGCTTATAAAATTCCTCACCCCTGTGGTGGGGATTTTTATTTGGTGAACAATGCAAAATTTTTAAGCACAGATTGTGCAATCGGCGCATCGCGAAAAGATGCGATCAATTCAGCAAGTTTTTCTGGATCTTCCGCGTAATGTGGAAACATTGCAACGCGTTCTGTATTGGTCGCACGATCCATATCAGGATGAAACATCACACTCCACGCACGTCGATCTCCAATTCGAACCGCACCCGCAACAACGCGCTCAGTCGATCCGAGAATTTGAATATGTGACGGCAGATCAACCGGCGTATCTTGATGCGCGAGAATTGTTTCAAATGTTTTTTCTGGAAGCACGCCGAAAATAGGATCTGCAGCAGCAGCGTCAGTTAATGTAATTGGCAACACTCCCAATTCTTTCAATTCTGGCGCACGGCGAATCACAGAGCCTTCTTTCAGCAGCATAACTTGATGGCCAAAACAAATTCCAAAAACTGGAATATCACGTGCGTAAATTTCGTCAATAAATGCAAAAATTTTCGGGAGCCATGAATTTTCACCCGCACCTTCGCTCAAAAAAAATTCGCCGCTTCCACCAAAAATAACCGCTCCGACATCTGATAAAACTTCCGGTGGAAATTCATCAACAATGGCGCTCATGAATTTTAATCGCGGCGCCTCTTCGCCAATTGCAAGACTCACGCATTTTTGCTCGTGCGGTAGAGATTGGTCGGTTCGAAATTGGACGAGAAGGATGTTTGAAGGCATATATTTAGAGAATCATAGCGTAACATTTAAAATTAGAAGTGACAAATAAAAAAGACCCGCAACCGTGGTAAGGCTGCGGGCGTGTAACGAGTCTGGTGCGGATTTAGTACCGCGCGATCACTGTTGGAACGGTCCACTGAATGTTGTTCTTGCGCATGAACTTAGCCATTTTGTCTTCGGTGCCGGCTTCTACTCTCGTAAAACGGCCGGGTTCCTTTGAAAACTTGTCTGGCAACAGAAGAAGCGATCGACGACTTTCGTTCGCGCCGCCCTGAACAAACAATCCGCCGATCCACAAACCAGGCTGACGACCACTACGCACTTCGTAATGCCACCGACGATGCATGCAGAGCGCTGCAAGTGCACCGATATCAGCGGGCACTTGTCCAGATTCCATCACCTCATGCGGAGTTTTACCCACGTTGGTCGCAAAGTCATGTGTTTCCCACACCAACTGACAATTACGTAAAAAATCACCACCTAATGAATATCGAAACACACGTTCATCTGGCTGCAATCGTGGCATCCCTTCCGCAGTTAGATAAAACTTTTCAGCTTCTCTGAAACGACGGTCATCTCCGCCGTTAATTACCAACGTATGTGCATTCCCTGGAGACGCAATCACGTTAGTAACGCGCATGATCGCATCATGCAACTGACCAGAACTACGATACGGTTCCGGCATCAAGTCAACTTGAAGTTGCATGCATGACCACAGGCCTTGATCATGACACATGAGCACGTGTTCAAAAGCCGCTTGCACCATTCGCTCTGCGATCTCAGGATACTTAATGATCGATTCTGCAAGATCAATGGAAAAACCCGCCTCCCTCATCACACGTTTGAGTTCCGTCAATACGGAATCCGGAATTGCTCCGAAATCCTTAAATTGTGAAAACCTTTTCATGCTCCACTCCCTGTAACTGGCTGACCATTGGACCGGACGTTTGCCGGGGCATGGCTGACCAACTGAGTGGATAGTAGATGAATGTAAGACAAAAGTCAACCGTGCTCACACGGGAATCGCCGCTCGCATGAGCTCGCGGTCCGGGGCAGTCGAAACGCGCCCCGCGCGTTTCTTTGTGCTCGTCCGATTCCCTCTCGTAACCAATCCAAAGAAAAAATCCCATCTTTTGGATGGGATTTTTTCTTTGGAGCGGGTAACGGGAATCGGACCCGTTTTTCGTCCTTGGCAAGGACGCATAATAGCCATTATACGATACCCGCGTATCATTTCTTTTAAGCACAACGAGCAGTCTCCTTCACAAATCACTTTCAAACATCATTAGCGGGGTACGGGAATCGGACCCGTGTCTCATGCTTGGGAAGCACGCATATTACCATTGTACTAACTCCGCGCGAAACTGGTTCCACGTAGTTGTGAAACTAGTTTACCGAAACGTCTGACCGTTGTCAAGATTGAATATCATCCACAGCTGGAGCGCTGGTGTGTACAAACTGATGAACGCTTGCTGTCTTCAAATAATCCTGGACTTTTTGCACAACTGACGGAAATTTAAAGAGGATGTGACGAGCATGAACAGATTCTGGCTTACCTGTTTTATCGTCTTTAATATCAAGCACATTAATAATGTGGTAACCAAACTGTGTTTTTACCAAATCACTTACCTGTCCTTTTTTCATTGAAAAAACCGCATCTTCAAATGGCTTAACGGTCATGCCACGTGTGATTTGTCCTAAGTCTCCACCATTTGATGCGCTCGAATCTTCACTCTGTTCTTTTGCAATCGTAGCAAAATCTTTTTTACCATCCTTAACTTCTGAAAGTGCCGCTTCAGCCTTCACACGAGTTGGACCGGTAAATGAATCGTCAGCCAAGAATGAATCTTGTAATTTCTGGAACAAAACCATTGAGCGAACAACACGGTCGCGATACTGTTCGTATGTCCAACCAAAATTCGATTGAATATCTGCTTTAATTTTATCCTCGCCACCGCTTTGTGTTGCAATATCAGCAAGCTGTTTATCGAGTTCGGCCGTTGTGACAGTCACACCATGATCGGCTGCAAATTTTTCTGCAGCCGCGGTCAAAAGTAAACGATGTAAAACGCGTAAACGCAAACCATCACCCTTATAATTATCTGGATTTGGCACACCGCCATTTGCACTCGCACTCGCAACATATTTAGTAAGTGCATCTGAATCTGTTTTAACATCAAACCAGGTGATCATTTTTCCATCAATCGTTGCAGCTGGCGCATGTACCGCTGCAAGAAAATTTGGAATAAATGCTGGAACTGAATCTGGTGCGCGATATGCAGCGAACACACTTCCTGCACCTCCAAGTACCACAAGAGCAACAACCGCGCTCACAATCCCTTTCATAAATACTTTCTTTGGATTTGCGCCAGCTGTTTCTGAAGTTTCAACGACCATTTCCCCTTCTTCGTTATTTTGTAAGTCTTCCATAAAGTTTATATTAATTTGAACCAAAGAAATAATACCACCATTTTGCAGGATTTGAAAGTTCTGGAGCAGCATCTTCCGCGACCGTCAAGATTGATGTTGCGGTAGAAGTCACATTTAATCCTGGAACCACCAAAACAGCTTCTCCAGGGCGTGCCGCTTGTAATTCTTCGCGGGCACGACCTTCAATATATGAATCGCTTTGTAATTTCTTCAACACCTCGAGCGATTCAATTTTTCTCTTTTGCAATTTACTCACATCACCTTGCAACGAAGACGAAAAATCGCTGGCACACAAAGCTCAACCGAACCCCAACCTGTTTTAATGTTTACGTCCCCGTATCGAAAAAAGGTCTGTGCCGCGCCGTGAATATGAAACGAAACATCTTGAATTTGATCGAGCGATGACTGCGAAACAACGCGTTCAAAAAAACCGCGTTGATCGAAATCAATAATGCGGCACGATGTTACCACGAACACGTTATGGAACCACAAAAAAAGTGTGCGTGTAAAAATGATAAGTCCACTCAGAAAAATAATCGCGCCACCCGCAATCCCCCACCCGTGTAATTTCATGAGTGGAAACAAAAAGAAAAAAGGTGCAATCATTAAAACAAACGCGAGCGAATATTTTCCGAAATCAACTAACGGATAACGTCGAACTTCGCGTAAAATGTTTTCTCCACTTTTTAATTCAACTGAGTCTGTGATTGCCATGTTGTATTTATTTGTTTGAGCGATTCGCGTACAACTGCCCGATCATCCCACGGAGTCATGGTGCGATTCGGTCCGACGATCGCCTGTTCACAACCTTTTCCTGTTATTAACACTATATCGCCTGGCGCTGCTTTTTGCAATGCAAAAAGTATTGCTGCACGTCGATCATCCACGATTTCTAAACCTCCATTTGCCTCTGTTTTTCCCCCCGCACGCACACCGCTCGCCACCATCTCAATAATTTCTCGAGGGTCTTCATCGTATGGATCTTCATTTGTAACAACGACCAGTGCCGCGTGTTCCGCTGCAATTTTTCCAATCTTCGGTCGACGTGCTTTATCGCGACCACCACCTGTTCCGCCGAGCACGTGAATCACACGTTCATGCGGAATTTTTGAAATCACCTCATACAAATTTGTCATCGCAACCGGCTCGAACGCAAAATCAATCAAAACTTTGAACGGCTGTCCTTCAGAAATGAATTCCGTACGCCCTGGAACTGCAGTAATTGTTTTGAGCGATGCAGCACACGCTTCAAGCGACACACCGATCGCAACCGCGACACTACATGCAGCGATTGCATTATCAACTACATGTTCGCCGAGGAGCGGAACAAAAAACTGAACGCCATCCAAAATAAATTCAACGCCGTTCCCTAAAATTTTTGTATCCTGCGCTACAAATGCCCGCGACACACCAGCCACAGCTTTTTTGTGCGCCCACTTTCGATCAATTGGAAAATCAATAAATTCTTCTGCCTCCGCAACTGCGCCATTCACGACTGCAGTTTTTGGAATATGAAAATTTTCTTTGATCGGCAAATACGCGAGGTATGTGAATAATCTTTTCTTTGCATTTTTATAATTTTCAAAACTGCCATGCGACTCAATGTGTTCTGGATATAAATTTGTGAGCAAACAAACATCGTAAAAAATTCCAAGATGACGAAATTGTTCGATACCCTGCGAAGTCGTCTCCACAATCGCAACATCACACCCTTCTTTTTGCATGCGCGACAAAAAAGCTTGTGTTCCCCAGCGCCCAAGCTGCGTCATTTTTGTTTTATTAAGTTTACACTCGTCGCCGATACAAAATTCAATAGTTGAACTTGACCCCACTTTGTGTCCCGCATCATTTAAAATTCGTCCCAGTAAAAAAACCGTCGTTGATTTTCCGCTGGTACCCGTTATACCAATCGTAATCATTTTTTTTGTTGGATATCCATAACGAACCGCGCCCGAAACGGACATGAGATAGTGGTACGCTCTAAATACAGGTTGCGGAACAATTTTACGAAGCATTGCAATCATAGGCATCAAATTAAATTGTATTATAGCACGCAGCGACTCATTTTTTCTTCAGAGCAAGCGTAAACCATTTTTGATCTCGTAAATCATGTACATCCTCATAAACTACATCGTAACGACCTCCTGCGAATTTTTTTATGTCATCAGGAGTGTACAAAAAATAAGTTCTAGTTCCAAACTCATCCGTTTTCGTAATACTGCCCTCACCAAATTTTAAAGAAATGTAAAAAACGCCACCAGGATTTAGTGCGCTATAAGCGCTCTCAAGAATTGATTTGATACTTGCAGATTCTGAATGCAGCAAGGACGCAAACGAAAAAATGATATCAATTCCGAGCGGAAATTCATACGTATCAATATCAACGACTTCAAATTTTCCAGTTGGGGCTTCTACACGTGCAAGCTCAATCATCGATTTTGAGATATCCGTGCCGAGATAATTTTCTGTATGTTTTAAAATCTCAATTGCGTCTCTGCCATTTCCACACCCAATTTCAAATGCAAATGGATTTGTTTTGTCGATAAAAGAAAATCCTCGATCAACATCTGATTTACGTCCACCAATGTTATTAAATTTTACCGCCATTGCTTCTGCGGTTGTATTGTAGGTATCAATTGTTTGCTGTTTGAGATCCATAGAAATTTGAATGTTGGTATATTACCATAATTTACATGGATTAAACATAAATTC
>JAPLWO010000074.1 GCA_026396555.1 Candidatus Magasanikiibacteriota bacterium
AAACCATCACGCGGTCCACGCACACCGAACCAAAAGGCTGAATAATTATTCGTCGTATGCTCACAGGAAATTCACTTCAACCAAAACATGGTGCACGCAAAACTAAGCGTGTGCTTGGTCGTGGACATGGTACTGGTCTTGGTACGACTGCAGGTCGTGGTAGCAAAGGTCAGCGCGCACGTTCTGGCGGTCGCCACGGTTTGATCGTGTTCGGTAGCAAGTCTTTGATCCAGAGCATGCCAAAATTGCGTGGATTTAAATCACTTGCAAAGAAAGCGATTACAATCACACTCGACCAATTGCAGCGCACATTTGCAGATGGTACAATCATTACTGGCGAAGAATTGGTAATCGGCGATTTGATCGTCACACCAAAAACACGCGTTAAGATTGTTGGCAACACAAAACTCGATAAGAAATTTACTATTGATGGCGTCGCGATTTCAGCTGGTGCGAAAGCGGCAATTGAAGCAGCGGGTGGCACAGTCAAAACAAAATAATTTTCTCCTATGTGGGAACGATTGAAACAGATCTGGACGATTGAAGAACTCCGGAAGAGCATTTTGTTCGTGATTGCAATGTTGGTTTTAGTTCGTTTTGCTGCACACGTTCCAATTCCTGGAATTAATGCACAAGCGCTTCATGCGTTTATCGCACAGAACCAAATCATTGGTTTGCTCAACATTTTCTCAGGTGGAACATTACAGAATTTTTCTGTAATTATGATGGGCGTGGGTCCATATATTACCGCGTCAATTATTTTTCAGCTTTTGGGCATGATCGTTCCATCAATCGAAGAACTTCAAAAAGAAGGGGAACAGGGTCAACAGCGCATCAATCAATGGACTCGTCTCGCGACAGTTCCGCTCGCGCTTCTCCAATCGTTTGGTACTATCAACTTACTTCGCCAGTCTCAGGGAGATATTTTCTTGAATTTGACGCCGTTTAAGTTGCTCACCATCATGATCACGGTTACCGCTGGTACACTTTTCTTGGTGTGGATCGGTGAATTGATCACAGAAAAGAATGTGGGAAATGGTATTTCAATTTTGATTTTTGCTGGTATCGTAGCAAGTTTACCAACGGCAATTGAGCGAATGATCGCAACCTTCGATCAATCACAGCTTATGCAGTTGCTTGCGTTTGCATTTATTGCAATCGTGACGATTGTTGGCGTGGTGTTTATCACGCAAGGCCAGCGTAATGTTCCGATTCAGTATGCACGTCAGATGCGTGGCAGCCGTATGTTTGGTGGTGTTTCAACGCATCTTCCAATTAAGGTGAACATGGCGGGCGTGATTCCAATCATTTTCGCAATTTCATTTGTCTTGTTTCCACCTCTTATCGCACAGTTTTTCATTCATGCAAAAACTGCATGGATCGCAAGTGCTGCAGAACAAGTCATTACAATTTTCAACGATCATTTGATCTACGGAATCTTGTATTTTGTACTCGTATTTGGTTTCACATTCTTCTACACTTCAATTGTGTTTCAGCCTGTGATCGCCGTGCTTCCACTCATCGTTCAAAATTTGATGGGAACCGGAACATTGCTTATCGGTGGTACCAGTCTTTTGATCGTTGTTTCGGTGATTATCGAAACCATGAACAAACTCGAATCTCAAGTTACGATGCGTGAATACGACAAACTATGACGCCGCATGAGGGCCAAAAACGATTAATTTTAATCGGCCCTCAAGGCTCAGGCAAAGGCACACAAGGTGAGCTTTTATCGGTGTACCTCCAAATTCCAACTATTTCAACCGGGCATTTGTGTCGCACTGAAATTGAACATGGCACAGAGCTCGGCAAAAGTATCGAACAATATGTGCGCGCAGGAGAATTGGTTCCTGACGAAATCGTGATTCAGATGTTGAAAAAACGCATCACAGAATTCGACGCACAAGACGGATTTATTATTGATGGATTTCCTCGAACGGTTGCGCAAGCAGAAGAAGCTGAAAGCTGGCTTCGTCCAACGAAAGTAATTGTGATTGAAATTGATGATGCACAGGCTGTTGAACGCATGTCACAGCGTCGCGCATGCAGCCAGTGTCGCTACAAAACGACCGCAGATTTTGTTGCAAAACACGGTGATGAATGTCCACGCTGTTCTGGAAAAATTGTTCAGCGCGAGGATGATTTACCAGAAGCGATTCAACACCGTCTCAATACGTATCACCAGATTACACAGCCGGTGGTGAGTTATTACGAAGCACATGGACTCATCGAGCGTTTTGACGGCGCGCAAACAATTCCAAAAGTATTCATGGAAATTGCGCACGTGCTATAATTATTTCACATGAAAAAAACTGAAGCGCAGTTTGTAAAATCCGAAGAAGCAATTGCAAAAATTCGCGAAGGTGGAAAATTGTTGGGTGAAATTTTGGAAAAAGTTTCATTGATCGTGAAGCCGGGTCTTTCAACAAAAGCACTTGATGAATTTGCGGAAGCATTAATTATTGCAGCGGGTGGACGCCCTGCTTTTTTGGGTTACAAAATTTCTTCTCAAATTCCTTCGTATCCTGCGACGCTCTGTGTTTCAGTAAATGATGAAGTGGTTCACGGAATTCCACGCGCAGATCATCTTTTAAAAGAAGGCGATATTGTTGGTTTGGATATTGGAATGGAATGGCCATATAAAAAAGGTGGGCCAGCAGGATTTTATACTGATACTGCGATGACTGTACCGGTTGGAAAAATTAGTAAAGAAGATGAATTGCTTTTGGAACGAACGCGTGGCGCGTTGTTTGCAGGAATTGCTGCAGCGAAGGCGGGTGGCGATGTTCGTGATATTAGTCGCGCGACGGAAAATTATTTAAAACCATTTGGATACGGAATTGTTGAAGATTTAGTGGGTCACGGCGTTGGATACGCTGTGCACGAAGAACCACAAGTTCCAAATTATTTGCATCGCCGCGCGCAATCAGTTCCGCTTGTGCCAAATATGGTGCTCGCACTTGAACCTTTTAGGTTTTGATCACGGAACAGAACGCATCGGTGTTGCGATTGTTCCAGATGATACAAGTTTCGCGTTGCCACTCACGACAATTGCAGGAACTGAAGAAGAGCAGTGGAAACAAATCGATGATTTAATTCGAAAACAATCGCCGCGTTCTGTCGTGGTTGGTTTGCCATATACCATGGCAGGAAAAGAAGGTGATCAAGCTGCAATTGTGCGAGAGTTTGGAGCGAAAATTTTTGAGCGTTACAACATTCCAGTGAATTATGTTGACGAGCGCATGTCGAGTCAGCAAGCTGCAGCTGCCGGCGCAACGGATATTGATGCGTCGTCAGCAGCGATTATTTTGGATTCATTTTTAGCAAAATCAGAAGCAAGTGGGGACGTATTATTTGATCTGTGACCGTAACTGACAGCGCAATTATTTTATCTCGAGCCGTGTGGCGCGAGTCTGATAAACGCGTTGTTTTTTATTCATTGCAACACGGAAAAGTTGATGCAGTCGCGGTTGGTGCGAGCAAAATTCGAAGTAAGCTCAGCGGACATTTAGAACCACTTCGTGTGGTCGAAGTTATGTTTGCGGAAGGAAAAAACGGATATAAAATTGCGCAATGTGTTACGCAACATAATTTTGTTGAGCGGCCGATTGATGTTGAACGCGTGCAGATGATGGGTACTGTGGCGCGCTTGGTGGAACATTCGGTAGAATTGGGACACAAGGACGTAAAACTGTACGAACTGTTGTTTGGGACGCTTGCAGCGCTCGAGGCGAGCGTTCAGGAAGATCTTGAAATTGTTTTTGGTGCCAAACTTTTATCTCTCGCTACATATTTCGGATATGCGCCGGAACTGAATGTATGTGTGCTCTGTGGTAGTGCAGAACATCTGACGCGATTTTCTCCGGAGCATGGCGGTGTCATTTGTATAAATGAACGTGTTCAAGAAAAAACAATGGCGTATGATGTTGCGCCGGAAAAATTACAAAGTTTTTTGATGACGTTTTTGCGTTGGCGCGCGCTTATTTAATTTCGTCTTCGATTTTTAATTTTGATTTTGAAATTCGTGCAGCGACGTGGCTCCCGATGAGGAGCGCGAGAACGCTGCCCGCGAGTACGATTCCAATATATTTAAAAGAATTTTCGAAATGTCGCACCGAGCGCCATGAACCGTATGCAAGTCCGCTAATGGTTGTGATCCAAACTGCGGTTGTTAAAAGATTGATGCGGAAAAATTTCCAAAAGGGTAAATCGAGTTGTCCAACGCGAATAATAATTGCGCGGTGAAGTCCGTAGGTGAATTTTGAAATAAGAAAAATTCCGAATGTCATCGCTTTGAGACGGTTGTCGATTGGATGAACGAGGTGTGTATAAAATTGCGCGACGCGGGGAAAATATTTTTTGCCGTGGCGCCCGATCATGTATGAGGTGACGTCGGTTGCGATGACCGCGAGGATGATAATTGGCAGTGTAAATAAAATATTGAGCGTTTTGTGGTAGGACAAAAACATCACGGTAAAAATTACTGCCTCACCTTCAAAAAAAATAACAAACCCAATGAGCGGATAGGCAAGCGGGCCTAAATGCGTAATAAAAGTAGTAAAATGAAGGCTAAATATATTCATGTGTCTACCCATTGAACCAGTAAAAGGCGCGTTTGTCAAACCTAAAAAAACTCGCTATACTAGCCATACTTTTAATTTTTTGAGCTATGTTGGATATTGCTGACTTATCAGGGAAAATCGGAGAAACGGTAGAACTTTCTGGCTGGGCGTATAATTTTCGCTCGAGCGGATCAATCTTTTTTTTGCAGTTGCGCGACGGAACCGCACGCGTGCAAATTGTATTTTCAAAAAATGAAGTGAGCGCGGAATCGTGGACAGTGCTTGAAGCGTTGACCATGGAATCTTCGGTTACAGTTTCAGGCGTTGTAAAAGCAGAACCTCGTGCACCGAGTGGTTTTGAATTGACCGGCGTTTCATGTGCACTCATCGCAGCAACAACTGAAGAATTTCCAATTTCAAAAAAAGAACATGGCGTAGAATTTTTGATGGATGAACGACATCTATGGTTGCGCTCAAGTCGCCAAGAAGCGATCATGCGTGTGCGCAGCGAAATTGAATTTGCGATGCGCGAATTTTTGTATGAACGCGGATTTATTTTGGCTGACTCGCCAATTTTTACGCCAACCGCGTGTGAGGGAACAACGGATTTATTCGAAGTAAAATATTTCGATGGCGTTGCATATTTGTCGCAGTCAGGTCAGCTCTATCAAGAAGCAACGTCGGCCGCGCTTAAACGTACGTACTGTTTCGGTCCAACGTTCCGATCAGAAAAATCAAAAACACGTCGTCACTTAACGGAATTTTGGATGTTAGAAGCTGAGGCAAGTTTCATGGATCAAACCGAAAACATGCAGCTTCAGGAAGATATGACCGTGTATATTGTGAAGCGCGTATTGGAACGTCGCGCGGAAGATTTGAAAACATTGGAACGCGATATTGCGCCGCTGCAAAAAACTGCGGAAGGAAATTTTCCACGCATTCGATATTCAGATGCGATCACACAATTGCAGGCGCTTGGAAGTGATGTGAAAGATGGTGATGATTTGGGTGCGGATGATGAAACGATTTTGACCAAGCAATATGATCGCCCGATTTTCATCACACACTATCCAGTTGAAGTGAAATCATTTTACATGAAACCAGATCCAGCAGATCCACGCTATGTGTTGAACGCGGATATGTTAGCGCCGGAAGGATATGGCGAGGTGATTGGTGGATCGCAGCGTATTGATGATCTGGCACTCTTAGAGGAGCGGATTAAACAAAATAAATTGCCGATGGAAGCGTTTGAGTGGTATTTGGATTTGCGCCGGTTTGGTAGCGTCCCACATTCAGGGTTTGGTATTGGTTTGGAGCGTTCAGTCGCGTGGATTTGTGGATTGGAGCATATTCGCGAGGCAATTCCGTTCGCGCGATTGTTGAACCGTTTGACACCGTAATTTTAGGCATAAATTAGCAAAATGTAAGGCCAAATCTTGACAAGATTTGGTTTTTGTGTTATAGTATTTTGTTCAATAAAGCACATTTTTGTGTTAATTGGGTATGTTTTTTACAAAAAATCAGCGAGAATTGCGGCTATCTTTACAGCCAAGGTAGGTGAAATTCTCGTTGGTTTTGCAACCATGCTGATTGGCCAAGGGGCCTTTTGGTGTGAGTGGCACGAGAGTCGGCCGAAAGCCGGGGAGGAATGAGATGCAGGCGTACGAAGAAAAGTCTTTCCTGAACAAGTACTGGTTGGGTCTCCTGACCGCGGTCCTTCTGATCGTACTGATCGTGGCTTGGAGGACGATTCCGTCCTACCTGGCGAACAAGGAGATGGAGGTCCACCGTGCCAACATCGTGAAGGACCTGCAAGGGGCGGTCACGAGGCTGAAGCGCAGCAACGGATCCAACTGCTACAGCATTCCCGAGGACAGCTTCCACAAGCGTGGTGAGGGTCAGGACATTGAGATCGCGCCCAAGGACGTTGGCCTTCAGACCTTCGATGAGCTCAAGGTGCTCAATAAGGCGTGTGAGGTGCGGCGACTGAAGGCAGCCTTCGAGGACGTACTCGAGACCAAGCCGGATTGCCGCGACATCTGGCGCTGCGAGGATCAATTGACGCTGTTTCGCAAGCACTTCGACAAGTACATGGCCGACTTCGCCGTTGGGCTGGACGACGTTTCGTTTGCAGACATCGGCATGACCATGGCCAACGCCAAGACGCGTGGCGACCAAGTGTTGATCCTATTCGCCGAGAACTACAAGCGTCAGCTCGCGATCTACCCGAGCAACGAGGACTACTACTACAGGTCGCCGGGCGTGCTCACGGTGCACGCGATTGAGCTTTACAAACAGGTGCGCCCCATGACGCCTGAGCTGCTTGAGGAACTGGACGGGCTTGAGGAAGCGGCCTACGCGCGGCGCATTGACCACATGTTGCGATTGCTCGAGGTGGGTGTGGACTATCCAGAAAGCGAAGAGATCGCCAAACGCATCCGTGAGTTCGTGAAGGATTCCTATATCCCGCTCGCGAAGTTCAACGGCATGACAGAAGCGCGCCTTGAAGAGCTTACCGGTCGCAACCCGATCGCACCACGTGGCATCGTGGTGACCAAGTAGCGACACTACGGCGCTCAAGTTTCCAACGTCCGTCACCTTTTTCACGAACTTCGTGGGATCGGTGGCGGGCATTTTTTTATTAAAGCCTTTTCAAAAAATGAGAAACGTGGTATTTTTGTTGCGTGATAAATCGACCATATCGGTTGATTCAGGAGGGGTCATGGGGAAAATCGTTGATGCTACAGTACTCATTTTTCTCGTTGCATGCGCGGGGCTGGCCCAGGCAGACTTCAAGAAAGAGTTGGTGCTCAAACGGTCAGATGCGGTCGAAGCGCTCAGGGAAAGCGTTGAGAATGTGCGGCGACCGGACGGTTCGTGTGAGCTGTTTTCGGAAACGAGTTTCAACGAGTTTACGCACGGTCACGAAACGCCGATTCGGTTCGAGGAAATTGGACTGGCGTCGTTGCCTGAACTCGCAGAGCTCAACAAGTCGTGCAGCGTGCGGCAGCGGCGGCATCTGCTCGACGAGACGTGTTCGGTTGATCTGGTGCAATGCGTGGACTGGTCTACGTGTGAAGAAAATTTCGTGCGGCGTTTTGACGAGATCATGGAACATTGTCGCGAACGGCAACATGGAGTTACGTTCCGAGATCTGAAACTCAGTGAAATGGATTTGATCGTGAAGCGAAGCGTCGTGTTTCAACGATTTGCGAAAAGTTATGAGCAGCGATTGATGGACTATGTTCCAAGCGAAGGTGAGCGCAACACGAACGCGCCGGCGCTCTGGGAGCAAAAGTCGCTCGAGTGGCACGCGCGCGCCGGGACAGAAACGCCCGAAGTTCGTGCGCGGATCGCTCAGTTGCGGTTTGTTGCGGAGATGCGGCAGATTGAGTTTGCGGTGCGACTCGTGCGGTTGAATTCCGCTGGTTTTTTCGAGTAATTCTGGTCTCCTGTTTCTCACCCATCCTTTCCGTGAACCACGCGGAAGGTGATGGGTGTTTTTAATTGACGGCGCTGCTTTTTTTGCTTATAATTACCTTAAATTTTGAAACGAATTTATATGTTAGAAAAACGAACGCTCGCACTTGAAACAGTTGGAAAAGTTGGGGAAACCGTGACCGTGTTTGGTTGGGTGCATGCGCGCCGCAACATGGGTAAATTAGTTTTTTTTGATTTGCGCGATGCGTCTGCTCGGTTGCAGATTGTGGGTGTGCCACAAGAATTGTTGGATGACGAAAGTCGCACGGCGCTTGATTCGTTGCGTGGAGAATTTGTTGTTGAAGTGACTGGAATTGTTCAGGCGCGCGGTGCAAAACAAATTAATCCAGAACAGGCGACTGGGACGGTTGAGCTTTTGGCGAAATCTGTGAAAGTCTTGAATGAATCAAAAACGCCGCCGTTTGAAATTGATAATGAAGAGCGTCAGGCAAACGAAGAATTGCGTTTGAAATATCGGTATTTGGATTTGCGACACGAACGGTTAGTGCGCAACATTAAATTGCGTGATCGTGTGGTGACTTTTTTCCGTGACTACATGCACGCGCACGGTTTCACCGAAATCGAAACACCAATTTTGATGAAGGGAACTCCGGAAGGATCTCGCGAATATATTGTGCCATCTCGATTGCATGCGGGAAAGTTTTTTGTGTTGCCACAATCGCCACAGCAGTTTAAACAATTGCTCATGGTTGCCGGATTTGAAAAATATTTTCAAATTGCACGTTGTTTCCGCGATGAAGATCAGCGCGGTGATCGCCAACCAGAATTCACACAGTTTGATTTTGAAATGTCTTTTGTTGAGGCAGAAGATATTTATCAGTATACAGAAGCGATGATGATTGAGCTGATTAAAACAGTAACGCCTGAGAAAAAAATTACGCAGATTCCATTTCCTCGTATGACGTATGCGGAAGCAATGGAAAAATATGGAAATGATAAACCCGATATTCGCGTGGATAAAAATGATCCAAACGAATTAGGTTTTGCATGGGTGTTGGATTTTCCAATGTTTGAAACTGACGATGAAGGGAATTTGGCAGCGAAGCATCATCCATTTTGCGCAGTGCATCCAGATGATTTGGCGCTACTCGAAACAGACCCGCTTAAAGTTCGTGCGAACGCGTATGATTTGGTGATGAATGGTTTTGAATTGTCGAGTGGTAGTATTCGAATTCATAATCGTGCGGAACAGCAGAGAATTTTCGATATTTTGAAAATTACTCCAGCGCAACAAGAATTGAAATTTGGTCACATGCTCGAAGCGTTTGAATATGGCGCGCCACCACACGGAGGATTTGCACCAGGTATTGATCGCATCGTGATGTTGCTTGCGGGTGAACCAAATATTCGCGAAGTGATTGCATTTCCGAAAACTGGCGATGCGCGCGATCCGATGATGGGTGCGCCGAGTGAAGTTGATCAGAAAACTTTGGATGAAGCACATATCCAACTCAAAAAATAAATGTTTACATTCACCGACGAAAAATTTTCCGGCCCGCTCGATATTCTCCTGCAAATGATTGAAGGGGAGAAGGTTCGAATTGTCGACATGTCGCTCGCAGATATTACGGATAATTATATTCAGTATATTCAAACGAGCGAGACGATTGATGAATCTGAGATGGCGGATTTTTTGGTTGTTGCGG
This sequence comes from Candidatus Magasanikiibacteriota bacterium, assembly GCA_026396555.1. Lineage (GTDB taxonomy): Bacteria > Patescibacteriota > Patescibacteriia > Magasanikbacterales > 2-02-FULL-50-9b > 2-02-FULL-50-9b. Next base: position 9,710 of record JAPLWO010000074.1, read on the forward strand.
CGAAGTTGTTGTATCTCAAATCAAAAGAATTATTGCCACAGCTGGTAATTGATGAAGAAAGTGGTGTTGATTTGGAACGACAATTGAAAATGTATGAACAGTTTGCACGTATGGCGGAAGAGGTAAAACAAATGTTGCTCGCGCGCCGGTTCATGTATCCACGCGAACCGATTACAATTCGTGCGACTGGATTTCAACCGCCAAAAACATTGTCTGCATTTAAATTGGGTGCGGCGATGTCAGATATTGTGACGCGATTTAAACCGGTAAAATTGGATGAAGTTCAAGTTCAGAAAGTGATGTCGATTAAAGAAAAAATTGATTCAGTTCAAGACATGCTAAAAACATTTCGCAAGGGCGCGTTCAAAGATTTTATTGCAGATGCAAAATCGCGCGCTGATGTGATTGTGACTTTTTTGGCGCTGCTCGAGCTCGTTAAAACGCGCGACATCAAACTTGATCAGCGAGAACATTTCGACCACATTTATATTGAGGCAACTCAACCAACTCTATGAGCAAAGCACATCTCGAGGCATTATTATTTGTTTCTGCAAAACCATTCACGCGAAAAAGTTTGGCGAAATTATTGAAAGTTGATGAGGTACAAGTTAATGTATGGCTTGAAGAATTATCAGCGCAATTTAATGAGGAAGGGCACGGTGTTCGGTTGGTTGAAAATGGAAATGATGTGCAGCTCATGAGTGCGCCAGAATGTCGCGAGTTGGTCGAAGAATATTTGAAAGAAGAAATTACGGGAGAATTAACACGACCGCAACTTGAAACGCTGACCATCATTGCATATCGCGGGCCAATTTCAAAACCAGAAGTTGAACAAATTCGTGGAATTAATTGTACGTTGATTTTGCGCAATTTGCAGTGGCGTGGATTGGTCGAAGAAACTGATATGTCGACGACTGAAATTCCTGTGTATCGTGTCACCATTGACTTTGTGCGGTATCTCGGGCTATCATCAGTCGAACAGTTGCCGAATTATTCTGCTCTGAATGTATGCGAAGTTTTGTCACCATCATCGCCGTCGCCGGCTTCATCGGAGCTTTAACTGCAGGGCGCGGATTTGCGCTGAGTGTTGATGCGCAAGGAAATGCGACTAATAATATTGGTCGACTTTCTGATATTGCGGCGCGACCATTGCAGCATGTGATTCCGCCGCAGCCGATTTTGGTTGTGCAGCCAGTGCCACCGCTCAATACGCATGATGTAAAATTTGAAAAAATATTAACAGCTGAGGGTGCGATCGCAGTTGATCATACGACTGATGCTATTTTGTATGAAAAAAATGCGCACGTTGCACGGCCGCTCGCGTCGATTACAAAATTAATGTCGGCATTAATTATTTCGGATCACATTCAGAATTGGAATGCGACGACGACGATTGCCGCGGATGAAGTTGAGGAAGGGAATCAAGCGCTTTCGGCGGGCGAAGTTTATACAGTGAAGGATTTATATTCTGCGGCGCTTGTTGGATCCCTCAATACAGCGGTGAGTGCGTTGGTGGGTGCGACAGGTTTAACGCGCGATCAATTTGTTGCGGCGATGAATCAGCGTGCGAAGGATTTAGGAATGGAACAAATGAGTTTTGTTGAACCGACAGGATTGTCGCCTGCGGATGTGGGGACTCCGGCAGATGTGGCGCGACTGTTGAAATTTGCATTATCAAATCCACGCATCAAAGTTACGAGCATGACCGATCATGTTTCAATTTTAGAATTAAAATCGCACAAGAGAAAAAATGTGAATGCGACGGATTGGTTATTAACGGAGCATGTCGCGATGGCTTCGGCGCATATTGAAGGCGGGAAGACAGGTTATATTCCGGAAGCTGGATATAATTTTGCTGCACAAATCAAAAATGATGAGGGACATGAAATTCGTGTGGTGGTTTTGGGAACGAGTGATGTGTATAAAAGATTTACCGAAACGGCGGATATTGCGGAATGGATTTTTGGGAATTTTGAGTGGGTCGAAGCGAAGGAAAAACATTGAGATTTTTTTTACAAAATTTTTTTTGTTGGTATAATATAACCAACACATTTTATGTTAAAAACCCAACATGTCTTTTTTTCATCGCTCATCGTTTTTATTGGACTTTTGTTTGTAACGCCACCCGCGTTGATTTCTTCAAATCTCGGTAACACCGTTTTAACCATAACGACATTTCTCTTCGGTATTATTAGTGGATTTTATATAGTTGTAACAACAACTGATTACAATAGTATCAAAAATATACTTGCCTCAGAAACAGCAGCATGGATTACGTTGTATCAAAATATCGTATTATACGATAAAACACTCGCTGATAAATTTTCGAATCTCATAGATGTGTATGTTCGTCGAACTTTTGATTACGAAATTATAGATTACGCGCGTGGCACGCTTGATGAGTATGAACAGTTGAATAAGGCGGTGCTAGAGATTCCGTATAAAAGCAAGTCATCTTCCGCATATGAAAAAATATTGGATACTATGAGCGAAATCACAGTGACCCGACAACAGCTCACTGTTTTGGGAACACAAACACTTTCATTATTTCAGTGGTTCATTCTGTTGATGCTGGCAGTATTGGTGATTTTTTCATTGTATGGTCTTAGAACGGGGGAATTATTTTTTGATATTGTTACGGTTGTGATATCAAGCTCGGTAACACTTATTTTGTTTTTGATTCGAGATTTAGATTTATATATTTGGATGTTGAAAAAATATATCGAATCGGAACACGAATTGATTCTCGGAATAATTCAATTCGAGAAATTAAAATTCATAAGTCTTGAATTTGCTATATAAGTGGGCGGATTTGCTTCGTGCGCGAAGCAACTCGCGCACTCGGGCCTGGACTCGCGCGGTTGCATGCTGCGCATGCGCGCTCGTCCTTCAAATCCATTTGCCACTGAATATAAAAATACCCACGCAAGGTGGGTATTTTTATATGCCAGAGGGCGGATTTGAACCGCCGACCAAAGGCTTATGAGTCCTCTGCTCTACCACTGAGCTACTCTGGCGGGTTTATTTATTTAATTATTCATGAGAACACTTTGCTTTGGCCAGCGCCAAAGCTCGTTCGTTCCTCGCCTCGCTCGTCCGGCTTTGCCGGACACCTGCCCGCTCGGCTGCGTAGTCTCATTAATAATTAAATAAAAAAGCAATTATGAAACGGGGCTTGTATCTCAAATGGAAAATAATTTATGAAGGAGACTGCGCACAAGCATTCGCGCGCAACTTTACGTTGCGCTTGGTGAATGCGCGGAGGAACAAGAGAGTTGCGCTTGAGGCGCAACAAACGGTCTCCTGAATAAATTATTTTCCATTTGCCCGGAGAGAGAATCGAACTCTCATGACCTTGCGATCGCAGGATTTTGAGTCCTGTGCGTCTACCAATTCCGCCATCCGGGCTAGTATTATTTCTCGTTTTATCGAGCACACTTCACGCGCCACATGCGCGTTTGTTCGTCCTCAACTTCGCTCGCAAAGCGCAGATAAACTGCGCGCTCGCTTGTTTGCGGGTCTCGAATAAAACAAGAAATAATATTCAAGACGCAGATATAATAGCATTTTTCATCAGTGTTGTCAAAGCCGCCTGGGACCATGTATACTGACCCCACTATGGGGAGAATTATTGCAGTGGTGAACCAAAAAGGTGGAGTAGGGAAGACGACGACAGCTCTTAATTTAGCTGCTTATTTGGCTGATAAAGGAAAGTTTGTGCTTTTGGTGGATGTTGACCCACAGGCGAACGCGACGAGCGGTATCGGCCATAACTATCGCGAGCTCGAATGCGGCCTGTATGACGCGCTGGTGGGCGTAAAAGCGCTTCGTGACGTCATCCATCCAACTGTGATTGATGGTTTTCGCATCGCGCCTGCAACGCCGTCACTCGCCGGAGCCAACGTTGAATTGGTGAATGTTGATCGTCGTGAATTTAGACTACGCGACATGCTCGAGGAAATGGCGCCGGCATATGATTATATTATTATTGATTGCCCTCCATCACTCGGATTACTCACCGTGAATTCACTGGTTGCAGCGCACGAAGTTTTGATTCCAGTGCAAGCTGAATATTATGCGCTTGAAGGTTTGGGACAATTATTAGAAACGTTGGATTTGGTTCGCGAAAATATCAATCCAAATTTGAAAATTCTCGGCGCAGTCATCACGATGTTTGATAATCGAAATAAATTATCAAAAGATGTTGATGAAGAATTGCGAAAGTTTTTTCCAAACAAAATATTCTCGACAGTTATTCCGCGAAATGTTAAACTTGCTGAAGCGCCGAGTTTTGGAAAAGTAATTATGCATTACGATAAATTTTCGCGCGGCGCAGTTGCATATTCATCGCTCGCAGATGAGGTGCTTGAAATTCATAAACTCGAAGACGCGGCGAAAGAGCCGGTCAAAAATTTTGTTCTTTAACGTATGGCATTAGGACGCGGACTCCAATCAATTATTCCAGCAAAAAATTCTGGCAGTGCGCCGATGCACAGCCCGATGAATACTTCAGAACCTTCTTTAACATCGCTGCGGCCCGTTGCGTCAGCTGATAAAATTTGGCAATTGCCGGTTGGCGAAGTTGTTGCAAATCCACAGCAACCACGTCGTATTTTTAATGAAGAAGAATTACAAGAATTGAGCGACAGTATTCGCGAGCATGGCGTGTTGCAACCGATTACCGTTTCAGAACGACAGGACGGAAAATTTGAAATCATTGCCGGTGAACGACGATGGCGCGCATCAAAGCGCGCGGGGCTCGCGACGATTCCTGCGATTGTTCGCACCACAACAGAACATGAAAAGTTGGAGCTCGCAATTATTGAAAATGTGCAGCGTGTTGATTTGTCGCCGATCGACGAGGCGTTTAGTTACAAACGTTTGTATGATGAATTTGGTTTGACCATGGATCAGGTTGCGGAGCGCGTTGGAAAATCACGTCCACATGTTTCAAACATGATTCGTTTGTTGGATTTACCAGAAGCTGCGAAAGATGCTCTTGGTCAAGGAAAAATTACGATGGGAAAAGCGCGCGCACTTTTGAGTTTGTCGAGCGAGCAAGAACAGTTGGATGTGCTGCGTAGCATGTTGGGTGAGGGAATGACGACACGTGAAGTTGAGGCGCGCGTTTCATCGACACATGCAGCGCGTGTTCCAAAACCAAAAGCTGCGGACGTTCAATATTTAGAATCAGAATTACGTTCGATGTTGGGGACAAAAGTTTCGATCACGAAGCGCGGCGAAAAGGGTACAATCACCATCGATTTTTATTCAAACGAAGAGTTGGAAAATTTGGTCGCACGCATGAAAAAGATCTAAGGTTAGCTAAAATTTAAGCCTAAAACCGTCGAGACCTCTTGACGGTTTTTTGATTTACTGCTATTTTAAGCTGACCCGAACCAACAACTATCCGGGGGCAAAAAGGAGTTCGCATGCGGTACACACTTCAGATGCTTCTGGCACTTCTGAAAGAGCGGAAAATCGGCGGCGCGGTTCCTGTGACAATCAATGGAAAAGAGCTGTCGGTCGAGACCCTGAAGGTTTCGTTGTACTGCAACACGATTCAGTGGCATCGTCAGCGCTATTCGCGGTACTGGTTATACGTGCAGGTGGGTCCGCGGCCAAGTGACATGGACTTTGATCTGAAGAGCCTCGATCAACAGATTCCCGTGCTTTCTGATCTGCCGAAAATTGAGATTTCTCTGTCTGATCTGGTGAGCGCCGCGCTGCAGGTTGGCGGACTCGATGATAAGTATGAGCATTTGATCGATTACTGCGTTTGTGCCGAAACCGTTCCTCATGCGCGGGTCAAGATTTCGATCAACGGTTCGACCGTGTCTGTGCAGCTGATTATCAAACGCAAGAAATACTTTTTCCCGATCAAGCCGGAAGATGCTGAGAAGCTTCGCGCTCTCGCGCTGTAACTGGTCCCGGACCGAACGACAGATTCCGCCGCACGAATTTCTTTCAACGGAAGTTTGTTCGGTGGATTTTTTTTATTTACCTCTCGAAGGAAGTGCCGCCTTGATCCAATCCGACAATGATCGTTTTGCGTATTGTTTGATGCATCCTTTCGCGTGATTTGTTTTTACAAATTTGATCCAATCGGCAGACGGTCCGCGTTTTGTTTTATCAACAACAATATCAATCACGTCGCCAGATTTTAGTGGTTGATCTAAACTCACAATGCGATCATTCACGCGTGCACCCGCACATTGATTTCCAATTTGTGTGTGAACTGCAAATGCAAAATCAACCGGCGTTGCATTTTCCGGTAAATCAATCACATCGCCTTTTGGGGTAAATACGAAAATTCGATTTTGAAAAATATCGATTTTAAGATTTTCCAAATCTTTTAATCGCTCCATCGCGTCGCCAACCGCGGCAAGTTCTCGCACCCAGCGAAGTTGCCGTGATTTATTTGTGTCCGGATCTGCTTCGTCATACGACCAATGCGCGGCGATACCATATTCTGCGTTGATGTGCTGTTGTTCATCGCGAATTTGAAATTCAACAACCTGTCCTTTTTCACAAAACACTGATGTATGCAGTGATTGATATCCGTTTGGTTTTGGTTGTGCAATATAATCTTTGATGCGACCGGGAAGCGGGCGCCACAGTTTGTGAATGATACCAAGCGTTGCATAGCAATCCGCAACATCGTTTACGATGATGCGGAGCGCAAGTAGATCGCTGATTTTTTCAATATTTTTATCGTGCTTCAACAGTTTTTGATACAAACTGTAGAGGCGTTTTAATCGTCCTTCGACAGAAATAAATTTAATGCCGCTCGCGTTGAGTTCTTGTTCGAGTCGCAAACGAATTTCATTAATATACGCTTCTTTTTTCTCATATCGTTCTTCAACAAGTCCGCGCACCCATGCATATTCTTTTGGAAATACATATTTAAATGAAAGATCTTCGAGCTGACCTTTCATTTCTCCCATACCTAAACGATTCGCGATCGGCGCATAAATTTCAAGCGTTTCGAGCGCGATGCGGTATTGTTTTTTCGGCTGCAAATGTTCAAGTGTGTGTAAGTTATGAAGACGATCTGCAAATTTAATAATCACGACGCGAATATCTTCGGCCATTGCAACAAACATTTTGCGCAAATTTTCGATGTAACGTTCGATTCCGCGATATTTAATTTTTCCAAGTTTTGTTACGCCTGCAACAAGATGTGCAACTTCTGCGCCAAAATTTTTTTCAATTTCTTCGATCGTAACTGACGTGTCTTCAGGAACATCATGCAATAATCCGGCTACAACAATCGTCGGGTCCATGTTCATTTTCGCAAGTGTGATCGCAGTACACAATGGATGAATAATGTACGGAACGCCGGATTTTCGAATCTGGCCTTGGTGCGCTTCATCCGCAAATTCGTACGCCAATTTCACCATGGTGAGATCCGTCTGCGGACGGCGCTCATGAATGGTGTCGAGCAACATTTCGAGTGTTGGATTTTCTGGCGGTGGCGTATCAAAAGGGTACATAAATTTAGCAAATGTTCTCCTACAAAAAAGCGCTCCCACGAGTTTTCGCACGAGCACTTTTTCGGGCCGAGCAGGTGATCAACCGACTCTTGCATCACTGATATACAGTTTACGAGTCTTAAATACCCTTGTCAAGCCAAATTTTTTTCGATATAATTGGCGGTGCACAAAATTCGTGACCTGCCTGCATCACTACAGGCCGAAGGGATCTCGTCGTGAATTTTGTGTAAACTTTAGCAATAGCCGGCCCGCAAGGGTCGGCTATTGTAGTTTATGCCTCTTCCTCGCTAAACGAACCAGTCATTTCCGCTTCAGTTTCTTCTTTTTTCTTTGCAAATTTTCCGCCACGCTTTCCTTTTTTCGCGCCTGCGCCTGCAGCTCCTTTTTCCGCCGCTGTTTTACCTTCGTTCGTCGGACATTCTTTGTTTGAACATTTTTCCTCTCCGCGGAGTGGTTGCACCATCATCGCATTACATGCAGGACATAATTTTCCCGTTGGTTTATCCCAATATGCATTTTTACAATCTGGATAACGGTTGCATGAGTAAAAAACTTTACCTTTTTTTGATTTGCGTGGAACAATGTCGCCCTCGCCGCATTCTGGACATTTGATATCACTCGTCTGATGAATTGGCTTTGCGTTTTTACAAGTTGGATATCCTGAACACGCCATGAAACGACCGAAGCGTCCCATTTTAATTACCATCGGCTTGCCGCATTTGTCACAAATTTCATCCGTCGGCTCGTCAACTGGTTTTTGATTTTTTACACTGACAATTTTTTCGATCAAATTCTTTTTGAATGGATCGTAAAATGCGTGGAGTACCGGCGCCATTTTTTGGTTGCCTTCAGCGATTTCATCAAGTTGATTTTCCATTTCTGCGGTAAATTGGTAATCAGTAATTTGAGGGAAGTGCTCAACTAACATGTCAGTTACGGTAAACGCAATTTCCGTTGGTTTGAGGCGGCGCTCTTCACGCTCAACATATCCACGATCAATGATGGTTGCGATTGTTGGTGCGTATGTTGAAGGACGGCCGATGCCGTATTCTTCCATGATTTTAACCAATGTTGCGTCATTGTATCGCGCAGGTGGCTCTGTAAAATGTTGGACACCTAAAATTTCTTCTGTTTTTACAACGTCACCGACTTTTACTTCTGGAAGTAAGGTTTCTTTTTGCGCCTCAGTATAAACCGCAAGAAAACCTGCAAAAGTAATAATCTGGCCGTTCGCACGGAACGTATATGTTTTTTTATCAGCACCCGTTGCCGCGATATCGATTCCGGTCTGATTGAATTCTGCACCGCTCATTTGTGACGCGAGTGCACGACGCCAAATCAAGTCGTACATTTTCACCATCTTTGATTCTACACCGCTTGCTTCGAGCATTTCTGGTGTTTGGCGAATATCAGTTGGACGAATTGCTTCGTGGGCTTCCTGCGCATTTTTTGATTTACTCGTATAAACGCGTGGGCCCGTTGAATATTCTTTTCCAAATTTTTCTTTTGCAAACGCAACAGCTTCTAATTGGAATTCCGCATTCATGTTTACAGAATCTGTACGCATGTAGGTGATGTGTCCCATTTCGTATAATCGCTGCGCAAACATCATGGTCATTTTTGCAGTCGCACCGAGTCGACGGTTCGCATCCTGTTGCAATGTTGATGTGGTGAACGGAGGTGCTGGCTGTCGAGTTGCTGATTTTTTTTCTACATCAGCGATAGTAAATTTCACGGCTTTTAATGTGGCTTCGATTTTTTTCGCCGCTGCCTCGGTGGTGATTGAAAACTTTTCGAGTTTTGCACCGTCGATTTGTGAAAGTTTACTTTCAAAATCTTTTCCCGCTGCGTTCATTTTTGCATCAACGGTCCAGTATTCTTCAGGATTGAATTTCTGAATTTCGCGTTCGCGTTCGACGATTAATCGGACCGCAACACTTTGAACGCGACCAGCTGATAAACCGCCACGAACTTTCTTCCATAAAAAAGGAGAGAGTTCATAACCTACGAGACGATCAACAATGCGACGCGCTTGCTGTGCATCGACCAAGTGTAAATCAAGTTTGCGTGGATGCTCGATCGCGTGTTCGATCGCTTTTTTGGTAATTTCGTGAAATGTGATGCGTTTAATTTTTTCTGGTTTTTCTCCCAATACTTCTGCAAGATGCCACGAAATTGCTTCTCCTTCACGATCTTCATCAGTCGCAAACAACACTTCGTCTGAATCTTGTGCAAGCGCCTTTAATTCTTTCACACGGGCTTTTTTGTCTGCTGGAATTAAATAAGTTGGCGTGAAGTCATGCTCGACATCAACACCCGTTTTGCTTTTTGGTAAGTCGCGAATATGGCCGAAAGAAGACTCGACCTTATAGCCTTTGCCTAAAAATTTGCTAATTGTTTTTGCTTTTGTTGGAGACTCTACAATAACTAATCGCGACATAGATGTACTTGAACATACAGGATTCCGGCCCAAAAGTCAAACATCGTGCCCAGATTTTGAGTTAATTTTCCTCATCATACGCCTCAAGTTAGGTAAAAAAGGCGTATGATGAGGCTGTTAGGCTGCAGGGCTTGCCATAGGTTCGAACGTGTCCCAAAAGCCGTCGGTTTGCCAGTCTTGGCGCACGGGCTCAAGTTCGGCGAGTAGGTCTTTGAGCGTCGCGTTGATTTCATGTTCGATTCGCATTTTGACGCGTCGCTCTTTTGAACGTGTCAGCGCAAAAATGAGTGGCTCGACGCGGTTGGTGGAGACTAAGAAGAGGCTGCGAACATGGGTGTTTAACTTCTCAAGTCGCTTTTTTGCTTTTTCAAGCTCTGATTCGGCATCTGCAATTTCGACGTCTAGTTGAATAATATCCTCCGCACTACTTTTCAGAATAATTGCACTGCTAGCTTCTGGAAGATCTTCGATCGATTGTTCTGTATCAGCAATAAGCGCTTCGCGAATTTTGATTGCAGACTCCAATCGCTTGGTTTCTCGAGCAACCGCAGCATGGACATCGTTCAATGGAATAGTCAGACGCGCCTCAACCCTCAGTCGAAACCACCATCGATAGAGAAGTGCTGCATCAATTGTTGGGACGCCTGTTGATTTTGGATGCGGCCGATGTTTCGGTGATTTATGGTAAGCGAGAAACAGGCCGCCAAAAATTCCCATAATAAAATACACAATCATTCCCGCGTTCAGATTGAGCCACTCATTTTCAGTCATCGACCAATAACTAAAATGCTTTGACCGAATCACCAGGTGTGCAGTCATAGCGAATACACCTGATGCAATAATCAGTACTGAAAATCGATTGGCGAAACGTGTGAGATGCGCGCCAAAAATAAATTTAGTGTATTGCATGTCGATCTCCGTTAGTGAGAATTTCCTGATTCCATAACTGGTTTTATAGAATCGTATTCCATTGGTTCCACGGATTTTATTTCTTGTCAAGATGAGTTGCGCACACTTTTTCCACTTTTATTTTTTCGCGGTTAAACTATTTCCCGTGCGCACAATAATTCCGCGCACTTCGAGCTCGGAAATGATCGTCATTGTTTCTGATGCAGAAAAAGCTGATCGCTGTATAACTTCAGTAACAGAACAAGGCGACGTTGCGATTATGGAATGTATTTTTTGTTCAGCGTCCGACAAAAGTAATTTTGCTTGTTTCGCAACAGCTTCGATTTCGTATGATTGTAGAATATCTTCCGTGCAAACTGTAGCGCACGCACCTTTTTGTATGAGCTCATTTGTTCCTTCAGACAATTTCGAAAAAATCGATCCAGGAACCGCAAATACATCTCGGCCATAATCTAATGCAAGTCGCGCAGTTATCATGGTTCCGGAGTCTCGCGCAGCTTCGGCAATTAAAACGCCGAGAGATAATCCGGCAACAATTCGATTTCGTGCGGGAAAATAAAATGGGCGCGCAAGTTCGCCGATTGGATATTCAGAAACTAAACAGCCGCCGCTCGCTAAGATTTTATGCGCGAGTGAAATGTGGGATCGGGGATAAATACTCGCATCGTCAACGCCGCATCCGAGCACTGCGATTGTCTTGCCTCCTGGATTTGCGAGTGCTGCACAATGCGCGGATGCATCTGCACCGAGCGCCATGCCGGATACAATCGTAAAATAGCGCGCCAATGGCGTCACAATCGTTTCAATTGCTCTGCGGCCGTAATCTGTCACATCACGCGAGCCAACGACCGCAAACGCGCGTGTGTGAAGCAATTTCGGATCGCCGCGTACATATAACTGCGCAGGTGGATCTGCGATTTGTTCGAGTAGCGGGGGATATAAATTATCACCACGCCGAATAATAAAAAAATCTTGTCCCTCCTTCATATACATCTACCGTACACCGCCAAACAAATCTGTCAAGATGCTTTACCCACAATTATATCCACAATTGTTTTTTCTGCTGCAGTAAAAATTGGTTTGAGATTTTTGATCTCTTCTTTTGAAAAAGTGTCGAGCACAAATTCGCGTCCGTCTTCATGTTCTGCGCCGATGCCGATGCGAATGCGATGAAATGCTTTTGTGCCGAGTCGATCAATAATATTTTGCACGCCGTTGTGTCCCGCTGCGTTGCGATCAAACTGATGGCGCGTGGTGCCAAATGGAAAATCTAAATCATCATGCACGACGATCGTATGTTCGTGCGAAATTTTATAAAACGCGGCGACAGCTTGAACTGATTCGCCGGACAAATTCATAAACGTTTGTGGTTTTACGAAAAAAACTTTTTCGCCATCAATCAAACCGTCACAAATCTCTGCATTATATTTTTTATCAAACCGCCAGTCGTTTGCGCCAGCTGCGTGCGCAAAAAAATCAACTGCAAGCCATCCTGCGTTGTGTCGAGTTTTGCTAAATTCGGCGCCGGGATTTCCGAGTCCAACGACGAGCCACATACGAATTATTGTTTGGTCTTCTTAGTATACAGTGAAATTGGAGTTCCAACGAATCCAAAATGTTCACGAATCGAGCGTTCGACAAACTTCACGTATGATTTTGCCAAAATAGATTTTGCACGAATGCTGATCTGAAAATATGGCGGATCTGTCGCGAGCTGTTTCACGCCGTAAATTTTTGGTGGCAAATTTCCACCGCCACGTTTTGGTGGATGTTTTTTCAACAATTCAACCATGAACGTATCCATCGTCATCGCATCAATAATTTTGTGACGCGCTTCGAATGCTGCGACGATCACGTCGTACAATTGATGGACGCGGAAACCAGTGAGCGCAGAAATGAAAACAATTTCAGCGTGCTGCAAATGCGGATACATGCCGTACAAAGTTTTAACAAATTCTTTTCGATTTTCTTCGCTATGATCTTCAACTAAATCCCATTTGTTCACCACCAAAATTACGCTGCGACGTTTTTCGTCGATCAAACTTGCAAGAATTTTTTCTTGATTTGAAACTGGTTCGGTCGCGTCGATCAAAAGCATTACCACATCAGTTTCTTCCATGTGTGAAATACTTTGTGACACACCAATTTTTTCAAGACCTTCGTCAACGTGCGCTTTGCGACGAATACCTGCGGTGTCGAGAAAATTAATTACATGTTCATTCCATTTCACGAGCAAGTTAAAAGTTTCGCGAGTTGTATGCGCAATTGGTGATGCGATTACAATTTCTTCACCTGCAATTTGATTTAACAATGTTGATTTTCCAACGTTTGGTTTTCCTAAAATTGCAACACGAATTTGTGGAACGATTGTAACTTTTTTTGGACGTCGTTTTGCTTTATTAAAAAGTTTATATACATCGTCAAGCAAATCTCCGACACCAACACCATTTGCCGCAGAAACTGGAATTGGTTCGCCGTATCCTAATTTCAACCAATCAGCTTCGTGCACAAGTGGACGTTCTTTTGGGCTATCAACTTTATTTCCAACGAGCAGTACTGGAATTTTTAATTTGTGTAATAATTTTGCAATCGCACGCTCTTGCGGAAGTAATCCATCTTGAATGTCAACGACAAATAATACAACGTCTGCTTCAGCGATTGCTTTTTCTGTCTGATTTAAAATGTCTTTTTCAAATTCTTCGTTTTCATCAAATGTTAAACCACCTGCGTCAACGACACGAGATTGAACACCGCGCCAGGTAAAATTGCCGATGTTGCGTGTGCGGGTTGTTCCTGGAATATCTGAAACAATCGCTTGCTTGTGCTCCATGATGCAGTTGAAGAGGGAAGATTTTCCAACGTTAACACGACCAACCAGGGCGATTGTTGGTAATTTATAATCCACTACTTCAGGGCGACGTTCAGTTGTCATATGTTATTCGGCTATATCTGGTGCATTCTCTCCTAAAATCACGATTATGTCAACTGTTGGTGCAGTTCCCGACGTATTATCGGGTGATTGCGGAGGGCGGGTTGTTAATTCAACTGCATTATACCGCTTTTTGAGCTTCTCAAAAGTAGCGGGGTTTTTCTGGGTAACGGCGTAAATTTGCGTTTGTGTGAGTGGTCGAACCGCTGCATTGCCGATTGAAGTGACTTTAAATCCATCAGCTTCCAATTTCTTTTCTTGTCGCGCTGCAAAACCTGGTCGCCAGGTTCCATTTTGCACTTCGATTTTGGTGTCGTCTGGTTTTTGTGGAATGAGTGGTTGTTGATCGATTAAACCTTGTGCACTTTTTGTAACTTCATCGTTGAAAATATTTTGTGCGATGGTGTGAATTTGTGTGAGCGTTGGATCTTTTGGTCGAAGATAAAATGCGCCCGTTGTCGAATCAGGATAGAGCACACTTGCAGGATCGTCCGAGAAAATTAAATTAGTAATTTTACTCGTGTCAACATCTTTTGCAATTTGCGCGAGTTCTAATAAATTTGATGCATTGATGTTTGTCACGATGTGCGTGTCGAGCGTGTGCAAAATATCA
>JAPLWO010000071.1:0-6442 GCA_026396555.1 Candidatus Magasanikiibacteriota bacterium
TTGTTCTGCGAGCTCGGAAATTTCTGGACCGCCCGGATAGGGAAGTCCTAATAATTTCGCAAATTTATCAAACGCTTCACCCGCAGCATCGTCACGTGTTGCACCAATTTTTTTCCACGAACGCACATTTTTTATCACAATTAATTCTGTGTGTCCGCCGGAAACGATTAATCCAAGCGCGGGAAATTTTGGCAATTTTGAATCAACGAGTGATGAGTATAAATGTCCGACCATGTGATTTACGCCATAGAGCGGGACGTTCCACTCATGTGCGAGTAATTTTGCCGCAGTTACACCAACCCATAAACTTGTAACTAATCCCGGACCCGCGGTCACTGCGATCGCGTCGATCGGCGGTTTTTTCATTGCGCGTTCTGGATCTTTTCCAAGCTGTGCAAAAACTTCTTTGATAACTGGAATAATTGTTTCAGCGTGTGCGCGCGCTGCGACTTCGGGAACAACGCCGCCATATCTGCGATGAATCGGAATTTGTGATGCAGTAACGCTCGCGAGTGTTCGAACTTTCTCGCCGCGCCCTTCGACAATCGCAACTGATGTATCATCGCATGAAGTTTCGATTGCTAAAATTCTCATACCATTGCACGAAAAATTTCCGTCGCATCTTTATGATCGATCACTATTTTGTAGAGCGCTGAAAAAATAATAAATTTTTCACGTGGTGTATCGCCGAGCATTTTTGCAAGTGACGTGAGTGAAATGTATCCTTCGCTAAGTGGGTTAATTTCGCCCGTTTTAACAAGTGTTTCTCCAGTCGTTCGATTTCGTGAATGTGGACTTGAACCAGTTGCAACTAAATCGCCAAGCCCTGCTGGACCATCTGCAGTTCGTGGATCTGCGCCGCGCAGTGCTAAAATTTCTCGCATTTCGCGAATCGCTTGTGTGACGAGCCATCCTTTTCGGTTTGCACCCCATCCAACGCCATCGGCAACACCGAGCGCGAGTGCGTAAATATTTTTAAGAACTCCGGCAAGCGCAACACCGTGAGTATCATTGGAACATTCAAGCGTCAAATCATGTGGACTGATCAGTGATTGTAAACGTGTACATGAGCCCACATCGTTTCCTACATACACGCCAGCCGAGCCTTTACCTTCTAAAATTTCTTCTGCGAGCATCGGTCCAATTATTACACCCCAGCCTTGGCCCGGTTTTACACATTCTGCCATGACCTGGTCGACTGTTTTTAATGTATCGCGTTCGATTCCTTTTGCGACAGAAACAATCAGCGCGCCTGGCTTAATTAATGGTGTTATTTCTGCGAGAACGCCACGAATTGCAAACGATTGTACGCATAAAAAAATAACATCGGCCGCGGGAACTGTTTCTGCGAGCGGCAACATATCCGGAATTTTAGTTGCGTCAACGTCAAAAAAAGAAACATGCGCACCCGTTTTTTCGCACATGTATTTAAATGCTTGGCCGATGCGTCCAGCGCCGATGATAAGTACTTCCATATAAATTCAATATTGTGCACAGTGTATCACAGAAAGTTAGAGAAAAAAATGAGCGCCCAACCTTCGAAAGGGTGGACGCATGTAGACGCAGTGTCAGACTACTTTGACTTCTTTTTCTTTGGTCGCTTGCTTTGTCGGTGGACGTGCGACGGAATGTATCCGAGCAGCTCATCTTTTGGGACAGGAATTTTTTTTGCAACAGACGGAAGTTTTAGCCGTTGTGCATCAACGCAGGTACACAATTCTTGTTCGACTCCTTTTGGCAAAATCACCAGACCAGGTCGGAGCCGCTGACACTTCTGACATCGAAACGGACATCCACGCTGTGTATGTCCAAGCATACAACACAGCGGACAGGCATTTGGATCTCTCATGGCACACCTCGCTGTGTTGAAGCTGTTGGTCAGTTCGCCATGTAACCGCACGCGCCGTTGACGCACGCAGCGATTTTGCTCGGCGTTCCGCTTTTCGGACACTTGCCGGTCTGATCAGGGCCATTGTCTTTCGGCGACGAGAAGCAGCCGTTGGATTTCAGATATTGCGGGTCGCAGCCTGAGTACACGCAGGGGTTCGTGGTCGAACAATCGCGCGGTTTTCCGGGTGTGCAACCGCCATCTTTGCAGACGTCGTTCACCGTGCAGACGTTGCCATCTTCACACGGCGCGGTGTTGGCTTTGAAAACGCAGTTGCCATTTTGGTCGCACATGTCCGTCGTGCAGACATTTTTGTCGTCGCACACTTTTGGTGTGCCCGTGCACTTGCCGCCAACGCACTTGTCGTTTTCGGTGCACACGACGCCGTCTTCACAGGGGAGGTCGAGTGGCGCATGAGTGCACGTGTACGTTTTTGGCGCAGGGTTCGAACATTTGTCTTCCGTACACAACGCACCATCATCGCAGGTGCCGTTGTCCGGAAATCCGTCGCAATCCTGATCAACGCCGTCGCATATCTCAACAACCGCGACGCAGTTGGGGAGGCAGATGAAAAAGGCGTCGCTGCCTGGTGCTGCTTTGCATGAGAAGTTCTGCTTGCAGGATCCTGTTCCGCAGGGCTGCGCACAGACTTTTTTCTCCGGCGCTTGGCTGATCTCGATGCAGTAGCCGGTGTCGCAATCAGTGTTTTCTTTGCATGGCGCCCACGGTGCACCTGGCAGTGGTTGCTCAGTGTCGTTGGTTGCATCACTGTTGTTCGGGGCGATCTCATTTGTTGCGGCACTGTCAGACGAACTGATATTGCCGCCGTCGCCTTTACTATCAATTTCGGTCGCGTTCATCGTGTCAGCGGGCGGCGCATCACTTCCGCAGCTGGTGGTCGTGATTAGAATCAATGCGGCCAGCGTGGCTGCGTGCGTGAACATGGACATGAGTGTACCTCCATTTTTCGAGACGTTTGAGTTCAAAATGTGTGGCAACAAGGCCACGAAATACCCTAACAAAAACTTCGCGCTCTGTCAAGCTGATTGATGTGTTATTTAAGCTAAAAAATTAAGAAAAAAAATGGCCCCACCTCAACGTTTGCAGTAGCAATCGTCAAAGCAGGGCGGGAACAGAAACCGAAATCAGTCTCAGAACTTACGGACAGGTCGGCGTGCCGGTGATTGGCAGATGCGCGCACGTCCCGTTTGAAGGATTGCACGAATCCGCGGTGCACGGCTTGCCATCGTCACACGCGTACGAACCCATGCACGTCCCGCCGGTTTGGCATTGGTCGAGCTTGGTGCACGGATTGCTGTCATCGCAGACGATTGCTTGACCCAGCGTCACGACGAGCGCGGTGTTGGAACACGTCGCGGTCTTCGAGTCGCACTTGTCGATGGTGCAGTCGTTATTGTCATCGCACAAATTCACGCCGACTTTGCACACGCCTTGTTGGCACGTGTCGCTTTGTGTGCATGCACCGCCGGTGCAGGGAATTCCGTTCACGTTTTGAAACTTGCAACCCGAAACCGGATCACAGGTGTCTGAGGTGCATGGATTGCCGTCGTCGCACGACACTTTGGAGCCAACGCAACTGCCGTTGCTGTTGCAGATGTCGTCCTTGGTGCATACGGTTGCGTCGAGGCACTGTTTTCCCGGCAGCGGATTGAACTGACATGCGCCAGTTTGTTGGCCGCACGTGTCTTCGGTACACTCGTTGCCGTCATTGCATTGGAGCGCGATGCCGAGGCACTTGCCCTGTTTGCATTTGTCTTGGTCCGTGCACTTGCTGCCGTCTGAGCAGGTGGCGCCGTCATCTGGGGGGTTGACGCAGCCGCTGTTCGGATCGCACGAGTCGGTCGTGCACTCGTTGCCGTCGGCGCAGCTTTTCACCGTGCCGATGCATTTGCCGGAGCCTGAGGCTGCACCCGGGATGCAATGGTCGCCTTCAGTGCATGCATCGCCATCCGTGCAGCTGCTGGTGCTTGCGCCGACGTAGACGTATTCGCAGTCGCCGCTCGCTGAGTTGCAGGATCCTTTCGTACATGCGTCGCTTGTCGGACATTTCACCGGCGGACCGGCTTTGCAATCGCCTTTCTCGCACGCGTCATTCTGGGTGCATGCATTGCCGTCCGAACACGGTTGTTGGCCGAGGTACGGGGTGAAGACGCACAAGCCGGTTTTCGTGTCGCACAGATCGGTCGTACATGGGTTGCTGTCATTGCACACCGTGGCTTGGCCGGCTTGGCACAGGCCGTTGAGGCAGAGGTCCGGCGATGTGCACAGGTTGTCGTCATTGCACTTCGCACCCGAGTTGAACGGGAACACGCACCCCTTTTTCGTGTCGCAGGTGTTGGTCGTGCACTCATTCGCGTCGTCGCAGAGAACCGGTTTGTCGCCGTTGCAGGTGCCGGCGCTGCTGCAGGTGTCGTGTTCCGTGCAGGCATTGCCATCGTTGCAGGTGTCGCCGGTGTTGATCTTGCTGAAGTCGCATCCTGTGTGCGGATCGAGGCATTGGTCGACTGTGCACGGATTGCCGTCGTTGCAGAGGATCGGGGAACCAGTGCATTGACCGAGTTGATCGCACTTCGCGTCCACTTGGCACAAGTTGCCGTTCGTGCACGGATCGCCGATCTTCCAGCCCGTCTTGCAGAGCACGATGTTCGGGTCAATGGTGTCGAGCGTTCCATCGCCCGAACCGTCGCCGAAGCCGTCATCCGTTGCGTCGTTGGCCGCGTCGTCGTTCGTCGGCGCCGCGGCCGAACTCGAACAGGCGATCAAAAACATGAACACTGGAATCAAGGTCAAATTTCGCATGGATCCTCCTCGTGCGTGGCCTGTAGCCCGCGGGTTTTTTCGAAAGCGCGAGCCTTCACGCTCACATGTTTTTAGCTGATTTTACTGTTTTTGTCAAGTGCGGTAGAATGGGCAAACAGTTATTTGAATTCTTTTTGATATGTCAGTGGATTTGCTCAAACAATTAGACGGAGTTTTCGCGGATGCGCGAGGTGCAATTGCAGGCTCAAAAACAGATGTCGAGCTCGAGTCTGTTGAGATTGATTTATTGGGTCGCAAACAAGGAAGTTTGACCGGCATTTTAAAATTGCTCAGCACATTGGACGATGAATCAAAGCGAACCGTGGGTGCGCGCGCGAATCAAATTAAGACGGAAATTGAAAGTTTGTTGGCGGCACGACGCGCGGAAATTGCTGCATTATCGGGTGCGGGTGCGATTGATATTTCGGAGCCGGTTTTGCCAGCGCCAGAATATGGAGCGTTGCATCCAATTACGATGGCGTGTGAGGATTTGAGTAATTTTTTTCGTGCAAAAGGATTTTTAGTTTTGGATGGACCAGAACTTGAATCTGATTTCTATAATTTTGAAGCTCTGAACATTCCCGCGGATCATCCAGCACGCGACATGCAGGACACATTTTACATTAAGGATCATCCAACATGGGTGATGCGCACGCATACGAGTTGTGTGCAGATTCGTGCGATGATGAAATATGGAGCGCCGCTCGCGATGGTTGCACCGGGTCGTTGTTTTCGAAATGAAGCAACAGACGTGCGACACGAGCACACATTTTTTCAGTTTGAAGGAATGGTTATTGGCGAAAATATAACGATTCAACATCTCAAGGGAATGCTTGAGTCAATGGCGCAACATTTATTTGGTGTGAATACCAAAGTTCGGCTACGTCCAAAATTTTATCCGTTCGTTGAACCTGGCATGAATGGGGAAGTGACGTGTACGATTTGTGGTGGGGTGGGGTGTAAGTTGTGTAAAGGAACAGGCTGGCTTGAAATTATCGGATGCGGAATGATTCACCCAGAAGTTTTGCGTGCAGGCGGAATTGATCCAAAAAAATATTCTGGATTTGCATTTGGGCCAGGGCTGACGCGTATGGCGATGTTGAAATATGGCATCGATGATGTGCGTGAATTTAATGCAGGCGATTTAAATTTCTTACAGCAATAGTATGTTGATTTCAAAAGAATGGTTGTCAGAATTTGTTGATTTGGGAACGCGCAGCGATGAGAAGATCGCACAAGAATTTTCGTTGCGAACCGCAGAAGTTGAAGGTGTGGTTTCAGAAGCTACTGCATTAGAAAAAATTTGTATTGGAGAAATTATTGAAGTTGCGCCGCATCCAAATGCGGATCGTTTACGTGTGACAAAAGTTGATGTGGGTGAACATGTACCGTTGTCGATCGTATGTGGTGGCACGAATTTAGCAGTTGGAATGAAAGTCGTGATCGCGCGTGTTGGATCGCGTGTGCAGTGGCATGGAGCAGGTGAGTTAGTAACGCTCGAGCCGGCGGAAATTCGTGGCGTGAAAAGTGATGGAATGATTTGCGGCGCAGATGAAATTGGATTGGCTGCGGAATTTCCAAAAGGCGGCGAAAAAGAAATTTTAGATTTGTCGGCGATCACGGCAAAACCTGGAACACCGCTTGCAATCGCACTTGGAAAAAATCATGTACTTTTTGAAATTGATAATAAATCATTGTCGAATCGTCCGGATCTCTGGGGCATGCGCGGTATGG
>JAPLWO010000071.1:6452-8270 GCA_026396555.1 Candidatus Magasanikiibacteriota bacterium
GTCCGGATCTCTGGGGCATGCGCGGTATGGCGCGTGAGTTTGGTGCAGTGCTCGGCGCGAAAGTAACATTACCAGCGGCGAAAAAAATAACGGGAAAAAATGATTTTGCGCTTGATGTAAAAATTGAAGATTCGAAATTGTGCACGCGATATCAAGCAGTTGTGATTGACGGTGTTTCGGCAGGAGTTCAGTCGCCGACATGGATGCAAGCGCGATTAAACGCTGCAGGAGTTCGTCCAATCAATGCGATTGTTGACGTAACAAATTACGTCATGCTCGAAGGCGCGCAGCCGTTGCATGCATTTGATTTTGATGCGGTCAAAGACAAAGAAAATCATGCGACGATTTTTGTTCGTGGCGCGCGTGGTGGCGAAACATTAGCAACGCTCGATGGACAAAAACACGAACTTCCAACGGGCGCACTTGTAATTGCGACAAAAAAAGATGTGATCGGAATCGCGGGAATTATGGGCGGTGTGCATCATTCGATTGGTGCAGCGACAAAAACAATTGTAATCGAGTCTGCACATTTTGCAGCAAGTTCGATTCGTCAGACTTCGATGAAAATGCATCTGCGCACAGAAAGTTCAAGTCGGTTCGAAAAAGGATTAGACGTGTATAATACAGAATGGGGAATTGCGCGTGCGGTTGAATTGTTAAAAGAAATTTTTCCAAAGGCACGCGTTGCAAGCAGCGTGATCGATGAAAAAACAGCGCTCGCAAAAACACGCGTGCTTGATTTATCAGCGGAAGATTTACAGCGCGCGATTGGCGGGGACGTTGAATTGTCACGCGCAAAAAAGATTTTAGAATCTCTTGGATTTGATTGCGTTGCAACAGCAAAAAAACTTCGCGTCACGATTCCTACATTTCGAATGAAAGATATTGTTGGCACGCACGATTTGATTGAAGAAATTGTCCGTTTATTTGGTTTTGAAAACATTACCTCGCTGTTGCCTGCGGTGCAGCTGCGATCGCTCGAAGAAGATCGTGTTTCAGCGCTTCGATATTCTGTTAAAGAATTATGTGCACTGCGCCACGGTTTTACGGAAGTGAATACGTATGGATACGTGCGACCACAAACGCTCGCGCTTTTTGGTTACGCGCCAGAACAATTGATCGAACTTGCAAATCCACTTTCTGCAGAGCGGCCATTTCTAGCACCAACGCTTGCGATTAACTTGGCAGAAGTTGTTGAGAAAAATTCTCATTCACGCGATGAAGTTGCGGTTTTCGAAATCGCAAAAATTTTCAAATTAGGAGAATTAATTCCTGATGTAAGTAAAAAAGAGGATCGCGCATTGCCAGCGCAGCCAACCGTTTTAGGTATTGCGCTCAGTGGAAAAAAAGCTACAAATAATTTTGCACGTGTGCGTGAAACGGTTCAATCTATTTTTCGCGAGTGCGGATATGAACTTTCAGTTCGACCGATGCAATCCGAATTAGCATGGTCACGCGTTGGTCATGCAGCAGAATTTTTCTGTGACGGCGTAGTTGTTGGATATATTGGCTCGATGAATTCTGCGGTGCGGTCTGGAATGGGAATCGAACATGAAACAGTGATTGCGGAAATAAATTTGAGCGAACTTTTCGCGCAAGAACCAAAAGTACACCAATATAAAAAGACTGGAAATTTTCCACACTCGATTCGAGATATTGCGGTCGTAGTTAGCGAGCAGATAACAGCAGGTGAATTATCTGCGACGGTTTTAGGCGCACATCAGCTCGTGCAAAGCGCAGAAATTTTTGATATTTTTCGCGGAGAAAAAATCGGTGCAGGCAAAAAAGCAGTTGCGCTTCATGTCACATATCGCGCCG
>JAPLWO010000022.1 GCA_026396555.1 Candidatus Magasanikiibacteriota bacterium
TTGAAGTCCGTTTCTGATATTGATTTTATAGATTGTGTCATTTGTGTTTGTAGCGAGTTGTGGTGCGAATCCGATACCTCGAACCAATGTGGTTGGATCTGGAACTGCACAAATTGCTTCGTCATTATTCATGAACGTACATTTGTTTGCCCATGTATTTATGTTGAGGAAATTTTTAGTGGCACCGACCGTATCGCTCGTTCCGCCATCGATCCATAATGTGGGTTGTAAATTGCTTGCACCACTATACGCGCTATATAAAATACGATCACCTTTAGGAGTCCAAAGCGGCTGAAATCCGAGACCTTCGACGGTTAATTGTCGAAAGTTTTCGCCATTTTTTCCAATCATTAAAATGCCTTGGCGATCTGAATCTCCTCCAACTGCGGGTGCGGTTTTCGAGAATGCAATCACTTGATTGTTTGGTGACCAGCTAACGGTAACTTTGTCGCTGTTATCACCGAGTGGTTCGATTGGTGTTGCTCCTGTGCCATCAAGATTCGATGTAAATAAAAATCGCGCGTTTGGATCGGGGCTGTCACTTAAACCTGCGATTTGATCTGAGGTAGGCGAAAACTGAATGTTTGACCAGTGCGAAGGGATTGAGTATTGTTTTTGTTTGGTAAAATCGTAAATTTCTTTGCTGCCATCAGGAAATTCCATTTCAGCAATTTTTTTACTCGGAGACCAGACAACTGATTGCGCAGCTGGAAAACTTTCTGACGACATCGCAATTTTTATTCCGTTTGCATCAGCACTGTAAAATTTTCCATCGATTCGATTGTAGTATTGAATTGTTTTTCCATCGCCGCTGATCGTGACCGCTGCTGTTTGATCAGTAATAATGGTTGGCGTTGCAACAATTTTTGATCCTGTTCCAGTTTGTTGAACTTGTGCTGCACTCGGAAGTGGTTGTGCACCGGTTGGGGCACCTGGTTGTGTTGGCTGTTCGCCTTCAGCTTTATTTCGGGGTGTGGATGGGACGAGCTGGCCTGGTTGGCCTTCGGTACCTGATGGCGAAGGTTGGGTCGGAATTGCAGCTGGTGCAAAATATATTTTATAAATGAGAAAAAACAATGCGGAGATGCCGATCAAAATAAATATGATCGCAATTAATTTTTTTTTGTCAGGAGTGATTTCCATAGAAGGTGCGAAATAAATTTATTTCTTGCGGTGTTGCCACATGATAACTTTGGCAAGAGGTCCGAAAAAAAATCCTAAACCAAAGGGAGAGAAGAATGAAACTGCGAAAGAAATAATGCGTTCGCGGTTTTTTTGACTGATGACGCCGGATTCTTCGTTTTCATCGGAATCTTCATCAGTGTCTTCATCTTCATCCTCGTCGCTGTCTTCGTCCTCATCTTCATCGGAATCTTCGTCTTCGTCGTAATCATCTGAATAATCGATATCATAATCATCGCCACTAGGCGCCATGAAGAAATCTGGTGTTTCATCTTCGTCTTCATCATCCTGCGATTCGACTTCAGCTGTGTGACGTATGGCTTGCCAATCGAAGTTTCTTGGTCGATTTTTGAGATCGAGTGACGGCAAAGATTTGTTCGGACGATTGAGTAACTCCGCCATAGATAGGTTCTATGGTAAGTATATCATTTTTTGTGGTGATGCGCAGCGCGCGAGTGCTCGCGTGATGTGCAATTTCTGAAACCAGCGGATTTTCAATTTCAGACTCAATTACATGGCGGATTTTTCGAGCACCTTCTTTGGGTTCATGGGCACGTTGTGCGATAATTTTCGCTATATCAGAATCCCATTCGAGTGTAATTGATCGTTTTGCGAGTCGTGCACGAAAATCTTCAAGTTGTCGCTCGGCGATTCGTTCAAGTGCTGCGATGTTTACCGGATGAAATACACAGATTTGATCGATCCGATTGAGGAGCTCTGGTTTGATGACATTAAACAGTGATGCGCGAATCGAATCGTCAGTTCTGTTGTGTGCGGGTGATCCAAATCCAAAATTTGAGCCCGTGATTTCTTCAGGCGCGATTTGATAGGTGAGAATGATCACACATTGTTTGACTGACGCTTCTTTTCCGCTCGCGTCTTTGATTGAACCTTCTTCGAGCATTTGTAATAAAATGTTAAGGACGTCCGGATGCGCTTTGTCGATTTCGTCGAATAACAAAACGCTCATTGGTTGTCGGCGAAGGCGATCAACGATCGTCGATCCTTCACGATACCCAACATAGCCCGCAGGCGAGCCCATCATTTTCGAGACACTGAATCCTTCCGAAAATTCAGTCATGTCAAAACGGATCAACGCTTTTTCATCGTGATACATGTCACTCGCGATTAATTTTGCGAGCTCAGTTTTTCCGCTGCCGGTTGGGCCGACGAATAAAAACGATGCGAGTGGACGGCGTTCTTCGTGGAGGCCAAGCTGCGCTTTGGTGATTGCGTGAGTGATTCGTTCGATTGCGTCGTCTTGTCCAAAAATTTTACTCGATAAAAACGTGCGCAAATATTCTGGTGTCACATTTTCAGCATCAGCACTCATCGGTCGACGAACAATTCGTTCGACAACTTTGTATACATCAGTTGCATGAACAGTCGCGCGCGGTCCAGCTGTTTCTTCAGCATCAGCTAACGCGTGTAATTGTGCTGCAAGATTTTGTTCTGCTGATTTTATTTCTTGCGCCGCATCGTAATCTTCTTTCAAAACAGCTTTTTGTTTTTTTGCGTCGTGCTCGATTAATGTTTTTTTGAGATCGAGTTTAAGTTGCGCTGTCGCGACGTTCGCGGTCGCGATTTTTACCGCGCTCATCGCTTCATCGAGTAAATCAATTGCTTTATCTGGAAATCTTTTTTCTGGAAAATATTTGTGCGCGAGTGAAACGGCCGCTGCGATTGCATCGTCGCCAACTGCGATTCCGTGAAATTGTTCGTAATGTCCTTTGATAGATCCGAGCATCTGAGTCGTTTCTTCTGCAGATGGTTCGCTGACATGTACCGGTTGAAAACGACGTTCAAGCGCTGCGTCGTGTTCAATATGTTTTTTAAATTCATCGAATGTTGTTGCACCGATCACGTGTAATTCGCCCCGCGCCAATGCAGGTTTTAATAAATTCGCGGCGTCGAGCGTTCCGTTTGAAGAGCCTGCGCCAACGATTGAATGGATTTCATCAATAAATAAAATGATATCCGGATTCACACGAACCTCATCCACCATTTGTTTGATACGAGATTCAAATTCGCCGCGGTACATGGTGCCGGCAATCATGAGGCCAAGGTCGATCGCGAAAATGCGGCGACCAAGTAACGTTGGGGGAACATCACCGCTCGCAATTCGTTTTGCGAGACCCTCGACGATTGCTGTTTTTCCAACGCCCGGATCTCCGAGTAAGATTGGATTATTTTTTGTACGGCGCGCGAGAATATGAATGACGCGTTCGATTTCAGAATCGCGTCCGACGATTGGATCAATTTTTTTTGCGAAAATTGGATTTGTTAATTCAACGCCAAAAAATTCAAGCGCGGGCATTTTTTGTTTGCCTTGTTTTTCATTTCCATTTTTCCAAATTTGTTTTGCACTGCCGGCAGCTTCAGTTCCTCCGAGCTGTGATAAAATTTCTGGTAATTTTGATGCACTTTTTAACGCGATGTCGAGTTGTTGTGCAAAATCTTTTCGTTTGATTGATTTATTTGATAACACAAAATCAATATCAGCTGAATCGATATCGACTAATCCAAATAATAAATGTTCGGTTCCGACGTAGGAATGATTTCCTTGTGCAGCGCGTGAAACAGCTTTTTCAATTGCACGTTTCGCACCCGGAGATAAAAGTGCTGCAGATGCGCCGGGGAGTGTTTCGATTTCCGCCAGCGGTTCGACGAACATTTCGCGTTTAACTCCAGCGCGGCGTAAAATTTCTTCACCAATACTTCCATTTTCTCCGAGTAATGCAAATAATAAATGAACTGGCGTTACAATGTTGGTGCCGTGTTGTTCAGCATGTTTATATGCGTTTGCAATTGTATTACGAAAATGACGGCTTGCTTTATCCATGAAGGAAGCTGAATTCATACAATGAAATGTTATGCGTGCAACGATTTTTTATTTCCGATCAAAAGTCCGTTCAGTGCGTGGAGGTGCGCGTCTGCATCAAGTAAATCGTGTTCAAGATCCATGAAATTTGTTTTTGCGATGAGCGCGTGATGGTGGTGACAGGCGACAATGAGCGATCGAACTTCGTGTGACAATTTTTTTTCTGCTTCAAATTGTTCGCCGAGAAGCGCGAGGCCGAGTTCTTGAAGTTGCTGTGCGCGTTCAAGTGTTGAAATGAGCGCGTACAATTCTGAGCTGTAATTTTTAAGGTAACTTCGGGCAACCGTAATCAATTTCGGAATGGAGGTATAGCGACGGATGCGCTGTATGTTATAATCTCGCCAGACGTTTGAAACGGGCATATGTATATAAGGATAGCATAGCGTGTTTTGTTCATAACGTCAATCAGGTGGGGCTGAGAATAACGATTTAATATGTTGAATCCAAAAGTGTTTAAAGCGTACGATATTCGGGGTGTGTATGGCGTTGATTGGGACGCGGCCGGAGCGGCATTAATTGCGCGCGCTTTTATTGAAAAATTTGAAATTAAACAGTTGGTTTTAGGTTGGGACATGCGTGTGTCGAGTCCAGAAATGGTTGCAGCGATTGAAACGGCGGCTGTTGAAATGGGTGTGCATTTGGTTAAAGTTGGATTGGTGACGACGCCGGTTTTGTATTTTGCAACAATTGGAATTTCGGGAAATGATGGCGGAATCATGGTGACCGCGTCACACAACACGGGCGAGTGGAATGGAATGAAATTTTTATTGGGCGACGGAACGCCGGTCGGCGAGGCGAGCGGATTACTGGATGTAAAAGAATTGGCACTTCGCGGGGAATTTAAAAATGCGGCGGCTGTCGGCACGGTCGAAACGCGCGACGTGATTGAAAATTGTTTTGATGTACTTTTTTCAAAAGTTACTTTTGATGCGTCGAAACCTGTTTCAGTGGTGATTGATTGTGGCAATGGAATGGAAGGTGCGGTGATTCATCAGTTGCTCGCACGAATTCCGTCGGTTTCAGCTCATGTGATGTATGACACACCAGACGGAACATTTCCACACCACGAAGCAAATCCGTTAAAAGAAGAAACGCTTGAAGATTTACGACACGAAGTTGTTGCGCGCGGCGCAGCAGTCGGTATTGCGTTTGACGGAGATGGAGATCGAATTGGTTTTGTTGATGAACGTGGTGTGCAAGTCAGTGGCGATGTGTTGACCGGGCTCATCGCGTGTGAATTATTAAAATCAAATCCAGGTGCAACGATTTTATACGATTTACGATCGCGCAGCGCAGTTGGTCGCGCGATTACGGGAAATGGCGGGCGTGCGATTATGTCGCGCGTTGGACATACGTTTATTAAAAAACAGATGCGCGAAGTCGGCGCGATTTTTGCCGGCGAACTTGCGGGGCATTTTTATTTCAAAGATTATTTTGGAGTGGAATGTTCGGATATGGTGCTGCTCTTGATTTTGAATTTGTTACAGTCATCAGGAAAACCGTTATCAGAATTGGCGAGTGATTTTTTGAGTGACTCACATTCAGGTGAAATTAATTTTGCAGTTGAGGATCGCGCGGCGGCATTAGCTCGCATCGAAGAAATGTATGCGCCGATCGCGGCGAAGATTACAAAAATCGATGGTTTATTATTCGAAATGGGCGATTGGTGGTTTAGTGTTCGACCGTCAAACACAGAACCACTGCTCAGATTAATTTTGGAAGCGCGCGACGAAATGACGATGCGGGAAAAAATTATAGAAGTTCAATCATTGATTGTTTAAAATTATGCTCAGCTCTTTTTTCGGATCTGTACTTCCGTTTATTGGCCTACTATTTGTATTGGTAATCGCACATGAGTGGGGGCATTTTTTCATGGCGCGGCGATTTGGTGTGCGCGTGTTTGAATTTGGTTTTGGATTTCCGCCAAAAATTAAAGGATGGATGCGTCGCGGAACTGAATATACAGCGAACTGGATTCCGCTCGGCGGATTTGTGCGATTAAAAGGGGAAGATGGAAGCGATACAAAAGATGCAGATAGTTTTGCGCATAAAAAAGTGTGGCAGCGGTTGGTTATTTTGCTCGCAGGTGTTGCGATGAATTTTATCGTTGGTTATATTATTTTTGTGGGCGTGTTTGCATATGGCGTTGAAATGCCAAAAGGCGACGCGGATGCGGGTGCAATTTTTTCGAACGAGCGAGTGATGGTTGATGCAGTATTACCAGACAGTCCGGCAGTACATGCAGGAATGAAAGCGGGAGATGTTATTACCGCAATTGACGGGACAATAATCGCACACGCTTCGGAAGTTCCGCCAGTAATTAAAAAAAATGCGGGCGCAGTTGTTGCGGTTACATTTGTGCGAGATGGAAAAACAGAAACGATCGCAATTGTTCCGGCAAAAATTGCGCCTGATGTTGTTGGGATTGGTGTATCTGTGTTTGATTATGCACATGTCCGGTATCCATTTCCAATTGTGTTTGTAAAAGCAGGGCAGGAAACGCTTGGAATTTCGACGTTGATTTTTAAAACAATGGGTACGATTGTTGGAACCTTGTTTCATACGGGTAAATTACAAGAAGGCGTTTCAGGCCCAGTTGGAATCGCGGTTGTGACGGGTCAAGTTGCGCGCGAAGGATGGATTCCGTTTTTACAACTTATGGCGATGCTCTCGATCAATTTAGGCGTACTAAATATTTTGCCAATTCCAGCGCTTGATGGTGGGCGTGCGTTGTTCGTGATTATTGAATCCGTGTCACGAAGAAAAGTCCGGGCAGAGCTTGAAGGGATAATTCATACGGTTGGATTTGTTTTGCTGATGTTATTAGTAATTGCAGTCACGTATCGAGATATAGTTGGATTGCTTAAATAATCCCATGCAAAATTAGATGACGCGCGTAAGAAATATGGTTTGCGAGCTCGTCTCGCAGGGTGAGCGGGCAGGTGTCTCGACACCGTCGAGACGAGCGAACCCGAGAGACAGCGCAAAATCCTCGCTGGGGATTTTGACGCGTGAGCTCAAAAGCCGTATTTCTTACGTGTAACATTAAATATTGTGTGTGCTATAATTAGTCAAATCAAATTCATCATTTTATGTTTAAACGCATTCTCTATTTCATTCTCCATTTAGTAGTGATTCTCGCATTTGCTGCGGGCCTTGCAATCGAAACTACGGGCCACCAACTTGAATGGGGATCAGCAACAACAATTTTGCTCGGAATTATTTTTGGCCTACTCGTGACATTATTTATTTCAACTGCGATCAGTCGATTCAATCAATTATCTGATGCGGTTTCGGTTGAGTTAAATAAGTTGCGTCGCATCCATCATCTTGCGCGCGCATTTTCTCGCAGCGAAAATCAAATTCCATGGTTTGATTTGGTGCGCGAGGCGATCGAATCTTATTTGCACGCGTTCGAAGTAATTCCATTTGATCGATATGACGAAACAAATGAATTATTTCGACGTATCACACAACAGTTATATGGCTTCGATAAATTGACGAGCGAAAAAGGAAAATTATTGTTTGCGGAGCTCATGACAATTTCTGGACAAGCGTCAGAAGCGCGACAAAAAATTCATGAATTGCGCGGTGAGCGCGCAGGCGTCTGGGCATGGGGGGTTTTGCTCTCGATCGCGACTGCGCTTTCTGCAGTGACATTGGTTTCGTATGGTGATGATTTGGTAAATCGCGCAATCGCGGGCGGCGTTGTTGCGGTTGTATTACTTTTGCTCGATTATGTTGCGATGTCAGACACTATGCGCGTATTAAATTCAAATCGATTTACAAAACGGTATTTGGAAAATATTGGACGGCTTGGATATTGGCCAGAAGAGAAAAAATAATTTTTAAAAAAAGCTTCGTAATCATCATTTGTGTGAAGCTTGACAAAACCACAAAAATGTAGTTTACTATTCCGCAATACTCCACAACTAACTACCGGGGTAAAGGAGGTGGTGATGACCACAAGGATCCCACAGGGATGTGTGACTCAAGATCAGAAAGACAAAATTCGCGACATTCTCGTTGCCCGGGTTGAGAAACTCGAGCGGTTGGGGAAAATCTCCAATGAGGCTGGTCATCGCATTCTAAACAAAGGTGATGAACTCGCCGACGGCTTCGAAGAGCTGCTCATTCGGCTGGCGAAGCCGCAGGATTTCGCGAGCGAGCAGGTCGCCTCGACCTCCGGCTACCTGTCCGGCTACAAGGCCCCGACGCCCATCGCCGATCAGGTCGTCGCGCTGAAGCGCTACTTTTCGAAGCTCGGGACGTGCGACGAAGTGTTGGCGGTGACCAAGGCTGAAGGCACGGAAGGATCGTTCGCGATTCCGAAGTGGCAGCTGCTCGCGCCCACATACGGCGAAGCCGTTGAACTCGTGCTCGCGGCGCTTCGGGCGCAGCGCGGGGACGGCAAGTTCGTCAGCTTTCGCAAAGGCGAGTTGGGCCCGAAGCGTCTGCGCGAAACGTCGAAGAAGGCTGACGTTTTCAAGACGCTCGCGGAGCAGCAGAAAGGGCACGATATCCTCGTGGTCGACGCGCAATTCGGCATCGAGCATCGGGGCGAGTCGGTTCGTCGTGCACGCGTGTTGTTTCAGGGTAATGAGTTCGGTCTCGGCGCTTTCGAGATTGGCATCATGCTGCTGACGCACCCGGAGCGGTTGCTGGATATCAATGACTTGCGGGTCGATTGCTCGGGCGACGAGTACTCGTTTGACGCCGATGGCCGATTCGACGGCGCGCCGCACTTCCTCTTCAACGACGGTCAGCTCGAGTTCGGAGCGGACGACGTGATGGGCATGAATGTGGACTCTGGGTCGGCGTCTGGTTTCCTCCGGCAGTTGTAGCTTTCGGACACTTGGAACCCGGGCTGTGCATGCGCAAGTATGTGCAGCCCGATTTTTTTATTAACATCATTTCCACCATTGACAGGTTTCTAGTTTTCTGAAACCTGTGTAATACAGACGTTGAACTTTCATCGCACGATTATATTTTTATATGTCGCACAATAAAGAAAAGTAAGATCGTAGAATAATTTCCTGTTGATAACTTTTGTGCTATAATTCGTCCATAACGTTCTCTAGTTCATTCATATGTTCATTCAAGACAGCAGAGATATTTTAAACATCGTGATTGCGTTCTCAGTTCTGTGGGTTGCATTATTTCTCTCATGGCTTCTGTTTTACGCAGCACAAATTTTACGCCACGCAAATCACATCATGGGCGAGATCCAAGATCGCGTTCACGAAATGAGTGAATCAGTTGGATACATCCGCGATAAATTGGAGCTCATCGGTGCAGGTGTTGGTTTTGTCATGGACGGCCTTAAGATGGTGACCGGAAAATTAGCTGGTCCGATTGGCGAAGCACTTGAAAGCGAAGGTTTATCAGGCATTAAAGTTGCAAAGAAAAAAGCAAAACATGCGATCAAGCGCATGTCACGATAATTGTTCCTACTACTTGAACAAAAGCGCACTTGGGAGTAACATCCCAGGTGCTTTTAGTTAGAGTTTATTTTCCTCCCATGTCTTTCGTTCACCTTCATGCGCATTCGCATTATTCGCTTTTAAAAGCCGTTCCTCAAATCGACGCGCTGATTGCGCGTGCAAAAGAGCAGGGCATGACTGCGGTTGCATTAACGGATAATGGTGCGTTGTATGGCGCGATCGAATTTTATGAATCGTGTAAAAAAGCTGGGATCAAACCAATCATCGGTTGTGAATTGTACATGGTTCCGAATCGTCACGAGAAATCGAATGATCAACCACGGCCGTATCATCTAACGGTGCTCGCAGAACACTACGACGGATATCGAAATTTAATTAAATTAGTTTCTGACGCGGCGCTCGAAGGATTTCATGATGGATTACCGCGCGCTGATAAAGAATTATTTGCAAAATATCACGAAGGGTTGATTGTGTTGTCGGGTTGCAAGCAGGGGGAAATCGCGCAATTAATTTTGTCGGGCGAAAAAGAAAAAGCGCAGCGCGTTGCAGAAGAGTATGGCGCGATGTGTGGCGAGGGAAATTTTTATTTGGAACTGCAGGATCATTTAGATTTGGATGGACAGTTTTTGATTAACGAAGGGCTGCAAGAAATTGCGCGCGTGACTGGATTGCCGATGGTTGTGACGCGCGATGTACATTATTTAGATACTGAGGACGCAGAAGCGTGTGAAATTTCGGTTTGTATCGGATTGGGGCGAACTGTACATGATCATCGCGGCGAATCTTTAATTAATATTGATCGTTCGATGAGTACGGTTGAACAAATTCAGTCGCGTTGGCGACATTTACCAGAAGCACTCGAGAATACGGTAAAAATTGCAGATCGAATTAATATCGAAATTAAACTCGATGTATGGCATTTTCCGTTGGTTGAAAAATCGGAAGATGTTACGTATGACGATGTGTTACGCGAAGCAACGTATACGGGAATTGCAAAATTGTTGCCAGAAATTACTCCGGAAATGACTGAACGTCTCGAGTATGAATTGGGAATTATTAAAACGAAAGGATATGCGCCATACTTTTTAGCGGTGGCAGATTATATTGCGTGGGCGCGATCGGTTGGCATTGTGACCACGACTCGCGGAAGTGCTGCGGGCTCGCTTGTTTCATATTCAATTGGAATCGTTGCGGTAAATCCGTTATTTTTTAAACTTCCGTTTGAACGTTTTTTAAATCCATTTCGTCCATCGCCACCTGATGTAGACGGTGATTTTGCTGATGATCGTCGTGAAGAAGTTATTGAATATGTAACGCAGAAATATGGGCGTGATCGTGTGGCACAAATTATTACATTTGGAACTATGGCAGCGCGCGCGAGTGTGCGTGATGCGGGCCGCGCGCTCGGATTTTCATATGGATTTTGTGATCGCGTTGCAAAATTAATTCCGTTTGGCGCACAAGGAACGCCGATGACTATCGAACGTGCGCTTGCGGAGGCGCCGGATTTGCAAAAAATTTACGATGAGCAGCCCGAAGTAAAACGGTTGATCGATATTGCGAAAAAAATTGAAGGCAATGCGCGTCACACGTCAATTCATGCGGCGGGCGTTGTTATTTCGCCTGAACCGCTGACAAATTTTTCGCCAGTGCAATACGAAATTGGGGGAACGCGTTTAACAACTCAATACGAAATGCATGCGGTTGAAAAAGCGGGCGTGTTGAAAATGGATTTTTTGGGCATTCGTAATCTATCAATTTTAGGAAATGCGGTGAAATTAATTCACGAGTTGTACGGTGTTGAAATCGATCTCCAAAAAATTCCGTGGGATGATAAAAAAACATACGCGATGTTAACGCGCGGTGAAACGGTTGGTGTGTTTCAATTGTCGGGTGCAGGCATGACACGATATTTAAAAGAACTTCGACCATCAAATATTTTTGATATTATGGCGATGGTGGCGCTGTTTCGTCCAGGTCCGATGGATTCAATTCCAGAATACATTAAACGAAAACACAATCCGTCGCTCGTTACTTATTTAGACGAACGATTGAAACCGATTCTGGATCAATCGTTTGGAATTTTGACATACCAAGACGACGTTTTGCTTGCCGCAATTGCGGTTGCGGGTTACAACTGGGAAGAAGTAGATAAATTTCGTAAGGCAATGGGTAAGAAAATTCCAGAAGAAATGGCACGCCAGAAAGAAAAGTTCTTTACCGGTGCAATTGAGCGCGGCATGCCGGAATTAAAAGTTGAAATTTTGTGGCAGCTCATTGAACCGTTTGCAGCATATGGTTTTGGTCGCGCGCATGCAGCGTCGTACGCCGTTGTTGCATATAACACCGCGTATCTAAAAGCGAACTATCCTGCAGCGTACATGACATCGGTGTTGTCTGCAGAAAGTGATGATATTGAAAAACTTTCTGAGGTTACACACGAATGTGAGCGCATGGGAATTAAAGTATTGCCGCCAAACGTGAATGAAAGTTTTGAAAAGTTTTCCGTTACAAAAGAAGCGGATGGAAAAGAAAATATTCGATTTGGATTATCCGCGGTCAAAAATGTGGGTGCGCATATTACCGAAGCGATTATTGCAGAACGAAAATCGGGCGGGCCGTTCATGTCATTGCCACAATTTTTGGAACGTGTGCGTGATAAGGATTTGAATAAAAAATCAATTGAAAGTTTAATCAAATGTGGCGCGATGGATATGTGGGGAGATCGCGGCATGTTGCTCGCGAATGTTGAGCGCATGTTGATTTTTGCACGCGAACACACGCAAGCTGCGAACAGTAATCAAGGGTCACTGCTGGGCCTCATGGGCGCGCCGCTCGCAACATTAGTTTTACAGGAAGCACCTGACGCGCCAATGGGAGAAAAATTAAAATGGGAAAAAGAATTAATCGGTTTGTATATTTCGTCGCATCCGTGTACAGATTACGCACGAGATTTTAAAGGGCAATATACGGAAATTGCGTCAGTTGAAAACGAACCGGCCGGTGGCGCGATATTATTGCTTGCAATTATTACTGAAGCAAAAAAGAAATGGACAAAAAATCATGATGCGATGATGAATGCGAAGATCGAAGATTTGTCAGCCTCGACTGAAGTTATGGTTTTTCCGAAATCATTTGCAAAAACTGAACCCATGTGGATTTCTGGAGAGTGTATCGCGTTGCTTGCCCGTCGTTCAAGTGAGGCTGGTGACAATAAAATTTTTGTAGAGAATGCGGAAATTTTGACACCAGAAACAGCGCCAGAAATCATGAAAAAAATGCGCGAACAATTGATCGCACTCAGAAATAAAAAGCGATATGTACCGCGTGGTGATTCAAATACATCAGTAGCTTCAGAAGCCGTGTCGGCTCCAACTCCGCTAACAGTGATTGGAAACGTAACGATTGAGTTACTTCCAGAAATTACGGCCGAGCAAAAAGAACAACTAAAAAGTGTACTCGCATCAAGTCGTGGTGATGTGCGAATTATTATCCGGCTGATTGTGAATGAAACTGTTCGACTAGTTGAAACTGACTACGCAGTTGCGTGGACACCGGATTTCGAGTCACGCGTCCGTGCAATTTTAGGTGCAGACGTTGTAATTATTCGAGAGTAAGCGTGGGTGCTACTGGAGTAGAAAAATTTGTAAGCATATTTTGCTCCGCATTTTCGTAAAGCATTCTTTTGAAAATCATGTACCAAGGGGAGAGGAATAATGCTTGTAAAAAAGGAATAATTCCAGCGAGAAGTAAAACAAGAGTTGCGTTTGGATGGCTTGAGATTGATTGAGGTGCTTGTGCAATCATGCGGGGAAGAACAACTGCAATTATTCCCGCAAGAATCAATCTGCCAACGATCGCCCACCAGCGACCGAGGACGAGTGCGCGACTATATTTTATTGATTTGATGATTGGATTTCCTTTGATTGCTGCGATGGGCGCGAACACGAACCAACCGCTCAATAAAATTCCAGGAACTATCAAAAATAATGATCCAATTGCGATCATGGTATTAACAAGTACTGTGACGCCGAGTAAACGTGGAATGCTTTTAAATCCTTCTTCAAAAGCGTCGCCAATATCAATATTTGTTGGCTGTAATACTGCGTGCCACAGAGTAGCTGAAAACCAGGTGCCTACGATTAACAGGTAGATGAGACAAAACAGCGCGATAATGCCGCACAAAATAAAATCGTGCATCGATGGACGCGTTGGAATTGAGACTAATGTTAATTTAAAAAATTGTAATATCCAGCCTCCGACATGTATGATTGGAGTTCTTCCAATAAATACGGTCAGTCCGATTAAAAAACCTGTCACTATGGCGGCAACTGCGCTCGCGAGAAATGTAATGAGCGCAAGTCGAATCGCGCGAGGTTTGTAAACGAGCCAGCTGCTTTTAAAAAGTTCGTCGATTTCGAGTAATTGCATAGTGTTATTATTGTATCTCAAATGAGGGGTTTGCAACAAGGGAGCGCCATGAAGATTTAAATTTTGTGCCTGTGTAATATGCCGCCGCTCCGATCATGGCAGCATTATCAGTTGTGTATTTTTTTTGCGGAATCACGAGCGTAATTCCAGGCATTTCAGCAACAGCTTTTTCGAGCGCTCGTCGCAATTCATCGTTCGCTGCAACCCCGCCGCCTAATAAAATTGTTTTTGGTTTGTATTGTTTTGCAGCACGTGTTAATTTCGAAATTAACACATCAACAACTGCAGCTTGATATGATGCGCATACGTCTCGTTTTTCTTTTAATGAAATTTTTTTATCGCGTGCCTCGATCCATGTTCGGCCGGATGTTTTTAAACCTGCGAAACTAAAGTCATAATTGTCGTCGCGCATCATCGGCCGTGGAAAATTAATTGCACTACGGGTTCCTTGTTCTGCGAGCTCGGAAATTTCTGTACCGCCCGGATAGGGAA
>JAPLWO010000026.1 GCA_026396555.1 Candidatus Magasanikiibacteriota bacterium
GGTATGTGGCATTCCACCCGGGCGTGTCGAGTGTCAACTCGCCGGTGAAAATGTTGCGCTCAATGCCGACTTCGCCAAATCTCGTGTAATGAACCGTGAACAGATACGCGCACAGCAGACCAAAGACGACCGGCCTCCAGAACATTGCTGCCGCTGTCTGAAACACTGTGAATGGAAACCTCATTTTCCACCGCCGACCGCCGGCATTACAGCTTTGCCTAACTGACTGCTCGGCAATTCCTTCAAAAATGGATACGTCGTCCCTGTCGTTTCGAATGCGTAGCTCTTCATGATTTCTTCGAATGCAGCCTTGCTCCGGCCCGAGTACTGCCCAACTCCATGCAATGACAGAAACAGATCGAGTCCGGCCGGGTCAAATTGCACGAGCTTACAGTTGAGCACGCGATTGTTCGCGTTCAAGCACAGCTGCATCGGACTCAGGTCGATCACATACACGTCAAGCACAAACGGAATCTCAAACACATAGCCTTTGTGATTGACGACCTCGACCTTTCCGCCATCCCAGCGGTCGAACGTATAGGCAAGTTGATTGTTGGAGACATTCACTGAGCACGTATCGAACGCAATGAGCGCAAGAATGGCCAATGCCACGATACTAATGCCAAACCACATCAAAACCTTCTTCATGGAAACCTCCTGCGTCTTCGTAACGCGCAGGTATCGTAATCGAAAAACCCTTTTTTGTCAATATAGCGCGGATAAAAAAATAAGACCCCGCACACTCCGTCGTTACAACGAAATGTTTGGGGCCGTGCGTACCAAAACTCAAAACTTAGCCTACTGCGGTCGCGGCAACATGCACCGACATCAACATCTGCGAATCTGCCGGCCATGGCGCGATCAATTTGCTCACATGCGAACCAGGAATTCCATCCCACGTAATCGCGCCTGACAAAACCATCTGCACACCGGTCGCTTGATATTCATGTTCCGCTCGATTGACGCGCCGACTCAGCGTTTCGACCGTATCACCGTCCAAAATCGGAACCTGCGCAATCAGAAACACGGGACCTTCGTCGTACCGCGGCGTGACAAAATGCATGCTGACTTGCGTGTGCAAAATTTCGCCGCGTCGATACGCCGCCAAAACGGTTTCGTAGAGTGGCGCTCCATGCATACCCTTGGTCAGCGGCAACGGGCCGGGATGAATGTTGATCGTCTTGCGCGGATCGAGGCCAATGATCAGCTTCATCCACCCAAACAAACCAACAAAATCCACGCCATCGAAACTCGCGACCATCTGCAGATAGCCTTCGCCATCAAACGGACCCGCGAAATGATGAAACGGGATGCCGAGCCGATCTGCCCGCTCGCGCACGCCGCCCTGTTCGTGATTCGAAACCACGCCCACAATTTCCGCTTCCAATCGACCATCGCCCGCCGCCCTCGTTGCCCACACCAATTTCTCAAACCCCGAACCGCCGCTCGTCTTCGTGCCCGAAGCAAAAATAAGCAGCCGCGGCAAAGGTTTTTGGATCACTGGCTGTCTCTGTATCATGGTGCACTCCATTGGGGAAACTATTTCCCAGAATACTTATAGCGGTTTTTTTGAAAATGGTCAATTTTAATAAACTACGCGCGCGGCGAGTACCCCTTTTCAAAAACTCATTTTTTATGCTAAGGTACAGCATATTAATCGCGATCATATGGACAAACAAATCACCACGCGCGCCGAAGATTACTCACAATGGTACCTCGATGTTATTGATGCGGCAGAGCTCGCAGAACATTCGCCGGTCAAAGGTTGTATGGTGATTAAGCCGTATGGCTACGCGATTTGGGAAACCACACAAAAAATTCTCGACGAAAAATTTAAAGCAACTGATGTTGAGAACGCATATTTTCCTTTGTTTATTCCAGAGCGTTTATTGAAGCGTGAAGAAGCGCACGTTGAAGGCTTCGCACCAGAAGTTGCGATGGTGACGCATGCGGGCGGAAAAAAATTGGAAGAGCCGCTCGTCGTTCGTCCAACTTCGGAAACATTGATGTACGAAGTTTTTTCAACCTGGATTCATTCGTATCGTGATTTACCGTTGTTAATTAATCAGTGGGCAAACGTCGTTCGTTGGGAAATGCGCACACGATTATTTTTGCGCACCACGGAATTTCTCTGGCAAGAAGGTCACACGGTCCACGCAACTGATGAAGAAGCTGATGCGCGCGCACGACAAATGCAAGAAGTGTATCGCGACTTTGCAGAAAATTACATGGCGATTCCGGCTATTCTCGGCGTGAAATCAGAGTCGGAAAAATTTGCGGGCGCTGCATGCACGTATTCTTTGGAGGCGATGATGCAGGATGGAAAAGCATTACAGTTCGCGACGTCACATAATTTAGGACAAAATTTCGCGAAAGTTTTTAACGTGAAATTTTTGGATCAAAACAGCACGGAACAATTTGGCTGGCAAACGAGTTGGGGTTTGTCGACGCGTTCGATCGGTGGTTTGATTATGACGCACAGTGATGATAAAGGTTTGGTCATGCCACCACGGATCGCATCGATTCAGGCGATCATTACAACAATCGCACCAAATCCAGAAGCTGCGGCGACTGTTGGCGCGGCGGCAAATGAATTATCGGCGAAATTAAAATCTGCTGGAATTAAATCTCGCGTTGACGCGCGCGAACTTCGACCGGGTGAAAAGTTTTTTGCATGGGAAAAGAAAGGTGTGCCCGTTCGTGTTGAACTCGGACCAAAAGATGTTGCTGCCGGCACCTGTATTTTAGTTCGTCGCGATACGGGCGAGAAAAAAGTTGTCGCGATTGACACTGTAGCTGCGGAAATTTCTGCACTTCTTGAAGAAATTCAGAAAAATTTATTCGACCGTGCGCTCGAATATCAAAAAGCAAAAACTATTTCCGTTGATTCATGGGAAGATTTTGTCGCAGCAATTGAAGCGGGAAAATTTGTACACGCACATTGGTGCGGCGACGCTGCTGTCGAGGCTGAAATCAAAACAGAAACCGGCGCAACGATTCGTTGCATTCCATTCTCTTCAAAAGAAGAGGCTGGTGTTTGTGTAAAATCTGGAAAACCGTCAAACAAACGCGTTTTATTTGCGAAGTCATACTAGCTTGACAGTTGTGCATCGAAGTAATATATTCTAGATATCTCTTGCTGTGGAGTAATTCGTTGAAGGGAGAGACTTGAAACGGCCCGCCTTATGGCGGGCCACAGCGATTTTAAGGGCTAATCAGGAATTTTTTCATACGCAGTCACCAACCATTTCTTTTCAAAATCATACCACGTCAAACTGATAATTGATTTAATATTTGGCTCATACAACAAAATAATTCTATCATCCAATTTTTGAAGTATTTTACTTTTAGCTACGCACTCGTGTAGATTTATAATTATTTCAGGATGTTTTTCAACTATATGCGCGAGACCAAATCCAGATTTTCCTTGAACACCAAAAACTAAATCGATGTTACCAATTTCTGGATGATAAAATGCACCCTGTATTTCC